>CAXTCR010000229.1:0-6300 GCA_964242555.1 uncultured Ktedonobacteraceae bacterium
TCGTGTCCAAAGCTATGATGGGCTTCCTGCTCCATAAGTGTGAAGCCTGTCTTCTGATAGATGTGGCGCGCCTCCAGCAGGATGCTGTTCGTCCAAAGAATAGGCTTCTCGTATCCACAGCGTCGCGTGAACCGGATGCATTCCTCGACAAGGCGAATTCCTACTATCAAGTATAGGAGAAAGGCTTTTTATGTTTCCCCCAAAATGGTTATACTATCTCCTGCTCCTCGTCGTCTTTGAATTGTTAGCCGATGTACTAGCAAAACAGTTCGCCGTGAGCGGTAAATATGTATTCGCAATTCTCTCGATTGTTGGCTTTGTTGCCGCAAATACTGCGTGGTTAATTAGCTTGCGGACCGGCGCACAACTGAGCAAAGGTGCCGTCCTTTTCTCCGTGCTTTCAGGTATTGGAGCCGTGCTTATCGGCGTCTTTGCCTATCACGAGAAGACCACTCCGTATCAAATTATTGGTCTAGTACTGGGAATTGCCGCAATTGCATTCCTTTCGATAGAATGATACGTGTAGATACTATATTGCGTCTGGTAGAAAGATACGTTATGATTACGCCGGTAATCATAGAAATGAATACGTTTCATACCCCTATGCGGTTAAGCATGAGGGGTTTGCACTATTGCTGATTTGTGTTTGTTGGAGGATGATGTGACCCTACAGGGACTCCTTACGCTGTTGATACAGCGACCAGAATATAAACGTTTGCTAGAGCAGATTCGCAATGCGGACGGGCTACCTGCTCTGACAGGTATTAATGAAGCAGCCCATCCATATATTGTAGCTGCAATCGCACAGACGCTGAAGCAACCGCTTCTGTACGTCGTCGGCGACGAGACGCAGGCCAGCCAGCTCACTGAAACACTCAAACAATTTGTGCCAACACCCGATGATATACTGTGCCTTCCTGATCGCGACGCGCTTCCCTATGAGCGGCTTATCAGCAATGCTGCGACAACACAGGAGCGTATGCAGGCACTTATCGCTCTAGTACAAAAGGGTCGAACACCGCTGATTGTCTGTTCCGCACGCGTATTAACACAGCTTGTTATTCCTCCTCAAGAGCTTGCCTCAAGCCTGTTTACGCTGCAAACGGCGCAAGAGGTAGACCTGACAATGATGCTGGAACATCTCTACAATCTCGGCTATACCCCTGTTGCAGAGGTGGAGGAGCCAGGACAGTTTAGCCACCGTGGTGGTATTGTCGATCTCTTCCCACCAACACTACCACGTCCTATTCGTGTCGAATTCTTCGGAGACGAAATAGAGTCGCTCCGCACCTTCGATCAGGAGACACAGCGCTCGTTAAATCCTGTCTCGACCTGCGTCATTGGCCCAGCACGCGAGGCTCTACCAACGCGTGGACCAGAGGCCGTACAGGTCCTGGCAGAGCTAGATAGTTCCATGCTTAATCGTGACGCAGAGGAGCGTTGGAAGCGAAATCTGGACGAGTTGCGTCAAAAACACTCCTTCGACGATATCGCTTTCTTTATGCCTTATCTGCATAGCCGGGCGACCGTCCTCGATTACTTGCCGCCCAATGGTCTGCTCGTCTTCAACAACTTCACGAATGCTCAAAATCGTATACGCGAACTCGATGATCAGGCCCAACAGATAAAGGAGCGCTTGGAGCAGGAGCACGAAAACCCAACCCGCCTGCGCGACATGCATGTCCATTGGAATACGCTGGAGCCGCAAATTCAACAACGCCGGCAACTCCAGTTTGCCGACGCGCTCTCCGCCGCCGAGGGCGATTTCGAGGTACGCCAGCAGGGTGGAACAGAGCACTTAATGCCATCATTCAGCAGCGCCAACTCATATGGTGGTCGCCTACGCGCATTTGTACAGGATTGTCGCAAAGCACTTGATAACCGGGATCGTGTCGTCATCATCACAGCTCAGGCACGACGGCTGGCAGAGGTGTTAAGCGACGAGAGTATCCTGGGTGAAAGGGCTATTCACGTCAGTGCGGGCACAAACATTATGCAGTTGCCCGACGCGGGCACACTGGTACTGCTACAGGGTCAATTGGTGGAGGGATGGCAATCCTCTTCTCTTGGCCTGCACATCTACACCGACACAGAGATTTTCGGTTGGTCCAAGCGACGCAATATGCAACGTCGTAAACCCGTCACGCCAGCATCGTTTCTTGCCGAAGTCAATCCCGGCGACTACGTGGTACACCAGGAGCACGGTATTGGGCGTTTTGAGGGTCTGGTCAAGATGAACATGACCGGCGTTGAGCGCGAATACCTGCTTATCCACTACGCTGGTACCGATCGCCTGTACATTCCGACGGACCAACTTGATCGCGTCACGCGCTACATTGGTATGGGTGAAGCTGTCCCTGCGCTAAGCAAGCTTGGTACAACAGAGTGGACGAGAGCTAAGTCAAAGGTGAAAGAAGGCGTTCAGGATATCGCACGTGACCTCTTGCGCCTGTATAGTGCACGTGAGGCCGCACCGGGACATGCATTTCCACCAGATTCGGAGCAACCGTGGCTACAAGAACTCGAGGACGCATTCGCCTACGACGAGACACCAGATCAGGAGCGCGCAATCGAGGAAGTCAAGGCCGATATGGAGCGTCCTCGCCCAATGGACCGTCTCGTCTGCGGTGATGTCGGCTATGGGAAAACTGAGGTCGCTCTGCGTGCCGCGTTCAAAGCCGTGCTTGACCAGCGACAGGTAGCCGTGCTTGTACCAACAACCATTCTCGCCCTGCAACACTACAATACATTCCGAGAACGCTTAAAGGCTTATCCAGTGCGCGTCGAGTTATTAAGCCGTTTCCGTTCGGAGAAAGAGCAGAAGCAAGTATTGGAAGACCTCGCATTTGGCAAAGTCGATGTGGTAATTGGTACCCATCGCCTGCTGCAAAAGGATGTAATCTTCTTCAATCTGGGACTGCTGATCGTGGACGAGGAGCAGAGATTTGGCGTCGTCCACAAAGAACGGCTCAAGCAGTTACGCAGCGAGATCGACGTGCTCACGATGACGGCAACACCAATTCCCCGCACAATGCATATGGCCCTGGTCAATCTACGCGATATGAGTGTCATCGAGACGCCACCACAGGAACGCCTACCCATCCGCACCGTCATTCGCGAATACGATGACGCACTGATACGCGAGGCAATTCTGCGTGAGATCGATCGCGGCGGTCAAGTCTTCTTCGTGCATAACCGTGTACAGGGCATCCAGGTGATTGCTCAGAAGTTGCAGAGGCTAATTCCAGAGGCACGTATCATTGTTGGACATGGACAGATGAACGAAGAGCAGTTGGAACGCGTCATGATTGACTTTTCTAACGGTGAATATGATGTGCTCGTCTCTACCACGATCATTGAAAACGGTCTCGATATTCCAAACGCCAACACGATAATTGTGAACAATGCCGCCTTCTTTGGCCTCTCCCAGCTCTACCAATTGCGTGGCCGTGTTGGACGTGCCACACAACAGGCGTATTCCTACTTCTTCTATAGCAAAGACGCGAGACTGACACAGATACAGGAGAAACGTCTACGCGCCATTTTTGAGGCAACCGAGCTGGGCGCAGGTTTTCGTATCGCGATGAAAGACCTGGAAATTCGCGGTGCCGGTAATCTACTTGGCTCCGAGCAATCAGGCTCGATGAATTCCGTTGGCTTCGACCTGTATTGCAAGCTTCTCGCCGAGTCAGTACAGGAGATGCAGGGCAAGCAGAACGAACTTACCACAGTAACCACAACGGTCGATCTTCCAATAGACTCATTTTTGCCGGACGACTACATCGGTGATCGCACGCTCAAGGTCAATTTTTACCAACGCTTGGCGCACTTGAGTACGCCTGAGCAGGTCGAGGCAATGACCGCCGAGATGACTGACCGCTTTGGTGTTCCTCCACTCGTCGTACAAAATCTTATCACGCTGGTACGCTTGAAGGTCGAAGCATCGCGTCTGGGCTACGAGTCTATCGCGTTAAAAGATAACGAACTTGTACTGACGGTGAAACGAACGATTGTGCCAAACCGTATCGCGCTCTATCGCCGTTTCCGCAACGATGCGCGGGTTCAGCAAGGTGTGATCCGTATTCCAAAGCGTCTACTAGGACAAAATTGGCTGGAGCAGCTGCAGGAATTATTGCCAACCATCACCACCACGGCATCACCCGCTGCATAGCGGCCACTACAACGTAATAAAACTCCGCGCCTGCAATTCTAAGAGGTGCAATGGATCTCTTGCACGTCTTTACTCCGTAAAGCGTGCAAGAGACTCAATCGTATAAGTACTCATTAACGCTTGGTATGCATAAGATGGAAGGTGAGTGCCTGTTTATAGTCAAGTACGCTAACTCGACCATTTTTGATTACTTGATTCGCGAGATTGAGCAGGGTAGAAACCACTTGTAAACGCGTGCTGTCGTAACGCTCTTGCTGGTGTAACATTTCCAATAGCTGTGGAGGTGTTTGGTGCGCAATCTCTAAGCCTGCTTGAATGGCTTCAACGCGTAGCCAGATAATCAGTTGGTCACGCAGTTGCTCAAAAATCGCGATATCATCGTCGCTAACGCGCATCAAAACGCCATCGCTACTCTCACGCTTGCTCACCCTTGAGGATGTTGGAGGGAGCGTCGCTGCCGTAGAGACTGTCGGCAACACATTTGAGGCATTTTCAGACGCTGACACTGGTGGTGTGACAGGTATTGGTGATACAGGCGATGTAACAGTCGGCGTTTGTGTCTTCGTAGCAGTACGACTAATAGACTCTACTAAGTCTTTAGAGGGCACATGCGTTGGAGGTGATAAACCCTCTCTCTCGGACACCGTTGGAGCTACAACTTCCTGCTTCAGTACAGGGGTAGGAACAGGTACTCCTACTGATGCCGCTGGCGAGAGCGGCATGGTAGAGCGTTGTGAAGCAGCTTTTGGCGCGGCAGTAGGATTAAGCGGTGCGGTGCTCTTCGTACTTTGCACAGGTGTAGGAAGCGCCGCTGCTTGTTTTTGCACTTTACTACCATTGTGTTGCGCCGGTTCTTGCTCGCCCCTTACCACAGGGCGGCTAGTCTTGCGTGGTGGGTTAGCAGGTACAGGCGTTGCTACACCCTCGTTTGGAGTCGCTGCTGTTTTGGCTTCTCCACGTATCTCCTGCAGTTGCTGCTGTATGAGCATCGTTGTCGTCGCTATCTGCTCCCACGTCGGTTCGGTATATCCTTTGACAGCCGTCGCCCAGGAAATTGCTTGCCTGGGACTGCCAAAGGGAGGCATGCCCTGTCGATCCTGTCGTTGACCTGAAATATGGCCCCGCAACCCTTGTGCAACCGTTGTCGACGTGGACGTAATCAACATACGCACGTCCGACATACGCTTTCTTCCCTGCTCTCCAAAGAAACTGCGATTGCGCTGCACAAATTGGATAAACAAACGCTCTATCGAGCGTTGGAAATCGGACGACATCAAATCGACGCGATTCCAGGTCGTAAAATCCACAGAACTTAAATACAGCCAGACCTCTTGACGTTTAGCACGATCAACCGGACGCATGCGAAGTGAGTTGGTACGATAGTCATAAAAACGTGGATAACAGAAGTTTGCAATAATTGTCTCCGCCAATTCTGCTTTCAAACGTGCCACTTCTGCCGGTGGAAGTTGGCCTAAATAAATACCCTTCACGTCAACCTCTTTCATGCTACTACGTCGTATACCAAATAATGCTTTTCGCGTTCAACTATATCATGGAACAGTGCGAATTGCCATAATTTGTACAGCTTTCCTATTGCTCAATAGAGAAACGCTCGCTGGCGCCTGTACAATATGCAGTGGAAGCCGGGCTTGTACATCCATTATTGTGTTTCCATTTTGAACAAGAGGTACAAGCGCAATTGCTACGTTAGCGACACCGACAGGAACTCGATTAGCCTGCACATTAAACAATCTACTTGTCAGGCGTATCGTAGTACCCGCCCTTAGTGTATTAGTCTGACACCAGGACACAGCAGGGAAATCGGCGGTGCCCTGATATTCGTTACCTGCCTTGTCGGTCATAAACGACACGACTTGTAGCGGTATAGTCAGTGGCGTGATAACCTTCCAGTACGTCGTCACACTCAAGGAGTCACTACTCACGCTAAACGGCTTAGGTGCGTCTACAGTGTAGCCAATTAGGTTCATTGTAGGCTGAGATGTTTGAGGGCTTGCAAAAGACACATTCATAGAGTTCTTTACCGTTTTCGACGAGACATTAATGTAAGAGCAGAAACTCTCAGGCAAGTTTGGCAACACTAAAGCATTATTTGTGGAGACTCCAGGCCG
>CAXTCR010000230.1:0-6273 GCA_964242555.1 uncultured Ktedonobacteraceae bacterium
GCATTCGGGGAATGATACAGGTAGCGGGCGCCCTGGTCCCCATTCGAGCCTTACGGTAACGCTTATGGGATCCTACCCCATCCCTGAGGACGCTATGAATGGGCGTCCCCACCGCTTCACAGTAGACCTGGATACATCAATCCCTTAGTTTGACTAGATAGCTGGGCAACTTCTGTTATGCCCAGCTATTACCTTTTGCTGTGATTTGAAGGATGTTGAACGCGTTGGTAAAACAATCAGAAATTGAGTCCCATTTGCAATGACTTCGCTTATGCTTAAAGGTTGAGGGGAGCAGTATGCCTCTTGAAGTTGCTCAGCAGTCGAACACCGACCAGCAGATGTTGTTTCGCAACCGCTGATCATCCAGGACCAGTTCGCGGATCGCGTCAGGAAGCTGGTCTCGCTGCCACTGGCATTCCAGCCGCCCAAAGCTCTCACCCTTGCCTTCGGGAGCAGCAGCACGTGCAGCCTTGATAGCATAAGCTGCGGCACCAAGTTCGTGCGCGGCAACATGTGCCACCACCGCCGCCTGTCCAGCAGCATATGCGGCGTGCCGAGCAGCACCGCTTAATTCTCTTGCCGCACCCATAGCATGACCACCCGCCACTCGCGATTGAGTCATCCGAATTTCTCCTCGCGCCCATGCTCGAACCTGCACGATCGCTTGGCGCGGTCGTGGGTCCGAAGGTTGCACCGACTCGAACAGGTGCAGGACGTGTTCCGCACACGCGGCGGACCACAGGGCGAGCAGTTGATGATCGGAATCTGTGAGCGTCCCTCCACGGCGAATGGTGATAAAGCGAGGGTCGCGCTCCTTCGGAAGGATCACAGTTGCCTCCCTTTTAAAGTATCTAACACGATAATACTGTTTTCGCTTTTTGTTTCTGCCACAGATATATCTTATACCTCTACCTGAACCAATGCAAGATGCCCGAAATTGTTTCCAATAGGTAAATAGTAGCTCTTGAATCAAGGGGTTATCGTACGTCTCGATATGTTCACCTTGCCCTTTCACTGCTAATTTTGTATAGTCCCTATACACACAAATATAAGAAGTGAGAGAAAAACACGATGCCCTATCTTCCTATTGCAGAGTATGGAGTGATTGGCGACCTGCATAGTGCCGCCTTAATCGGGAGCAATGGCTCCATTGATTGGCTATGCTATCCGTACTTCGATTCGCCAAGCATTTTTGGTGCGCTTTTAGACGACGAAAGAGGGGGGCGTTTTCGGATCTCTCCTGTGAATGATGGGGTGCGAGCTAAGCAGCTGTACTTGCCTGATACCAATATTTTGATTACGCGTTTTTTCAAAGCCGACGGTATCGCTGAAGTGACCGACTTTATGCCCATTGAAGATGATCGTAAGGAGTCGTGGCAACACTCCTTAATACGACAAGTTCGCGCCATACAGGGAACGTGGCACTTCTCGATGCAATGTGAACCAGCCTTTGACTATGCTCGTGCGAAACATACGGTGGAACAGCAAGACAGTGGAGTTGCTTTTCGCTCAAAGGATCTCTCATTGGGTCTCATTAGTCAGGCACCAATCGAGGTACGAGGGAATAGCGCAGTCTGCGAGTGCACGCTAGAGGCTGGCCAAAGTACAACATTTATGCTCTATCGCATGAACAATGATGAGGTATGTCGTGCCGCGCTTGATAATGGCGAAACCGACGAGCTTTTTAGAAAAACCGCGGCATACTGGCGACAATGGGTAAAGCAGTGTACGTATCGTGGACGTTGGCGCGAGATGGTGCAACGGTCCGCGCTTGCCCTCAAATTACTTACCTTTGCTCCAACAGGGGCTATTGTTGCCGCTCCCACAATGGGTTTGCCTGAGCAAGTTGGGGGAAAGCTTAATTGGGACTACCGCTATACATGGATTCGTGATGCGAGTTTTACCTGCTATGCACTGCTCCGTCTCGGCTTTGAAACTGAAGCACGTCGCTTTATTGATTGGTTAGAGGAACGAACATGCGAACTTGATGAAGGTGTTGGTCTACAGGTGGTGTACACAATTCATGGTCGTCCTGTACCAGAGGAGCAAACGCTTGACCACCTGTCAGGCTACCGTGACTCGCATCCTGTTCTATTTGGGAACAATGCACGCAATCAGCTACAACTAGACATCTATGGTGAGTTGCTTGATGCGGTATATCTTGCCAATAAATACGACGAACCAATTTCATATGACCTATGGGCATCCATGCGCAACCTGTTAAACTGGCTGTGCAAGAACTGGCAACAACCTGATGAGGGCGTCTGGGAGATACGCGATACACGCCAGAAGTACGTGCATTCGCGCATAATGGTGTGGGTGGCACTTGATCGAGGTCTACGCGTTGTGCGACAACGCGGTTTGCCGGGGGAGACAGCCCTGTGGGAAGAAACGCGCAACAAGGTGTATGAAGAGGTTATCGCCAAAGGGTGGAACGGGGAACGGAATGCCTTTGTCCAGTCCTATGGCAGCAACAAATTGGATGCCGCGAATTTGCTGATGCCGCTTGTCAAGTTTGTTGGTCCCAATGATCCACGTATGCTCTCTACGCTCGATAAAACGCTTGACGAACTCACCTACGATAGTCTCGTGTATCGTTACAAATCAGAGGGTGAGGGCAGTTTCAGTGCCTGCAGCTTCTGGCTTGTGGAATGCCTCACACGCGCTAACCGGCTCGATGAAGCACGCCTGAAATTGGAGAAGATGTTTAGTTACGCCAATCACCTCGGCCTTTACTCAGAACAGATCGGCCTATCGGGTGAGTTGCTTGGGAACTATCCGCAAGCATTGACACATCTCGGCTTGATTAGTGCAACAACGAATCTAGCTAAACAATTGGGTGAGGATTAATTATGTCGTTGGTATCCACACCACATACCCATCTCTCACGCTGCGCTCATAGTTTTGTTTGGACGATGCCAGTTTCTTGTCAAGCAGAGCAACCTGAGGGCTACCGATAGAGAAGACATACGCGGCTTGGAGGTCAGAGTGCACGATGTCCCAGTAGCCGGGGGTGCGGTTGTGCGATGGTTGCAGGTTGGGATCGAGCACGCCACAAATGATGTGCTCATTGCTCTCGAACGCGATTTTGTTGCATTCCCAGTACTCGGTATAGATGTGTGGATGACCCGAGGCGAGAAGATAACCGATGAGACTTCTCTGCTGCTGATGAGTCGCCTGTACGCGTGGCACTTCAGAAAAGAGTATTGACGTACCCATAATGAGGATAAGCGCGATGCCGGTAAGCACAGCACGACTTCCATACTTAACGAGCAGGCGGAAAGGCTTGCGCAAATACTCCATCGCGTACAGGTTCGTTGCCGCGTCCCACAAGGGTGCGATAACAGCGGGCGTGACAATGAGCAGGCCAATGAGGTAGCGTGAGTGATAGCCGGGCCAACCCATCGGAGCGGAACTTAGTGAGTAGGCTGAGATAGCAAGCAGTGCACTACCTATGAAGAGAAGTCGCGAAACTGTACGTACAAGCGTTTGTCGTGTGTCAAGTGCTTCCATCCGCCTGTGTCGCCACAAACGCCATAGTACAGCGAGGGTAAGCACGGCAGAAAGCGCAAGGAGCGCGATATAGCCAACGCCCCACAGACCATGTCCAAGCGTACAAAGAGGCGTTTGAACAGTATTATCGCTGAGGAAAGACTGCTCCATGACGGGACAGAAAGGGTAGCTTGTTGCAGTAGGCACACTAATCAGGACCGTTTCCTTTATCGCATGTAGCACCTGAGGCAGCGTGTGTGGCGCCTGCACATTGCTGCCCTGAAACAGGCCAAACAGAGTTTGTAAAATGCTATTACCCTGACTTGCCGCTTTCACACTATAGCTAAGGATGGGATATGCCCCGGCAACGAAACCGGCAAGCACTCCGACCCACGCCCACAAGAGATCGCGCCAGCAGAAGAGCACCAGTAGCAGGACAGCCCCTGCGAAGAAGGGCAGCACGATCATGTCGCTCCAAAAACCAAGCCCCAGCACAAGCCCCCAGCAGGTATAGCCTAGAAAGCGTAGTACACGTGTGCGCAGGGATGCATGTGGCTTATAGGTGAACGAGAACCAGGACGCGAGCACGAAGGCGAGCGAGCCGAAGAGCAGCGTCTGCATAGAGCCGCCCGTAGCAAGTGTCTCACGCGTTATGGTGTAAATCGAGCCAAGACTCAGGAAAGCAAGAGTTACGAGCGCGACCTTTTTCGAGTAGAGTAAACTGGCAAGCAGATAGGCACTCACCAGGAAGAGGAATACAAAAAGAATAACACTTAGACGCAATGAGAAGAGCGAAGGACCAAACAGGTGAAAGGATACAGCGCCGATGTGTGCCTCTATCGTACCCATGTAGTTCTGGCCATAGAAGACATAAGGGTGTTCGCCACGATAAGCGATGTGACGCGCCATAATGCCCATCGTGCCCTCATCGCTATCAGTAGGCGGCCAACCTAATGCTAACAACGTGAGCCGTAGACTTATGGCGAAGGCGATGATGACAAGGGCACACAATTCGTATAGGCCAATTTTTAGATATTTCATTGCTCTTCTCTCAGCTACGGATCGTCCAATTTATCCCATTATCCCATACCTCGCAAGGTATGGGAATATGATGAATAAAAACTCCACAAAAATAGCAAATAATGTGACAAAACAGAACAAAATATATACAAAGATGTACATATTTAAAATAGCCAATATGTACTATGTATCAACGCATTTCATGACAACATATAAGGTCTGATGGTATTATGTGCAAGTCCCCTACATCACAACACACATCACCACGTGTGTTTTTGTGTTGAGTGTCGATGAAGGGACAAAACGCATGGCAAGGGGTCTGCAAGTTGTATATCGAAAGAGGATCAATTGTATACACAGCAGAACAACAGCAAGTTCTTACAACAGTCTTACGTAAGTAGTCTCGTAGTTAAGTTAAGCATAGTAGCAGTGTTGGGACTGCTATTCTTTGGAACAACACTCGGTGTACGTGTCGTGGGGGCGCATGCACAATCACCGACGCAGGGAGCAGTTGAGCGCACAGCTCCTGTAAACCAGCCGTCTGTGTTACATTCCGCGAGTCGAGGGAATGTGTTTCCATATCCAGCGTGCACATGGTACGCAAATGAGCGTTTCGCGCAGATGCACGGGTATTATGTACCGTGGACAATAAACGCGAACGCGTGGCAGTGGAAGGACCGAGCACGTGACTTTCGTTGGCAGGTCTCCACGAGTCCAAAACTAGGAGCGATCATTGATCTACAGCCGTGGGTACAAGGAGCCTATGGTTACGGACATGTCGCATATGTAGAAAGAGTACTGGGCAACGGGCATGTGATAGCTAGCAACATGAGTTGGGGAGCGAATCCATATGTCGTTGTAGATTGGGAGTTTGCTCCCGGCCCAGGTGTTACGTTCATCAGTCGCTAAACTGTATTTGTTTGTCGCGTTCTTCGTATAGGGATGTGACGAACCAACAGGATGAACGGACAGAAGTAACAAGACCCCATGCAAATTGAAGAAGGATAGATATCTGTCGAGATATCTATCCTTCTTTCCTTTTGGGATGGCAGAGAGGGTTTATAGGGATTGGGTCAATGGGATCATTGTGCCGGGATGTGTATGCTGGTACCACAGTCTTCGCATCCAATCTAACTGCCCCTTTTGCCCTGCGATGATGAACCCACCGGCAACCTCAGCCAACTGCTCGTCGCTGAGTTCTTGCTGCTGGTGGTAGTTCGTGGCAGGATCAGCCTGTCTGATCTCCTGCTCTTCATGAAAGAAATGCAGTGCCATGTGAAACAACTTCCTCCCTCAGAAGATTTCTCATCTGAAAATCCAACAAGGGTAAAAACGTATACGGGCCTATATAGAACGATATATGCAACTTCCCCACTCTTGACGCTTGCGTTGGTACATCAGTCGTCAAGAGTGGGGAACCTCCACAATTCGTTCTTCCACATTATACACGTAACAGATTTGCGGGCTTAGTGGTTTCTTGTGTAAATGCGACTATGCTGAAGATAGGTATTGCCATTATCAATGCTTGAGTTAGTAACGTTGCCGTGAATATACACAGGCGCATACACGATATCGTAATAGTTGGTTGTGACGTTCACGTTCACGTTGTTGGTGACGTTGATGTAGGTATGTCCACCAGCAACCAGTTCTAACTCGTCATCGCACAGTTCCTGCATCATGAGTTCGTTGCTCATTAGGGTCGATTCCCTTCTTTACTTAACTTTGCTGGTACACAAGAAGCATCCTGAGGATGCCTCTTGC
>CAXTCR010000231.1:0-6259 GCA_964242555.1 uncultured Ktedonobacteraceae bacterium
CAGCGACCGCACCAAGCGCTTGAATCAGCAAAAAGGCAATAGGAGGTACAACTGTAGCCGCGATATTGCGCCGGTTGCTGAGCCATACCCGCAAATCTTTTCTCACAATCGCCCAGACTGAACGGAAAAAAGCTACCATTATAAAGACTCCTTAGGAAGAGCATCCTTAATTTGCTACCGTGCTACGACGCAGGACAAGTGCCGCTAGCAGAATAAGCCCAAGCGCGAAACCTACGAGAATAAGTGTGTTTGCTGCGACACCGTACGTGTTCAAGTCAAATCCATGGAAGGCGTGCTGCTGTAACACAATAGCGTAGTAGACAGGAGTGAGTTGCGCTATGACCTGTAAAATTGGTACGTTAAACGAGATTGGTCCAAAGGCTCCGCTCAGGAAAAACAAGGGTATCGCTGTGCCAAATGCCAGACCAGTAAATGCTTGCCGCTGTTTCAATAGCGTCCCAAGCAACGTCCCAAGCGCAATAAAGATGGTGAGCGTGAGCAGCGTGAAGCCAATTGTCTCGCCCCAGTGTAGGGGACGTACACCGATGATAAAGACGAGCACTCCAAGCACGATAAGCACGGAGGCAAGACTCATAACAAGTGCACCCAGCATCTTGCCAGTCACAACCGCCCAACGACTTGCCGGCGAGAGCAACAACTCTTTCATCGTTGCGTTTTCCCACTCGCGCGCCGCTGAAGTACCAGATTGCAGCAATCCACCAACAACCAACGCAATCACCAAAATGGAGACCGTCAGGTAAGGAATGTAATCAGTATCTTGTTTGTACTGGTCGGTTTCCTGCGGTACAACTGTGACAACATTAGGAAACGCTTTAGCATAAAAAGAAGTGATCGATAGTGGTACAGCACGTCGAATGTCATTCGTGAAGTCGGTATTAAGATTGTTGACATCCACATCCACTGTAACCGGTTCATTCCTCTGAATCCGTGTATCAAAGTCTGCTGGTATTGTGACTACAGCCACAATACGTCCTGCCTGAATAAGCGTCTGCGCCTCACGCGCCGTAGCCGTGCGCAGGGTAAATGAATGAGCACCCTCCATCGAGCGATAGAACTGCTGCGCATAGGGACCTGTATCGTTCATAACGACAGCTGTTGGTGCTTGCCCGCCCGATAACACAAACAAGCTGAACAAAATCAAGAAGTTGACAGGCAGAAACACGCCGAGGATGAGAAAGACGCGATCTGTGAGAGCAACCTTTATATCTTTTTTCATACAGGCCCAGATGACCTGTAGATTATAGGCAACGCGGTTCATATTGTTCCTCTCTCCTAATCGCGCAACGCGGTCCCTGTGAGACGCAGGAAAATCTCGTCAAGATTTGGCTCGCGTATCGTAATATCGCGTATCTCGCCCTCTTGTGACACAATATTGATGATCTGTGGCACAACATTACTTGTTCCTCGCGTGGTAATGGTCAGATGCGTATCCTCTTGCTTGACCTCTTTGATATCATCCAGAGCGCGAATCTTGTCCACAGAAGCAATTTTATGCGCGGTCTCTAACTCGACCACACTGCCGCCATACGTTTGCTTGAGATGCTCTGGCGTGTCAACCGCTATGAGTTTGCCGTGGTCGATGATCGCTAAACGATCACAAAGCGCCTGCGCCTCTTCGAGATAGTTGGTCGTAATCAAAACAGTTTTTCCCTGATTACGCAGTTCGAGAATGTAGTCCCAGATAACGCGTCTTGCCTGTACATCAACACCTAATGTTGGCTCATCAAGATAAACCAGCTTTGGGTCGTGAAGCAGAGCACGCCCTAAAGCAAGTCGTCGTTTCATACCACCAGAGAAGGTGCTTACCCGCGAGTTTTTGCGGTCCGCGAGCTGCACCAGTTCAAGCATCGTATTGATGCGTTGCTTCTTCTCACGACGCGGAATACCAAAGAGATCAGCGTGAAAATCCATATTTGTCCATGCCGACAGCTCTTCATATAAAGCCGTCTCCTGAGGTACCGCCCCCAGTATTTGTCGTACCTCGCGCGCATTGTGGCGCACATCGTAACCAAGTACCTTTACAGTGCCGCTTGTGGGAGCCGTTAGGCCGCTGATCATATTAATCGTCGTTGTCTTGCCAGACCCATTTGGTCCTAGTAATCCAAAGACTTGACCCTGCTCAACTGTGAGAGTAAGAGCATCGACCGCATGAAAAGTACCAAATGTTTTTGTCAAATCCCGTATTTCAATTGCGGGAACACCATTCGTAGTAGCACTACCAGATTTCGGTACAGTTAGGGTATCTGAACGTTCAGTACTCATGCTTCTTGTCCTTTGCCTTGCATGTCTATAGCTTTAGTCAAAACGGAGATTTCCAGGCAGGAGTCTAAAGCGGTCTCCCGTCCCTTCGGCAACATCTGTAAGATTTGCGACGATTCGCTGTAAATTTTCCAGGAACGTTTTTCGCTCGTCTTTTGATAAACCTTAAAGCATTGAGGCGTTACATGCTTCGACTGCTGGATTAAGAACCCATACTATGTTCTTGCCTCGAACGATGACTCGCTTTTTGTCACTCACAGTTTTTACCTGTTTGATCGTAAGGGTTTGCCTTTGCCATTAAAGTACAGGCAACTCCTTACAGTATGTTGTAAGCGAATTTATAAAGCTGTAGGTGTTACATGCATCTCTTCTGCTTCTCCTGATACCCCTTCCTCGTCACGATGGCCCTTCCCGAGTGGTGCATCCTTGAGGAAGAGCGTGGCAAGAAAAACGCCAACACAGAAGACTAATATGGTGATAAAACCACGCTGTATACCCACGGCAAGTGAAACACGTAGTGCGTCAAACACTTGCTGTAACAAATGATGCACATTCTCGGTAACTTGCTGCGTAGCACTTATCGTGACTTGGTGCGTGACCTGTTGCGTAATCTGTGGTGTCGCTTGAGCAGTTACCTGTTTCGTGACTTGATCTGTCACCTGCTCAGTAATTTTTGCCACTGTTGCATCATGATATGGCCCTGGTGGAACATTTGCAGTTGCTTTCGCGACTGCCGATGGCACGGCTTGCGCAACCGCTTTCTGCACAGCTTGCGCAACCGACTGCTTTACGATTGGTGGAACCGTCTGCGCGACAATCTTAGGTACAGCATTATCGACGGCAGCCTTTGTACCGTACTTTATAACACTACTGCGATAGTCCGGGTTGATGAGCACTTGCTGATTGGTTGCCGCCGCCAAACCCTGCGCACCTAACTGCTTATATCCACTGGGCAAGTGCTTCAAGAGTTCGTTCGCGACAACATTGTTAACTACCGAGCCTGTAATCGCGACACCAAGGGTCTGCCCTACCGAACGTACATACGTGATAGCTCCTGTTCCAACACCAAGCCGTGTACGCGGCAATGCATTCTGTACCGCAAGTGTAAGTATAGAGAAGAAAATGCCAAGTCCTATACCAGCAATAATCATATTGCGCGTCGCCTCAAGAATACTCGTCGAAGGAGTCATGAGCGTCATCAAGAAGACTCCTATGAATAAAATGATCGCGCCAATAATAACAATTGCTTGATAACGTCCAAGCCGTGCGACGGTAATGCCAGCAATAGCAGCACCTACTACAAGACTCACCGTCATCGGTGTGATGACTTCGCCAGAATTAGTCGCCGACTCGCTTAATACGCCTTGCAGGTACAGAGGTAGATAGATGACGAGCGAGAGCAGGACCATACCTGATGTAAGGCCAAGCACCGCGTCGGCGGCAAAGATCTGATTGCGAAACAGGTCTAGTGGTAGAATTGGCTCAGCCGCGAACCGTTCGGCAACTACAAATGAAATGAAGAGGATAGCAGTGACGAGAAGAACTATTATTACCTGAGGTGAATTCCAGGCGTAAATCTGGTTGCCACCCCATGTTAGTCCAAGCAATAGACAAATGGTCGCACTTGAGGCAAGAATTGCTCCGAGAAAGTCTACGCGACGAATAGCGTCCCATCCTGTATACCTGTTTGTACGCGCCGAAATGTTTGCTGGCAGGTACACGAATAGTGCAACTAACGCGACGAGGCCCAGCGGCAGATTAATGTAAAAAACCCAACGCCAACGCGATGTTTCAGTCACAAGATTGCCCAACAGCGGTCCATTGTCTGACAGCCATCCTCCGACTGTTGGACCAACGACGCTTGAAAAGCCATAGACTGCGGCAAAAATACCTTGCCAGCGTGCGCGCTCGGCGGGAGGAAAGATATCTCCAACAACGGTAAAGACCAGCGAAATGCCAACACCAGCCCCAACTCCTTGCAATGCTCGAAAAGCAATAAGTTGATCTATCGTTTGCGATGCCCCCGATAGCACGGAGCCAAGCAGAAAGAGAATAACACCCGCAACAAAAAACCATTTGCGCCCAAACTGGTCTGACAGCTTGCCAACAATAGGAATCATCGTAGTGGACCCAAGCAGGTACGCAGTGACAACCCATGTATAGCGATCAAAGCCTTGTAGTGAGCCAATGATCTTTGGCAAGGCCGTACCCACGATGGTTTGATCGAGTGCCTCGAGCAGTAGTGTTAGCATCAGTGCAATGAGAATACTGATCAGTGCGATACCACGCAGGCGCCTTCCACCATTACTCTTGCTACCATCTTCCGTTTGAGCATCAGCCTTAGCAGGCACTATTGGCAGAGCATTCTGATTGTGGGGCTGCTCCTTTGGTTTTGTTTCCATTCCTGTACTTTCTATACTTCGTCAAATACATTAGTTCACTTGCATCAGTTTTTTGTGTATGTGCTGCTTATCAGTTGCTTCTTGATCTATTCTCCTGTTGCACACCGTTCTTCTGAATGCTGAGCATCTCTTTCTCACGCAAGCTCTTCGCCCATTCCAGTTCTAACTTCCACTGATCTACAGAGTGCTGCATAACGCATTGGACATCTTGCAGCCAATCGGGGTTTGTTTCGGGTTGCCAATTCGCGTACTCACGTGCCATATCCTCAGCTTCTGTCTCTAAATGATGGATATGTGCCTGACAATAGTTGATGTAGTGGTCAATTAAGCGCAATCGTTCAACAAATTTTAGATATGAAAGGAAAGCAGCTTTTTGCGTAAAGAACTTTTGATACTCTCCCGGATTGGCGGTTGTATCCATCATCAGTTCGTGAAACCTTCGCCGCCCAACCTCCGTGATTTCATAGGTCCGTAGTTGACGATCACCCTGCTGCATAGACTGAGGCTCAACCCGTAATGCGATTAAGCCCGATTTCTCTAATTTGGACAACAATGGATAGAGCCTCCCATTGCTGATATGCGCATACGGACCAATCATATCATTGATTATCCTGGCTATAAGATAACCATGTGCTTGATGACGCATAAGTTGTGCCAGAATGATTAACTCGTACATCCTTGTCTTACCCCTTTTATAATACGCAGATGGGTTCCACAAACATGTTTGTATGACATGTCTTTGTGATATGTCACTATGACATAGTAATAACATGGAGAATTGTTGTTGTCAAGCGTTGACTAATGGAGCATAGTGCAACAAAGCATGTATTAAAATGATGTTTCACCGTATGCTTTGTTGCACTATGCTCCAGCTAGCCTTGCATGCCCATCAAGTTACCGCTCTCATAACGGCGTAGACCAAGGTGGAATACTCCAACTGCAAGCAGTGTAAACAACATCACAAAGCTCACCAACGCTCCTAGTAAAGGCCATGTGAATTGGTGAAGCAATTGTAGTGGGATAAACGAGATGAAACCTGCCGGAATAATGGTGAACAGCAACAGGCGTACCGCACCTTGAAAAATGTCCATAGGATACGTGCTGAAAGAGATGAGTGCACCAAACATCTGCTGCATTAAGCCTTCCGTATTGCCTAGAAAGAACGCTAGCGAGCCGAGTAAAATGGCAAAGTCAGTAAAGATGATACACACAAAGCATATGAGTAGTACGAACAAAGCAAACTCTGCAATGGAGGGATGTAGGAACGCAACGAATGCGACAACACCAAACAGCACGTCTCCCCACCCTGTTGGATCAGTTGCGGCAATGCAGACGTGCAATAAAACATAGCGCGGCATCCCTAGATAGGCATCCAGGCCGCCTTTGGTGATAAGAGGGGATAGTTGGCGCGCATTGCCGAATACGCTAACACTGAGACCAAAGCCACATGCCGAGACGGTCCACAGAATAACAATGTCGGTGTTGCGCCAACCATGCACGAGGGGAAACTGGTGAAAGTAGGTCCACCAGAAGAACAGCCACAGACTATCCGTTGCCGCCATCGTTACGATTTGCAC
>CAXTCR010000232.1:0-6242 GCA_964242555.1 uncultured Ktedonobacteraceae bacterium
GCCTTCTCGCGCCGCGAAATCATGATCTCGCTCATGGATGCGCGCGCCGGTTCGCCCTCGACGCCAATGGAGATGCTGCGGCGTCATTGTAAGGGTGAGAATACTGCGGAACTGGTACAGTTTCTACGCGATTGGGAGCGCTGGTGCGCTGAATTGCTCGAAAGTCATCTCTCGTACCCTGTGCTCACTTACTACCGTTCGCAGCATGAGCGCCAATCCTGGCTCGTCTCGCTGACCACAATTCTGGATGTTTGCGCCCTCATTATGGTTGGCTTGGAAAATGTTCCAATAAAGCCCGCGAAATTCGTCTTTGCCATCGCTCGCCATGCCGCCGTCGATCTTGCACAAATTTATGGCACGCCCCCAATCCTGGAGACAAAACGTCTTTCAAAGCAGGACTTTGCGCGCCTGTGCAGCGAACTTGCGGCACACGGCGTGATACTGCACGACGGAGAGGATGTAGAAAAAAAGCTAGCGGAACTTCGTGGTATGTACGAGCCATTTGTCACCGCACTTTCTAAACACCTGCTCGTCACCCTCCCGGAATGGATGCCCGAAGCTGGTCGGGTCGATGACTGGGAGACCAGCGCATGGGACCATTTCCTAGAGACTACCCCGCGCACACTCGATCGGGCGATACGTCGAGAGTAATCCCCTCGTGCACATAGTCCTCGCTTACGCTTTCTGACGGCTCAGCAAATGCTTGAATGGCAGCGAAGAGACCGTGCTTGTGGAGAGCCAGGAGCCGAGCAGCACGAGGACAAAGCCGGTGATGATGAACGCGTTTAAGGGTTCGCCGAGGATAAACACGCCGAGCAGCACCGAGACCGCCGGGTTCACATAAGTGAAAACTGTGCCACGGCTCGCCCCCACCTCTGCTATCAGCGCGTAGAAGATCAGGTATGCCAGCGCCGTACAAATCAGGCCAAGAATGAGAACAGTGATAATAATAGGCAAGGATGGGAGACGCGTCGGAAGATGTGTCAGGGCCAGCGGTGCCAGGACGATAGCCGAGACCGTGCATTGAACTGCGACAACACCAATACTCGGAAGCGATGCGACGGCTGGCCGCTTAACGAGCAGGGCCGAGAACGAATAGCTGATGGTGGCAAGCAGGACCAGACTCGCGCCCAGTACCCCCAGTATCCCACCGCTTACATCAAAGCCTACTATGACCACTACCCCCATCATCCCAACTGCCAGTCCTAGCAGACGCACGCCTCGTACCCGCTCGCTGGGATCAAAGCGCAGCGCAAGTAGCGCAATCAGGATTGGTTCAGCTGCAATTAGTAGGCTTGTCAGCGAGGAGGCGATATATTTTTCGCCATAGCCGATCAACAAGAATGGTACCGCGATCTGGATCAACGAGAGGAGCAGGAGCACTCGCCAGCGTTTGAGCAAGGGAGACACCTGTTTACGCACCAGCACAATGGGCACGAGCACAAGCGCGGCGATGCACACACGCGCAAATACGATGGTGATTGGGTCGAGTTCCTGTAACGCGATCTTGATGAAGAAGTACGGAATGCCCCAGACAATTGAAATTGCGACGAACAGGAACCAACCTTTGCGTGTCATGTGTTCTCCGTGCAGGACACCCCCTGCTGTGTACTTGTCACCACTGCCAATGTCGTATGCACCTCGCGATAGACCGCCTCCGGTTTGTCACTCCTATAAAGCTTTACCTGGACAAAGAGCGTCTTGACCGTTTCCGTCGGTTTGGCGGTGACGGACGCCTGCCACGTCTGGTCCGGTTCGAGCACAAGTTGTGACCACAACATTGTACTGGTACCGTTGCTGGTCATCACGGCGGAATAGGTGACAGTCTCATTTTCAAAGCTGTGCAATCCAATGTTGAGGTCACAACTAGGCGCGGAATGACTGGCGGGAAGCATCCAGAGTTGCGTAAAGCCCGCACGAGGCTGCTGGGCTACGCCACGCGTTGCATACACTAATGATGATATAACAAGCGTAAGCGCGAACGCAAATAACAGCCCATCGCGCACGAGGACAAAACGGTTCTGGGCGAGCACAAATCCGGTTTGGGGTGTTGCGACTCCCGCGCTGCTGCTATACGTCCGTCTACGCAAGAGGAAGAGTATAACGGCGAAGAGCAGCGTGAGTAGGCTCAGCAGCGCGATCCATGACGCGGCCCGTAGCCCAAAGGGAAAGACGTTGAGTAGCAGGCCGCCCAGGATGTCTAGTGTGATGCTCAAGCCGAGGCTGAGCGTGAGCCGGTAGAAGATATCCAATCCCCGCGTGTGCGTCAAAACCTCCGTCAGGGTATACCCCGGAACAAAAAAGACCATTGGCAGGGCCAGCACAACGCCAACCCATGCCACATGTAGAGGGAGCAAGGTCCAGACAACGTTCAGGAGGACGATAGCGAGGACGATGCCGATATCTTTATTTCTCGATTGCATGACTTAATCCTCCTACATCATAAATGACAATGTTTCCACCATCGTACACGCGGTTCACCTGTGAAGACTGGTCGAATTTTGAAAATGCCTGTCCGTCGAGTGGTGCTTTACGATGAAACGCCTTATCCTCACCTATTTCATAGTAGTAGCCCATGAGCGGCAACGAATGCGTCAGGCGTACATCCGCGAGAAGATACTGCACCTGCGTCTGTTGCAGGAGTGCCTTATCCTCGTCGTTAATGCTCGTTGAGAGGAAGACGGGCGAGAGGTCGACGTTATACTCGGTTGACGTAATGACATTTTGTGCGCCATAGGTTCCCAACAACACCTGATCAATCCGGTCCGATGCCACACGGTTGTCCCGTTGCAAGTACGCCTGTGTCCATAAGGCGGCGCTTATGCCCTCTGGCTCAACCGAGCGGGTATCAGCGATGGCCTCGTATGAACCCGGCAGCGACGCGGACGCCGGACCAGCACCTAGCACCACGCCTCCAATAAAGAGCAGTGACATCAGGGCGGCGAGCGAGGCGATGTGTCTTACGCGCAACCGGGCTACCGGCCAGAATTGCACGATGACGATGGCAAGTACCGACGCGATAGGAATAAAGAGGAAGGCCGCCGCCCTATCTGAAACCTCCGATCCCGTATTGGTGAGGCGGAATGCTTGGCTCAGGGGGTACAGCAGGGAAAAGATACCAAGCGTATAGGCAAGAGCATTGGCACGATAGCGCTTCCAGAGGCAGAGCAGGCCAAAGGGTAGACCGAGCATGATAAGACATATCGAGGAAATGGTCAGTAAGCGTTCCCAAACGGGAGTTGCAGGCCCGGAATAATTCACGAACAATTGCCGTGCACTGCCAGTTCCACTGATAATATGCCCAAGTTCGCCTAGTGCAGCATCCATAAACGTGCCCAAATAACCAACAACGGGATTGGTCCCCTGCATGGCATTGAAGATCGACGCGCCCAATCCCAGCAGAGTCGTGAAAAGTAGCGTTGAGCGCCGAAGAGCAGAGACGCGTTTGAACGCGTAGATAGCGGTCCAGCATACGAGCAGTGCATCAAAAAAGAAATCCGTGACGTGATGCGTAAAGACCACGGCGACCAGCACAAGCCACGCCGTCAAGGTAATCCAGCGCAAGTCAAAATACAGGTCATCACGCCCGGCCTTTGAGAACTTCACCACCGGCGCAAGCGGTTCAAGACGCGTCAGGCGTACCGTAACTGTCTGGTGCGGCGACAGGGCAAAGAGCATCAGCGTGGCAAGCGGTAATGCCAGCGACTCATAGCCATACTGTGCGTCGAACAGCAGGAAATGCGGGTTCACCATATAGAGGAGCGTGGCAAGGCTCGCGGCTCGCGGCGAGCGCAGCAGTTGCTCATTCAGCGCGAACAGGGCAAGCACCATAAGCAAGCGCGCCGTCCCGACGACGATTAAACCCACCCAGAAGGTATCAAGTCCACTGAGCGTATGCATGGCATTCGTAACGATCTCAAGCCCCGAATAATAGGGACTCACGGGCAAAAGCGCGTTTGGAGTCAAGAGGTGTCCCGTACGCGCAATATCATCAGCCGTTCGCCAGTGCAGGAACTCATCATAATAGGTAAAATATGCTGGATTAGCCAACACTTTGACAAGATAACAGCTCATGCCAAGCGTACACAGTAAACCAATGCGTTCAGTCCGCGCTGTCGTCGGTAGGAGCAGACGTACTGCAACTGGCGCAAACATGACTGACAACACTGGTAAGAACAGCGTTGTAACCCCTGAACCACCAGCGCGTGCATTGGTAAACGCGTACGCTGTAACCAAAAGCGCACCCGCACACAACAATGTCAGCAATGGCAACCAACCAACCTCTTGCCATATCCCCTGTAGGGACCGGTTCACCACGTCCCCCCGCCCCTTCGATACATGCGCAGAACGGAACACCTCATTCCCCTGTAAGGACCGGTTCACCACGTCCCCCTGCCCCTTCGATACATGTACAGAGCGAAATACCTCATTCCCCACAACCGCTTCTGGTGTCGTATCGCTCGCACGCTCTATAGACTTCGTAACAACGCGCTGAAGAGGCTGTGGTAGGGCGGAGAGAACAGTAGTATATACCATGCCACGTGTCATGAAACTCATCGGGCCGCCACTTCCTGGTAAACTTGCTCAATGCGTGTCACCACTGTGCTAGCCTGAAAGTTGACCACGTGTTCTTTAGCCCTTCGCCCCATCTGCTCTCGCAGTTCAGGCGAGTCGAGCAGCAGCTGCATAGCGTCACACAACTCCTCTACATCCCCCGGTGTAACAAGCACACCCGTTTCCCCATCCTTGACGATATCAGTAAGCCCCCCAATGCGCGACGCAATCACCGGTCGCCCAACGGCCATCGCCTCCATCGCCACGGTTGGACAGGGATCGTGCCATATCGAGGGGGCAATGGCAAACAAGCATCGACGCCATGCAGCCATAATCGCGTCATGGGGCCAACCGGGAAGGACGAACACATGAGGTGGAATCGGCGTTGTAACATCGTTACAGGGACGCCCGATAATCACAAGTGGCACAGAAGTTTGCAACTCAGCGTAAGCTCGCAGTAGGATATCCACGCCCTTATCGCGCTTCACATCTCCAACAAAAAGCATGAAGTCTCCCTCCGGCAACTGTGCCAGCAAGGGATTATGCTCACAATAGGCATCACCAATATTGTCGGGCACAAAATTGGGCATCACCTGAAACGGTACCCGTCGTGCGGCCAATTGGGTCCCATCGGCAACCGCTTGACTTACAGGTAAAAACATGTCAACCGTGCGATCCTCCAGCTTAGCGCCAAGCCAGTTTGTAGCAACTGAGGGCACGCCCTTCGGCGCCCCATAAAACTCAGTCGCGCACTGCACACACTTTCTCGGGGCAGGACCAGTACACAGTTCGTTCTGGAACATCATGCGTTTTTTAACGCAGACGAGGCTATAATCGTGCAGCGTGACGACAAACTTTGCTTTGCCCAGTCCTTTTAAAGGAGTGACCGAATGCACTATCCAGTTATGGGCATGAATGATGTCGGGTCGCTCGGCGAGGATAATTTCTCGTAGGGCTAGCATTGCCTCGGGATCAGGAAATGGGGGAGCATACTGACGGCTGTCATCACTGAAAAGCGTGCTTATGCGCTGCATCGTGCCGCGAATCCGGTGCACGCGAACGCCCCCATCAATTTCCTGGGCTGGCTCATCACCATGTCGCAGGGTTGCTACTGAGACATCGTGTCCACGCTCTGCGAGGGCGATGGCGAGGTTGCGCACGTGCCGTTCCTCTCCTCCTATCGAAGGCGGATAAAACTGCGCTAGTATTAGTACACGCATACTGGCTCCTTTACACAAGAGGCATACACGGCCCGGACTTGTTGCGCGCATTCGTCCCATGTGGGTAGCGCAATGTTGGCCGGGGGAAGCAGCGGCTCCTCGATCTGTTGTAGGACCGCATGTGCGACCTCGCTTGGAGTGCTATGCAGCGAAATAGCTGTCACCAGTCCCTTATGGGCCAGTTCGCTCATACCTGACGTATCGGCCACCAGTACGGGACGCCGTACCGCAAGGCCCTCCATCACTGCCACGGGATGCGCCTCGTACTCGCTCAGCAGGGCCACAACGGATGCCTGCGCGAGCGTCTGCGCCATCGCCTTCCGTTCGCTTGCCGGAATCAAGCGAATCTCGACGTGCTCTGCCACACCCATGCGTTGCGCAAGTGCGCGTAGCTCGGACTGGTATGGACCGGCCCCTAGAATTAAGAGTCGCGCATCTGGCCGTTTGTGGCGTATCGCGGGAAGCGCC
>CAXTCR010000233.1:0-6234 GCA_964242555.1 uncultured Ktedonobacteraceae bacterium
GCAATGTTTCCGCGAACCACCTTATTTCGGGTGAGGAGGCGAAGCGCTATGGCAATGGGCATCCCAATATTGTGCCGTATCAGGCGTTTGAGACATGCGATGGGTATATCGTTGTCGCGGCTGGCAATGATCGCCTCTTTCGAGCACTCTGCGCATTTCTGGGACGCGAGGACCTCGCAGATGATCCCCGCTTCGCGTCCAATCCGCTTCGCATCGTAAACCGGAATGAACTTATACCCCAGCTACAGGAACGCTTCTTACAGCGCACGAGCGAGGAGTGGCTTGCGGACTTGCGCACAATAGGACTACCCTGTGGACCAATTAACAAGGTCAGTCAGGTATTTCAGGACCCACAAATCCAGGCCAGAGGACTCGTGTGGGAGTGTGAACATCCTAAGGCAGGCACCATTAAGCTTGCAGGTTCGCCACTTCGCCTCTCAGAGACTCCAACGCGTTTGTATAAGGCTCCACCTCTGTTGGGCGAGGATAATGGGAAGAACTTTTGATTGCATAGAGTGTTTGCTCGTAACCGAGAGAAAGCGAGTTTTGTCAGCGATGAGCGAACGGTCCCAAACTATAGCGGCAACGTCGAACGACACGCCTTCGCGTCGTCGCTTTGCGAAGTATTACGAGCGTACCTCACAGGGTGATGGCGATAGCTTTATGACGCCTCTACGTAAGGAAGTGACGGGACAGGCGCGTGGTGTGGTGTTGGAGATAGGAGCAGGTAACGGGCTTAACTTCAAGTTTTATGACCCAAGCATCACCGAGCGAGTCGAGGCCATCGAGCCTAATGGCACTATGCTGGACTATGCACGCAAGCGAGCAGAGACCGCACGAGTCCCAATTCGTCTTACACAGGCGCCGGTTGAGAAACTCCCTTTCGCGGATGAGACGTTCGATAGCGCGGTTGTAACACTGGTATTTTGTTCCGTTGATGATCCTCTCAAGGGACTGACCGAGGTAAAGCGCGTCCTCAAGCCAGATGGAGTGTTGTTGATGGTCGAGCATGTACGCGCCCACAATAGTGTACTTGCCGCGCTACAAAACATGATTACGCCCTTTACAAAGAGGGTAGTGGGTAATTGTCATTGGAACCGCGATACGGAACGTGCAGTTGTGCAAGCGGGTTATAGAATCGAACAAAAGCGCGATATGAGGTGGTTTTTGATGACGGGCGTAGTGTTGCGGGCGATGAAGTAAGCCATATACGAGAGCGAGTGTTTGACATCGACTCTTGTCACACTTGACGAATACGTGTAGTTTCCCTGGAACAACACCCTATCAACTCACAAATTTACGCTAAGATACCTTATTAAGGGAGCACATGGCTGCTTTATATTCAGGAGTCTGCACCACAGAAGAAATTGCTTTTCAAGGCTTTCTTCCCTGGTATGTTCTTCAAGTTAGGTCGCTCTTTGGGGCAGAGCTTCCCCTACGGATAGGTTTGGGAGTCTCTACCCTCGTGTTCGTAACCGCTCACGTGTATCAAGGGTGGAAGGGAGTCTTAACAGGAGTGCTTGGCGATCTCTTTGCTTTGTTCTACTCCCTCACGGGAAGTCTTCTGCAATCAGTGATTGCTCACATCCTGTTAGACGCTCACATCGTGCTTCTCTCTCCTACCGTTTTGGGTCGAGCGAACGGGGAGCGGAACTAACATACTCGTAATATGGGAGGGGCATTGTACTCCTTTTAGTTCCTAGATGATATGCCAGAGGTAACTGTAAAGAATGCTGGCAGGATGCCTACGAGAGCAATCGATGCACTGACGAACCAGCACACGATGAATGCGTCAACGACCGTTTTGTGGGTGACTTGTCCAGTGAATATGCCGAGAAGTAGGGCAACGCCAATCACAAATCCAAACTGACGGAAGGTATTGAATGCACCACTCGCAACTCCTAACTTTGCGGATGGCACATCTGTTAGTACCATCGCCGGTAGACTACTGTAACATAGTCCTATACCGATGCCCAAGATAATAGCTCGCCACGCTGTATCAAAAGGGCTAGAGATATTTGTAACGGTTGTGAAGGAAAGAAAACCTAGGCCCAGGATTGCCATGCCTGCAATTGTCAGATATTTCGGGCTAATCCTTCGACTCAATGGACTTGTTACTGCTGAAATGACAAATGCGGCTAATGGTAAGGGAAGAAAGGCGTAAGCGGCACCGAGTTGAGAGTATCCTTTTGCGCTGATAAAGTACAGGATCACCAGCAAAAACGCTCCTTGAGCTGCTACGCCGAAGAGAAACATAACGATGTTGGTTGCGCTAAAACTGCGAATGCGGAACAGATTTAAATCTAGGAGTGGTTGTCGCTGGCGTACCTCTGCTATGAGAAAGAGTGCAAAAGCTACTACGGCACCGGCGAACAACCCAACGATGCGTCCATCCCAATGCCAATCGTTGCCCTCTATCAAAGCAAGTGATAAACAGACCATGCCAAGAGAGAGCGTTACCAAGCCTACACCATCTATTTTTCTGGTCGCATTGCGGTCGTACATCTCCGGTACTGTACGGGTAGTTAGCAGAAGACCTGCAATACAGAAGGGAAGGTTGATGAAGAAAATCCAACGCCAGGAGTCGATCTGTACTGCCCACACATGAAGCACCGCAACGCTGAGCAAAAGGCCGCCCAAGACAGGACCAACAGCAGCTGCAAGTCCGGTGAGTGCGCCCCAAATGCCAACAGCTGCACTGCGTTTCTCTGGTGGGAAGACTCCTGTAATGATAGCGAGACTAACCGAGTTCAACGCCGCTGCCCCGACGCCTTGTAGCACTCGAAAGACAATCAGTAGTCCTATTGTTGGCGTAAGTGCACATAACAGTGAACTCACGCTAAAAATGACCATGCCAATCATGAACATTCGCTTGCGTCCAAACTGATCGGCAAAGCGGCCCATCGTGATTAACAGTCCAGCAAATGCAATGAGATAGGCATTGATGACCCAACTCACCGTCGTCAAATCCGTTTTTAACGAAGTCTGAATTGTGGTAAGGGCGATATTAGTAATCGTTGCATCCAGCAGAGACATGAAAAAGCCGAGCATAATGGAGAGCAACACCGTCCAGGGATTGACTGCTTCTCCATTTGGTAACGTGAGCACAGATGGCAAATCTTCTGAGCGTATGGTTTGTTGAGACATGGTATACTCCTCCGCGATTTCTACTCATCAAAGAGTCATCAAACGTCGTTAGCTTAGGCACTAGCAACAAGCAGTATGATACGCCCTCTTTGGTGACATCTTCTGTCACTAAAGAAATGAATATGTGTGAAGAGAAAAACGATGCGTGCAGACCGATTACTTTCTTTGCTTCTCGTTTTACAAGCGCACGGCAGTATGACCACTCAAGAGCTTGCTGAGAGGCTAGAAGTGTCTCGTAGAACTATCTTGCGAGATGTCGATGCGCTCAGCTTTGCTGGTATTCCCATTACTACAAAAGGTGGTCAGGGAGGGGGAATATTTTTGGACAGGAGTTACCGCGTCTCACTCACAGGTCTTACTGTCTCGGAGATGCAAGCTCTTTTTGTACCAGGCCCTCTAGGACCCCTTATCGATATTGGGTTGGAAAAAGCGGCAGAGAATGCGCTTCTGAAAGTTGTCGCAGCCCTTCCACTAGGATATCGAGAACAGATAGAATACTTCAAAAAGCGTATACACTTCGATCCAGTGTGGTGGCAACAAGAGGGAAAGGCTACGCCCTTTCTCTCAATCCTGCAATGTGCAGTTTTTGAGGAACGATGCCTTCAAATAGCGTATGAACGCTACAATGGAGAGGTCAGTGAGCGAACGATTGAACCATACGGCTTAGTGGCAAAAGGGAGCACATGGTACCTTATTGCGAAACGTGAAGGCGAATTTCGTACCTATCGGGTCTCACGACTCCACCATGTGCACCTACTTGATGAGATTTTTCAACGCGACGCGACATTCGATCTTCACACATATTGGAGCGAACACAATGAAGAGTTTGAGAAGCAATTATCACAATTTTCGTTCACGCTGCAAATAAACCCAAAGCATCTCTCTTTGCTCGAATGGTATGTTGAAGGGCAATTTCGCCTGAACGAAACTGGCGATCAAACACAGAATGAGTGGCCGCTTGTCTCTTTGACGGTAAGTTCTTTGCCGGCTGCTTGTGCTTTTATTATGCGTGCTGGCCAGCATGTGAAGATTGTCGCTCCACTAGAACTGCGGACAGAGGTAGTAAAAATGGCACAAGAGATCATCACGTTTCATAAACAAGAGTAAAACGTGCCTCTGAGCGAGTAGTAAAGGAGTTCAATGAGATGGGAGAATTAGCTGGAGATAGGTTTGCAGAAGTTGAGATCACTTCAGAAGCGCAACTTCATGATTGGTTATCGAAGCATCATGACCAGCATGACGGTGTATGGCTTGTTACCTATAAAAAGGTTGTACCCGACAAATATATTACCCATGAGCGGGTACTGGACGGGCTTATTGCCTATGGTTGGACAGATGGTATAGCTAGACGCATAGATGATGAGCGTACTATGCAGCTGATAAGTCCCCGCCGTACAAAGCCGTGGGCAAAAAGTTATAAAGATCGTGCCGAGCGGCTGATTGCGACTGGCAAGATGCAGCCAAGCGGTATGACATCTGTAGAGAAGGCGAAGGCCACGGGGATGTGGAATGCGATGAATGATGTTGATGCGTTACTCGTTCCAGAGGACCTTGTAGTAGCCCTTGCCAAACACGAACCTGCGGCTCAGCACTTTGCAGCCTTTCCGATTTCAACGCGACGGAATATTTTGCGTTGGATAGCTTCTGCTAAAACGGAGGCGACGCGGGCGAAGAGGATTGCGATGACTGCTGCTGAGGCACAACAAAATTCAGCCGTCAAGAGTAATGGGTAAACCTTTTACAATGCTTCCTAATAAAACGGAGTAGTCAGATTGCTCTGACTACTCCGAAATAGGCTACGAACTACAAAAACGTGTTACCTACGTAAAACGTTCTACAGAAGTTTACACCTACGATTGCAAACCTACGAAATCCATTTCGTTGAGAGTGGCTTTTTGGGCCTCTCAATTAAGAGAACGGAGGGTACACTGCTTTATAACGTATCTACACTTTTGGGCTAGAGGGCGATACCAAAGCCACGCAGGACCATTTCGATCGCAATCACACCCATCACTGGCAAGAAGATGAGACGTAGTGTCCGGTTGCTAATATTAGCTAGTAGACGTGCGCCTCCAATGGCGCCAAGGAGTACGCCAAGCGCGACTGGGGCCGCGACAAGTGGAAGCACGTCGCCTCGTGAGAAGTAGATGCCAGCACTGGCGGCAGCCGTTACACCGATCATAAAATTGCTGGTCGTCGTTGAAACCTTCATGGGGAGACGCATAATGGTATCGAGGGCCAGCACTTTAAAGGTGCCGCTGCCAATACCAAGTAAACCAGAGATGAGGCCGGCAACATACATCATTGCCAGTCCATAGGGAGTGCGTGTAACCTGATAGGACACCTCACGTTTCATATGCGCGTCAGGATAGCTACCTGAGAGACGGAGCCATGTGGCCCAGCGATCGTTTTTCACACCCTGCGGAAGTTCTTCACCCAGCTTATATACAAGAGGGATAGCTGAGATAAGCAGGACGATGCCGAATATGATGAAGAGCAGGCGTGGGGCGAGATATCCTGCTAGAAATGCGCCGCTTACAGCTCCCAGCGTTGTCGCTATTTCCAGGAACATGCCGATACGAATGTTTGTCAGGTGATCACGCACATATGCGGCGGCAGCCCCACTTGAGGTTGCGATGACGGCAATGATACTTGCGCCAATCGCGTATTGAATGGGCATACCAAAGGCGAGCGTGAGCAGTGGCACGATGAGTACGCCGCCTCCTAAACCTACGAGAGCGCCGAGCAGACCGGCCAGGACTGATCCACTGAAGATGAGCAGCAGGATAAGTAATGAATAATGCATTACGCACCTCCTTTGCCCAGTAAGAAACTGATGATCAGAATGATGAGCACGGCAAGCGTAATGACGACATAAAGACGATCATGCTCTAACGCGAATGAGACGGTTGATACGGCAACGCGTACAACCGGCGTCGCGATTAAGAGCAGTAAACCTATAACGATAATGGATTGCGGGCGCAGAAGGAGTAGACCATCCCAGATTTCGCCGAACGTCCGTGGAAAATTGAGGACTCTCTCTATGCCTAGTCCTCCAGGTCTCGTTGGTAATAGCAACAGACCGAG
>CAXTCR010000234.1:0-6211 GCA_964242555.1 uncultured Ktedonobacteraceae bacterium
TCTTCCACTTGAAATAATATACATGTTTCCACTTTGCGCATCCGTCCACTCTGCCGCAATCTCATAGTACCATCCTCCCAGTAAAGGCACTGCTTTAGGTATAAGGGATGTGCCTTCTCGCACAACAGTGTCATTCCACATTTGCACCTGAACGACTTTTGCCATAACATGTGTGCCAATCCTACGGATTTGATACCGCTTTACTTGCTTCACAGCAGACACGCTTATATACAAAGAACAAGGTATGCCAAGTAGCAGTAGAAGTTCTATCATCGCTGTGTCCTTCTCACAATGCTGAGACAGCTTACAATGCACTGTTGTTTATACTTTGTTTATACTCATACAGAGTTCGTTTACGCGCCGTTTACTTGCCCCGGGTTATACTTGTATCACGAGCCTCTGTACAACATGTAATTAGTTTTACAACAAAGTTGTTGTATTAGTATCATAAACGCAAAACCTATCTTTAGATACAACTGAGCAGTAATATGTGAAGTGTTGTTGAATGACCGTCAGCGAAAGGGGGTCGGTAACTACCGCTCTACCTATGAAAAACTCATCAACTATCACCCAGATTGAATCGAGTCAAAGTACCGCTGCGATTAACCTGCAAAATGTTACCAAGCGTTTTAGGACACCTGCAGGAAGTGCCTATACCGCCATTCGAGACCTTAGCCTTACAGTGGCACCTGGAGAGTTTTGCGCAGTTGTAGGCCCCACAGGTTGTGGCAAATCTACCACATTGAGCCTTATCTCTGGTTTAGAGCGACCAAGCGTTGGGAATGTGGAGGTCATGGGCAAGCCTGTGCAGGGTATTGATCCGCGCATCGGTTATGTATTTCAGTCGGATGCAGTCTTTCCCTGGAGAAATGTGCTCAACAACGTCGCTGCTGGCCCAATCTTTCGTGGTCGACCAAAGGCCGAGGCATTTGAACGCGCTCGCGACTGGATCGCACGCGTAGGCTTAAGTGGATTTGAGGACCGTTATCCACATCAACTTTCTGGTGGCATGCGCAAGCGTGTCGCACTCGCCCAGACTTTTATCAACGAGCCGCAAATCCTGTTAATGGACGAGCCGTTTAGCGCGCTAGACGTTCAGACACGTACTTTGATGGAAGACGAGCTTCTGCATATGTGGTCCTCTATCTCGGCCTCAGTCGTTTTTGTGACGCACGATCTTGAAGAGGCTATTTCCCTTGCGGATAAGGTATGCGTTCTTACTGCTGGTCCTGCGACTGTGAAGGGCATCTACACTATTGATCTACCACGTCCACGTAATGTCGCGGAAATCCGCTTTGAGCCACGCTTTGTACACTTATATCAGGAAATATGGAACGACCTACGCGACGAGGTTCTCATTGGCTATGAACGAGCAAAGCAGCGAGGAAATCAATGAGTCAAATAGAAAACAGGCTTGAAGAGCCAATCCCTACCACTGCCAACGTAGAAGAGACGGTTGACACGTCTGATATTCGTCGTCGCAACTTGATCGTTAACATCTTACGTGTTCTGCTACTGGTCGTGTTCATAGGTGGATGGGAACTGCTGGCAAGCATTAAGGTCATTGACCCTTTTTTCTGGGGACGCCCCTCCGGTATTTTGCAGCAGATTATTACATGGGTGACACAGGGAACAGCACAGGGTCCATTATGGGAACAAATCTTTACGACGTTAGAAGAAACCGTCCTCGGCTTCATAATCGGTGTCGTACTGGGTATCGTGTTCGGAGTCGTGCTTGGACGTAATCGTTTCTTAGCCGATGTCCTGGGTCCGTATATTAAAGCCGCAAACGCCATTCCACGTGTTGTGCTCGGCTCGATTTTCGTCATTGGTTTAGGTTTAGGAATACAATCCAAGGTCGCGCTCGCTGTCGTACTCGTCTTCTTCATTGTTTTCTTTAATGCCTTCCAAGGTGTACGCGAGGTTGACCGCAACTTGCTTGCAAACGCACGAATTTTAGGCGCGAGTCCACGCCAACTTTCCACGTCCGTGATTATCCCTTCTGCGCTATCCTGGATTATCGCGAGCCTCCATACGAGCTTTAGTTTTGCACTGGTGGGTGCTGTTGTTGGCGAGTATCTTGGCTCAACACAGGGTATTGGTCTCTTAATCCAGACGGCGCAGGGAACATTTAATGCGAATGGTGTTTTTGCTGCAATGACGCTACTCGCCGCGATTGCACTGATTTCAGAGGCACTTATTACCGCACTCGAAAATCGTCTCATCACATGGCGCCCCAATACCGTCAGTGATGTCACCATATAAATCTGCAGAGAAGGAGGAAACAAGAAGAAAATTTACCATTCATTCTTGTACCCAAATATTACCCAGATACACGTATTTGGGTACTAGTTCACTATAGGCATCAACGAAGATGAAAGAGGAGGAGTGCCATGAACGCATGGAGCCGAAAGCTCTGCTTAGTAGCGAGCGTAATGCTGGTTCTTATCATTAGCGCATGTGGGGGTACTAGTAGTACCACTGGTGGGGGTAGCGGTTCGAGCGGTGGTGGTGGCAAAACACAACTTAAAATCATGGTTGGCGGTATCAGTAAACAAATTTATTTACCCAACATGCTGACTAAGCAGCTTGGCTACTTCGACGAGCAGGGACTTGACGTGACACTTATTGACGAGGCGTCAGGACAATCGTCGGAAAATGAAGTGCTTGCCGGTCAAGTAGACGCAGGTTCTGGCTCGTATAACCATACCATCGAACTGCAAGCAGCTGGCAAGAATATGCAGTGTGTGGTCCAATTAGATGTCGCCCCGGGCGAAGCTGAAATGGTGTCAACCAAAGTCGCGAACCAAATTCAATCAGCTAAAGACCTCAAAGGTAAAAATCTAGGTGTCACTGAGCTAGGCTCAGGTACACAAACGCTCACGACGGCCATCCTGCATAATGTTGGTATTGCACAAGATCAAGTTCATTTCTTACCTGTAGGCGCGGGCGATACATTTATAGCAGCAATGCAGCAAGGTCGTATCGACGCAGGAATGACGACCGAGCCAACGATCTCCCGCCTCATCTCTAGTGGTGTTGGCAAGGTCTTAGTCGATCTACGAACGCCAGAGTCGACGCAGGCAGCACTTAATGGACCATATCCTTTCATCTGTCTCTTTATGAAGAACGATTATGTGAATTCTCATAAAGATGTTGTGCAGAAAATAGTGAATGCGTATGTGAAAACCTTAAAGTGGATACATACTCATTCCGCAGATGAGATAGCAGCTAAGATGCCTGCTGACTACTATGCAGGCAATAAGGACCTCTATGTCACGGCATTAAAGAGTCAGCTATCCATTTTCAGTCCAGATGGGAAGATGCCGGATGGTGGTCCTCAGGCTGTACTTGCCATTGAGCAACAAACCAATGCAGATGTGAAGGGTAAACAGATAGACCTTACGACGACGTTCACTAACGAGTTTACGAACAAAGCGACTGGTTAACAGTGTGCTCAAAACGACCGAGTGACTATCAGACAGATACTCACTCGGTTTTTCCTTCGTGGTATACTACATTCATACTCCCAAATGTGCTGAGCACGACACAAAATAGCGATAGAAATTTTTTAGGACTCACAGCTGCATCCCCTGCACAACTCATCGAGGAGATTTGGGTATGATACATTTCATGCGTCGCTCTCTCCTATTTCAATTGTTGAGCGTCTACCTGCTCTTTGTGATTGTTGTACTCATTAGTGGTGTAGCAGTTGATGCACTGGTTGAACAACAACTTCGTTCTAATGCTCAGGTGTCAGATCAGGCACTTGCACAAGAGATCGCGCTACAGACAAGCGTGCAATTGCATGACTCCGAAGATGCACTTAGTGCGCTTGGAAAGCTTGTAGTACAGGCTCATTCTGCAGATACAATCACCGCAGACTTCCGGACATTTCAGGCTGCGCGCAATACCGTCGACCATGTCTACTGGCTTGATCCTGTGGGTGGAATAACTGTTTCCTGGCCTCCGGTTGGAGTCATGGCTGAATTTTCGCCGCCTACTGTTGTACAACAAGCTCGGCTCTCTAAGCATCCTGTCTTCGAAGTTGGCATTGTGGGATTTGCAGAAGAAACTCCTGTCAATCCCGGTGTCATTATTGCTGCCCCAATGCGTTCGCCCTCCGGCGATCTAGTTGGCATCGTCGCAGCCAGTCTTTCATTACAGGAACTAAGTGATCCGCTGACCTCAGTGGTTCAGGCACAACAGCGTCAACAGCGCAGGTTACTTATTAGTATCATTGACGACCAAGGTAGGCTTGTCGCGACTCCCGATCGTCCGAGGATTTTGCAGACGGTGTTAGACCAACTGCCAGGAGCAGATGTTGCACTGCATGGGCGACCAGCTTCGCTTCTAGCTTCAGGGCCAGATGGACGGAATTGGCTTTTTAGTGCTGTTCCCGTTGCTGATACCGGTTGGGCGGTTGTCGTGCAAAGACCAGAAAGCGAAGCCCTCGCCGTCGTCACACAGTTTCATTTGTGGTTATTCATAGCTGCTCTACTATTTTCTATTGGCGGTCTCTTCTTCTGGTTTATACTGCTCATTCGCGTGATTAGACCTCTGCACACGCTGGCAATACAGCATCAAGTATTGCCGACTTCAGAAGGAGAAATCTCAGTAAACACGATGATACTCGCTCAAAGGAGTGACGAGGTTGGGGGTCTAGCGCGGTCACTTGTGCGTCTTGAGCGAGATGGACTGGAGAAACTTGGCGAGTTACAGACACTGCTTGAAACCTCAAGCGTTGTCGTCAGCTCTCTCGAACCATATGCCGTTGTTAAGAAGATCATTTGTGAGGTACGCAGGCTGGTGGATGTGCAGGCAGCGGCAGTACTCCTGCCAGACGAGCAGGGGGTGCTGCACGTCATGGTAAGCGACGGGCACAGCGAACACTATAATCATGACCTCGCGCTCTTACCAGAGAACACAAGCTCATCTGCGGTACAGGCACTACGCAAGGGCGAGCCGGTGCAAAAAATCCTTACCTCCTCTACACCTACATCACTCTCCTACGAAGAGGGATTTAATACGGTCCTGGCGATACCAATTATCAGCCGGCATGCAGGTGGCGTTGTTCTATCAGTTCATCGTACCGAAGCCCAGCCCTTTAACCAGAATGAGATCAACCTGTTGTTGACGTTCGCAAATTATGCCACACTCGCATGGGAACACGCTGTCCTCTACGAGAGGAGCGACGAACGCCTACGGGAAGTGGCAGGAGAGAATGAACACTTATACCGGCAAGCCTCAGAAGAGAAGCAGAGGTTAGAGGCTATTATGAGCAGTATGAATGATGGACTCATTCTTACAGCCATTGACGGAACGATACTCTATGCGAATAGTAGTGCACACGCCCTCGTTGGTATTCCAAATAGAGAACTCGAAGGTCGTCCTACAGATGCACTCTTTGATGCATTACGTAGTGTGGCTATCAATTCAGATGCATGTGAGCACCTACTCTCTAAGGCTACATCTGCAGAAATACCCACGATGCTTGTTGAAATCGCGCATAGTGGTCTGCGTAAAGTCCTCCACGTACGGCCCTTCGATGTGTATGATGAGTGCAAGCAGAGTATTGGACGTGGGCTGCTACTGCGGGACGTGACACGAGAGCATGAGTTAGACCAATTCAAGACGACGCTACTCGCGGCAGTTGGTCACGAACTTCGCACTCCACTCACGGCAATTAAAGGCTATGCCTCGACGTTGCTTCAGGAAGATGTCACTTGGTCGCTTGCTGATCAGCGTCACTTCCTGCAAATCATCAGTGATGAGGCAGATCGGCTTGCGCAACTTGTAAGCAATCTGCTCGATCTTTCGCGGCAGGAGGCAGGCCTCCTATCGCTCAACCGTGAACCAGTCAATGTACAGTATCTCGTTGTGAAGACGTTGGAGCGTTTACCTCATTCGAATGGCATAGTCACAGTACATATTCCTGAGCATATGCCCCTTGTGTATGTGGATGCGGCACGCATAGAAGTTGTGTTACACAATCTTATTGCGAATGCGCTTGCCTACGGAAATGACGAAATACATATTACTGCAAGAAGTAATGGAACAGAGGTAATCGTCTCTGTCTCTGACAACGGACCGGGTATTGCAAGAGACGAACTTCCGCATGTGTTTGAGCGTTTTTACAGGGCGCATCATGGACGTCAGCAACGTTCGGGAGGAACAGGTCTTGGTCTTACAATTTGCAAAGCATTTGTCG
>CAXTCR010000235.1:0-6210 GCA_964242555.1 uncultured Ktedonobacteraceae bacterium
GTTTGACTCTGTTATACTAGATGCTGGAATACTTGTTTTTTACTCATCTTTATTATTGAGGAGATAATGCATGCCAGGTCCGCATATCCTCGTCGGCTTTGCGCAAGAGGTACAAAGAGACCGCTTGCTTGCACTACAACTCATAGATGATCTCCGTAATGCGGGTAATAATGTAACACTCCTTGCAAGCGCCGAGGGGACAATAGAAGAAAACCAATTTATACAAACATTGAATCAACAACTTGCAGCATGTGAATATGTTCTTGTTGTTCTCTCTCCAGAAGCTCTAAACTCCACAAAAGTACACATGATTGTGGATACAGCTCTTAATCTTGTCGTGAGACAACGACTTCGTGGCGTATTGGTATTACTTGCTGCCCCTATAGATGCACAGGAGATGCCGCCTACTTGGACGACGATCCGCGTCTTCGATGCAACGCAAGATTATGCAAGAGCGTTCGCGCGATTACAACTTGTATTGACTCCTATCACAGCAAAGGTGCAACCCGTCCCACGAGTACCACAATCTCTTTCTCCTACACCAAAGGCATCACCACCATCTGTAGCACCGCTCATTTCTGATGGAGTGCCAATACTACTGGTCCCTAAACGGCTACATAAAATGCTTCAACTACCTACGAGAAGATGGTTCCTTCCATTAGTATTCGCTTGCATACTTGTACTCGTTGTCTGTTTGCTATCATATACTACCTATGCACTGCTTAAAAAAACACCATCGAGTTCCGATCAGCAAACTCCATATTCGGCATCATCGCCCATTACACTACCTTCAGCAACACCTACTTCTACAACAATTCTAAATACGCCGCAGGGTCTCTACACAAGCGTCATGCAAAATCAACCAATTCTCGTTGATCGCTTTAATACACCTGATGATACACATTGGGATATGTCCCAACCTGACGACCAAGGAAGATGCCAACTGGTTGATGGAGCATATGACGTTGCAGCGACGAAAGTACAATCCCGTCAGATATGTACCTTGCAGAATACTACCTTTCAAAATTTCGCATTTCAGAGCCAATTGTCGTTTGTATCGGGTCCGGGTCCGTGTGGATTTATTGTGCGTATGCAAGGACGCAATGTAGATTTGTCGTACAGGCTCTACTACTTCGCAAATGGAGATTTAGAGTTAAAAGGGCCAAAAAATGTATCGGGAAATATTACGACCCTCATAAACAGAACCTTTGCTTATGCTCCTACACAACGCGTTACGCTAACATTGATTGCTCTCAATGATACTTTTTACGTCTATGTCAATGGACAATTTATTGCATCCGCAAAAGATGCGACCTTCACATCCGGCGTCCTTGGCTTCATCTGTAATGACACACCTAAACCAACCGAAACACATTTTATGAACGCAAAGATATGGAGCCTCTAGTAGGAGCAGAAATATGCAGACAGTACGCGTTTTTGTTAGTTATAACACAGGACAGGATCATAATCCATACGAGCAGTTTGCACTACAATTAATAGCCGATCTGCGTGCCGCGGGTGCTGAGGTTGTGACAGATGGCGGAAACATCTCCGACGCAATCTTTGTACAGACGATAAACAGAGAGTTTCCTACATGCCGCTGGTTCGTGCTTGTCCAGTCGCCCGAAGCCCTACAATCACCTCGCATTCAGATGATGGTCAATACAGCGCTCAATCTGGTAGGGCAACGCAGCATGAACGGTGCACTTCGCGTGCTCACTGGACCTACACAATCTAACGATGTTCCCCCAACATGGGAACGGCTACGCACTTTCGATGCTAATCACTCCTACGCATCCGCATTAGAACAACTGCTAACGGCATTAGGACTTAAATCTAGCCAAAAACTCACAGTAATTCCTTCAAAGCTGGTGACAGCGCCACGCATTTCTACCTCGACAACGTATGCGTATGATAGACCAGTTGTCTTGCCGCGCACATCTTTTTTGCGTACATGGAAAGGCATTGGACTGATCGCAGTAATTGCGTTACTTCTTGTTGCACTGGTTGGTTCGTTCGCACTTCGCACACTAGCGATACCGCCCAAAGTCTCAGTTCAAGCACCTTCTTTAGGCACTATTCACTATACCAGCACTGGTAGCATGGACGCCGCCAATACAAAGGGCATAGACGACGGTATACAGGTTGATCTGTCAGGACTTGCAGCGCCAAAAGCAGGGAAAAGTTACTACGGTTGGTTGTTAGCAGATACGGGTGCTGTAGATACAAAGCCAATTTTACTTGGGAAACTACCTCTACAGCACAACAAAATACAATTTAGCCATACCGATCCGACAAATACAAACCTACTTGGCCTCACAAGTAGATTTCTCATTACTGAGAATGATACCGCTTTGCCTCCTGGAAGTATTGCAGACACAACAACATGGAGATACTACGCGGAAATTTCACAGGTTCAAAGTCCCAATACAGCTACATCAAACTTAAGTCTGCTCGACATACTCAGACGGCTCCTTGTTTCCGATCCCAAGCTTCTGAACGTTTCGCTACATGGCGGATTGAACATTTGGCTTTTGCAAAACTCACGCAAAATACTTGAGTGGTCAACGGCGGCTAGAGGAACAGGTCTACCACAGGCTGCACCACTTATGCACCGGCACTTTGTACGCATCCTTGACTATCTTGACGGCACGCCTTACGTAGGACGTGATGTACCAAATGGAACACCGATTATCAGCGACCCAGGAGTCGCGCGTGTTGCCCTCTTGACTACTGATCAGGCCCATCAAGACCCGCCGGCGCACATTGACGCTATGATGAACTATTTGCATGCTCTCGCAGATGCACCTGGAATTACAAAAGATCAACGGAACCTTGTTTTCGCCATTATGAATGCGCTCACGACTGTCAAAGCAAACCTTGAGCAGGTTTACCAAGACGCAAAAAAACTTGTACAGATGAGTGACGCTCAATTGCTTGACCCTGCCACCATTCCTTTGCTCAACGACCTTGTCGCGCATGCAAACAATGCATATGCGGGAACAACTGATGTCAACACAAATGCCCACCAAAACGGTACGCTTTGGATTGATGCCGCAATACAATCACTAGCCTCACTTCAACTAAGACCTTATAAAGCACAGTAGGAGAAGAACTCTATCATGCGTATCGTTTCCCTATTAGCCAGTGCAACCGAAATGATTGCTGCGCTTGGATGCCTGGATTTGCTCGTTGGACGCTCACACGAATGCGACTACCCTCCACAAGTCCTGCAATTGCCACTCGTCAGCACCGTCCAGATCAATACTGAAGCAAGCAGTAGTGAGATAGATGCACAGATCAAGGGGCTAGCCCACGCAAAAGAGCTTGAGCAGAACAACGCACTCAAGGCGCTCAGCATCTATCGCATTGATGTCGACCTCTTGCGAGAACTACAACCCGATGTGATCTTCACCCAGACACAATGCGAGGTCTGTGCGGTAAGTGAACGCGATGTAACCGAAGCCCTAGCACAGATTACAGGACTCCACCCGACTATTGTTTCGCTCTCGCCCTATCGCCTCGCCGACGTATGGGAAGACATGATACGCGTCGGCAAAACGTTAGACAAGCAAGAGCAAGCTGAGGAACTGGTGCAACACTATCAGCAAAGGTTAGAGAATTTACAGCGCGTCCATTATCGTGAAGGGGACAAGAAGCCACGCGTCGCTGTCCTAGAATGGCTTGATCCGTTAATGGCGGCAGGCAATTGGACGCCTGAACTGGTAGACTATGCAGGTGGTGAGAGCGTCTTTGGTCGTGTCGGGGAGCATTCGCCGTGGCTCACATGGGAAGAACTGCATGCGGCAAATCCTGATGTAATCGTGCTTTCCCCCTGCGGATTTTCGCTCGAACGTACACAGGTCGACCTACCTATTCTACAGCAGCATCCCCTGTGGCAGTCATTGGGGGCAGTACAGAAGGGGCGCGTCTACGCCATCGACGGCAACTATTATCTTAATCGCTCTGGCCCACGCCTCGTAGAGTCAGCAGAGCTACTGGCCCACGTCATATGGGAAGATCAAGCGCTACCTGTTGACGAGCAGGCATGGAGACGGGTTTATTGATGCCATGTAGGGACCGGTTCACCACGTCCTTATGCCGAATTGAACACCGACAAGGACGTGGTGAACCGGTCCCTACATCCAGTTAAACAGCACAATCCTGCATGACTTCTTTGGCCGCTCGTGCTCCCTCGCGTGCGGCACCTTCCATATAGCCCTGGAATTCGACTGAGCAGTGTTCGCCCGCGAAATGGACCGGTCCCTGTTGCACGCGCTCATACCCTGCAAATTGTGTGTATTGCCCTACGCCCCAGCAAGAGTAACTGCCAAGCAGATGAGGATCTCCTGTAGGATAACTCAAAGCCGCTCGTCCATTGTAATACTTGCTTATACCTGGAAAAACGATTTCTAGCCCCTTGAGCGCGGCTTCGGCATACTCCTGAACGTCTGGTGAGTCTGCGGTTGTAGAGTACGCCGATTTTGGCGTATAAGACGCGCCTATCTGCCCGCTCGTATAATCGACAAGTAGACCACTTGAGCCGGGTTGACCAATCGATGTATCCCAGAGCGTCTGAATATCGAGGTCTGTGATGATAAAGCTACTCGATGAGCGAGGCCAGAGACCGTCCTGATACCAATAGGGAGTGTCGAACTGCAAGGCGAGTTTGGAGATTGTACCATAACCGAGTTGCTCAATTACAGCTTGTTTCAAACTGTCAAAACCGGCTTTGTGATAATCGACAAGGCGTAACGTGCTAAAAGGAAGAGTGAGGATCACATGCTCGCACTCCACCTCTAGGGTGCCTGTGGGGGTCGCAAATGTTAATGCAAGCGAGGAGTCTTCCCTGCGCTCCAGTGCTGTCAGTCGATGGTTCAGGTGAACGGAGCCTTCCGGCAATGTGTGGGCAATGGCTCGCGGGAGACTCTCATTTCCCCCAGCAATCTTACTACTGCCTTGTAGTACTCTAGTGGTCGAACTTTTTAACCCTTCCAGCGAACCGAACATATAGAGCAGGTTAAGCGCACTCTGTTCATGCGTCTCCATACCATAGATGCCCCTACACCCTGAATTAAGTATCCGACCAATCGGCGAATTGTGCCCACCTTCGACATACTGAGCAACCCAATCATACACACTTAGACCGTCGAGCCGAAGACCTTCCTGGGTGTAGTGATCGTGGGTCGTGGGATAGCCTACTGCCCGCACCTGCTGCTGGAGAATTGGTGTGATCGCTTCAAAGTCTCGCGTAAATTCGTCCCCACTAAAGTAGCGACCCAAGAAATACATCATATTTTTAGCTTGGTCTGCTCGTCCTATATCAATCGTTTTGAGGCCAAACCGCTGAACGAGCCCATGTATCGTCTCATGATCGCCATCGATGAATTCACCACACCACTCGCTCACCTGATTATCCGCCCACGTTGTAGTATCTGAGTGCATACGGCCACCCACGCGTTGAGATGCCTCGTAAACACTACTTGAGATGCCAGCATCCTGCAACGTGAGCGCGGCATTGAGTCCAGCGATTCCTGCTCCTACGATAGCGATACGAGACATTTCCTTCTCCTAAACTAGTTGTGCCAAATGCATTCAGGGTGCAAAATAAAAAAAGAGACACGAGTCAGCCGTGTCTCTCTTTTGTGAAATGTACGTTACTGGTTAACCTTGGGAGCAAGCGCCCAGAAGAGCAGGGCAGCCATTACCAGAAAACCAACGATCATTAATACCATCACTGGTCCAACAACATTGGAGGCATCCCATTGAAAAAGAGCGGCTCCAGCGAGGTAGAGAACCCAGAGGAGACCTAGCCCCGGGACGATAAGCAGCCAGTTGAAGCGTGCATTGCGTGTTGTGAAACGTGATGGCTGTCGCTCACGCACCACATAATCTTCATCAAGCGGTTCCATGAAATACTACCTTCCTCATCATTACAGAGCGCGTCTATCGTACAGAAACACTGCCTAGAGCACTCCTTTTGTATTATAGAGCAAATAAGTTCTCTTGCTTTGAAAAGAGAGAGCCACCTACAACGTAGGTAGCCTTCTCAGCGTTATAGCTATTATAGTCCTTGCCTTGCTCTAATGCAACCGCCTCGAATTGCGAGAAATAAAAAACGGCCTCAACGGGCCTAAGCAACAGAGGATTGGACAGAACTGGACCAATCAGTTGTATCAGAACATAGGAGGGCGTCTTGAGCAGGAGGGA
>CAXTCR010000236.1:0-6204 GCA_964242555.1 uncultured Ktedonobacteraceae bacterium
TGTGGAATGCACACCAGTGTCAGGTGGATACACAGGTCTGGCTGGACTCGATTCGCCCAACGCTCTCGGACGAAGTGGCTCAACGGCTCGATGGACGCATCGCAACGCTGGCGCAAGAACTGGCTCCTGAGTATGAACAGCTCTACTTTACACATGGAGATTGCCACCTGGAACAATTCTTTCTTCATAAAGAGCAGGGTCAGTGGCACGTCAACGGCGTTGTCGATATGGAGGTCGCCTCGGCTGGGGCCTGTGCCGCCGATATCGTCTATATCTGTCGCGAACTTGCCCAGATGCTGCCTCCTTCCTTACGATGGTGGGAAAGCTTGTTTGAGGGCTACGGCACCATTCCGCATTTTGAGCGTTTCCGGCTCCGGCTTCTCAACTGCTGGTATCCCTATGGTCCCCATGTCTGGCCCGGCAGCGGCGACAAGGGCTTTAGCCATCTCCTTAACGCTATGAATTGGGAGGAGTTGTTCTCTGATACGCACCTCACGAAGTAGTACGCCGGTTGGTACGGGTCTGATTATTGGTGCATCCGGTAAGAAACAGGAGGATGGAAACAATCCGTTTTGGGGTAGAGGGCGTGACCAATGCGGTCCTTACAACGGCTCAATGACTTACCAGATGTATCTGTTATCATGCCTTGTAATGAATGTGACGTTTTGATTGCGCCATAGGGTGTGATAAAATCAGACCCGTACAACTATCGTTCTATTAGTAGCAATGACCCTTTACCCTAGGAGAAATACATCCCTATGCCCTACTCACTCTGGATCAATGGTGCTCCCACGGCGGGACGTTCCGGCAACGTCATTGAGGTACGCAACCCTGCAACCGAAGAAATTATTGATACCGCGCCAGCCGCAAGCGCCGTCGATGTGGACGATGCGGTATCAGCGGCGCAGGCCGCGTTCCCGGCCTGGAAAAAATTGCCTGCCGGTCAAAAAGCCGAACTGTTGCACGAGATCGCCCAGAAGCTGACCGAGCGCACAGACGAAATTGCCCACCTTTTGACGCTTGAGGGAGGTAAACCACTCGTCGAGAACAAGGATGAAATGGGTTGGTCCGCCGCCTGTTTCCGCTACTATGCCGAGATTGGACGCAATAGCCGGGGCCGGGTTATACCTTCAGTTGAAGAAACCCAGCTCGCGATGGTTCTTAAGGAGCCATACGGTGTCGTCGCGGCCATCGTTCCCTGGAACTACCCCATCCTGCTTATGGCCTGGAAGGTCGCTCCTGCTCTTGCCGCGGGAAATACCGTTGTGCTCAAACCATCCGAGATGACCCCACTTTCTACCTTGTTGTTCGCCGAAATATTTGATCATCTACCTCCTGGTGTCGTCAACATTGTGAGTGGTTATGGCAAAGACTGTGGTGAACCTCTCGTCCTCGACCCACGCGTGCGTGTTGTCGCCTTTACCGGTTCGCTTGCTACTGGTCAGCGGATCGCCCAACTCGTCGCGCCGCAGATGAAGAAGCTTCACCTTGAACTTGGGGGCAAAGACGCCTTCATCGTTGCCGAAGATGCCAATCTCGATGTTGCTGTCCCTGGCGTCGCATGGGCCGCCCTGCTGAACGCGGGTCAGGTCTGTACCTCGACCGAGCGCGTCTATGTGCAGGAGTCCATCGCGCCCGCCTTTATCGAGCGCATCGCCGACTATGCTAAAAGCCTTCGCCTTGGATCAGGTCTTGACCCGCATACCGATATGGGACCGATAATTGGCCCAACCTATCGCGAGAAGATCGAGTCGCAAGTTTCAGCAGCCAAAGCAATGGGCGCGAACATTCTTACCGGTGGACAGCGTCCACCGCAGCTGCAACGTGGCTACTTCTACGAACCAACAATCATGACGGGGGTTAATCACAAGATGGCCGTTATGAGCGAGGAAACCTTTGGTCCGGTTATTCCCATCATGACCTATCGCACCTTTGATGAAGCCATCGCGCTGGCCAACGACAACAAATTTGGCCTCGGGGCCAACCTCTATAGCTACAATCCCAACAACGCCAAACGCTTCTTTGAAGAGGTTGAAGCCGGTACCCTTTGGATCAACGATCCTCTGACCGACAACGACGCTGGTCCTTTTGGGGGTTTCAAGATGTCGGGCATGGGTCGTGAACTGGGTGAGGAGGGTCTCGACGAGTTCCGCGAAACAAAACACGTCCACTGGGACTTCGAGGGGGCCGCCAAGCCATGGTGGTATCCTTATGGCTCTAAGTAAAAACAGACATGGACACATGCTCGTGCAATGCGCGAGCATGTGTCCATGTCTGTTTTCTATTCCTTATTACCCTTCGTTGACGATGCCGCGCTCCACTAAATAGCGCAAAAATTCTAGACGTTGCTGTGATGTGGGAGTTGGCATGTCTTGGGTTTCGGGCACAGAAGCCCCCTGGAGTTTCTCTTCTATACTGGAGGCAGGGATAGTTTCCTCTGCACTGGATATCGACATTGGCACCGGGCGTTCTTCAATCCCGGGCCGGGCGCCCTCTGGAACGACATTTTCCTCTATTGGCTCAACTGCAACAGAGGTAATGCCGGGTTGTGCTGGCTGTGCATGTGGCCCATCAACTGCCGTAAAAAATAGCGTTTCTTGCCCACTATTCTTGTTCAGAGCCTCAGCAGTTTGCGCATAGTTATCCTCTGGAACGGCCTTCCAGGGCCACCATGCGAAAAGGTTTCGCAGCCAACGCTTGATCCCTTGCGTGATCATGTTGTCTCTTGCCCTCGTTGTCATAAGGACGACGCTCGTGGTCATCCTTCAGTTCCGCGCTACTAGGTGTAACTTAGAATGGTACAGAAAGAATATGAAGGAAGTATAGAAATATAGTAGCATATGAATAAGCACTCGTCAAACTCTCTCTTGCAAAATTCCGCCCTCCGTGCAATAATCAACGAAAGGAATAATATGCAGCCTGACTATGTTATTACGGCAAAAGACATAACTCTGCACGCTACCTATGCTTTGTACCTTCTGCCCTCGTACGTTATCTATTACAGATAGGTACTCTCCTATAGAGAAATGTGTATTCCGTATGTATGAGTTGAGAAAAATATGAGAAAAAAGACCACTAAGCAACCTGTCGATCCCGAAACACAAGAGAATGCGACCGATGTGCAACCGGACGCGCCCGAAGATACTCCCACTCGCAGTACCGGCACCGACCTTGCGTCCGCCCTTGAGCTAGCAGAAGAGAACGCGGACGATTTTTCCGAGGAGGAGGCTCCGCGTCGCCAGCGTTTTAGCTTTGAGGGTCCTGGCTTTATGGAGCAGGAGATGCGCCGCCGCCGCTATGACGATGAAGAAGATTTCAGTACTCCTGGCATCCTGCCCGTACTCCCGCTCAAAGATGTCGTCGTGTATCCTTTTGCAATCCAACCTCTAGGTGTCGGCCAGGAGCGTTCCATTCGCTTAATTGATGACGTGATGCGTGGCAATCGCCTTGTCGTGCTCGTCGCCCAGCTCTCCGCAGATATGGACTCCGCCGGGCCTGACGACATCTTTAAAATTGGTACTGTCTCACGCATTGGCCGCATGTTCCGTATGCCTGATGGCACCATTCAGATCGCCGTACAGGGACTCGAGCGTGTGGAAATCGGCGAGTTTACCCAGGAAAAACCCTATCTCATGGCACACATCACGCCTAAACCTGATGTGCAGGAAGAGGATAACGAGACCGAGGCCATTAAGCGCAACGTCATCAACTACTTCCAGCGACTTGTCTCCCTCGTCCAGAACGTGCCGGAGGGAGTCGCCGCCGCGACCCTGAACCTTGAAGAGGCGCGTCAGGTCGTCTACGTCATCGCCACCTTTGTGCAGATGGACCTTGAACTGCGCCAGAAGCTCCTTGAACTTGACTCCGTACGTGAGAAGATGCAGCAGTTGAGCACCTTCCTTACGCACGAACTGGAGATTCTCGAACTGGGCAAAAAGATACAATCCAGCGCCCAGGAAGAGATGGGCAAGATGCAGCGCGAGTATCTGCTGCGCGAACAACTGAAGGCCATCCAGCGCGAACTCGGCGAAGAGAGCGAAGAGCAGGCCACCGTCAACGAGCTGCGCGACAAGATCGACGCAGCACAGATGCCCGAGGAGGCTCTCAAAGAGGCCAATCGCGAACTCTCACGCCTTGAGAAATTGCCAACCGTTTCGCCCGAATACAGCATCATTCGCACCTACCTGGAACTGCTCGTCAGCTTGCCCTGGAATAAATCGACTGGTGAACAGATTGATGTGCCTCATGCACGACAGATCCTCGAGCAGGATCACTACGGGCTGGAGAAAATTAAAGACCGTATCCTTGAATACCTCGCGGTACGCCGCTTGAAAGAGGATCGCAAGGCCGAACAGGTCGAGCGCACCAAAGAAGTGGTGTCAATCGAAGATGGCGTTGAGACCGAGGATATCCGCCCAACCCAGCCCCTACACTCACAGGAAGCCGCGCGCCAGATCAACCGTGAGCCAATTCTGTGCTTTGTCGGTCCCCCGGGCGTCGGCAAAACATCTCTTGGACAGTCTATTGCGCGTGCCCTTGGGCGTAAGTTCGCTCGTATGTCCCTCGGTGGTATTCGCGATGAGGCCGAGATTCGGGGCCATCGCCGTACCTACATTGGCGCTATGCCGGGTCGCATTATCCAGACCCTCCGCCGCGTCGAGTCCAACGATCCTGTGATTATGCTGGACGAGGTGGACAAGGTTGGAGCCGATTGGCGTGGCGATCCCTCCTCGGCCCTGCTTGAGGTGCTGGATCCCGAACAAAACTATAACTTCCGCGATAACTACCTGGACCTCGCCTTTGACCTATCGAAGGTGATGTTTATCGCGACCGCGAATTCGCTGGAGCCGATACCGGCCCCGTTGCGCGACCGTATGGAAATTCTTGAACTCTCTGGTTATACCGAAGTTCAGAAGGTTCATATCGCCCGTAACTACCTGCTGCCCAAACAGCTTGAGGCCAATGGCTTGAATAAAGATGAATTGATTGTCGGCGACGACACGCTTGCGCGCATCGCCCGTGACTACACGCGTGAAGCTGGCGTGCGCAACCTTGAACGCGAGGTTGGCTCGCTCGCCCGTAAGGTCGCGAAGCAAATCGCCGAGGGCAAAAAGCCACCCATCACCGTCGCACCTGAGCAGTTGCCTGACTATCTAGGCCGCCAGCGTTTCTTTGAGGAGGCCGCCGAGCGCATAGATCGTCCGGGTATCGCGACAGGTCTCGTTTGGACGCCGGTTGGTGGTGAGATCATCTTTATCGAAGCCGCCTCCATGCATGGCAAAGACGGTCATCTCACGCTCACTGGACAACTCGGCGACGTGATGAAGGAGTCCGCAACGGCAGCACTCAGCTATGTCCGCTCCAACGCTGAGAGCCTCGGCTTGCCGTCAGACGTTTTTGAAAACCAGAACGTGCACATTCACGTCCCCGCTGGCTCTATTCCGAAGGATGGACCATCGGCAGGCGTCACGATGGCTACTGTACTCGTCTCGCTGGCAAGTGGACGTAAGGTTCGCTCGGATGTTGCTATGACCGGCGAAATCACGCTCCGTGGTAAGGTCATGCCCATCGGTGGTGTCAAAGAAAAGGTTCTCGCGGCCTACCGCTCTGGTATCCGCACCGTCATTCTTCCCAAAAAGAATGAGCCAGACCTGCTCGAAGACCTGCCCAAGGAACTGCGCGAGCAAATGACCTTCGTCTATGCCTCAGACGTGCGCGATGTGCTCAACGCCGCCCTTGAACCCTCAACGGTCAAAGGCGAGAAAGCCGCCTCTCAAGAAGGGGTACGTCCAAAACGGCGTAAAGGTGAGAAGGCCGCCGCGAAAGCGTAATAGAGTGGTAAAAACATGAGCCTAAGCGTATGCTGCGCTTAGGCTCATGTTTTTACCATCGTAATCGTTCTTTCAGGCTCACAAAGCGGGGATTGCCTATCACCAGATGGTCAAGCAGCTCGATATCCAGCAAACGGCCCGCCTCCACGAGCTGGTGCGTCACTTCTAAATCTTCAGGACTTGGCGTTGGGTCGCCACTTGGATGATTGTGCGCCACGATCACACTTGGACAATTGCGAATAATCGCTGCCCGGTATATCTCGGCGGCCCGCAACACCGAACTATTCACCGTCCCCTTATAGCGTGCCACATTCTCGACCACATTGTTCTTTGTATCAAGGATCAATATCCTCATCTCTTCATGTGGCAGGTA
>CAXTCR010000237.1:0-6180 GCA_964242555.1 uncultured Ktedonobacteraceae bacterium
GTGGAGGAATAAGTAACATTCTTAGTTCGACAAATAGTACTACTACAGCTACAAGCACGAGTCCCACACAAGTGCCTACTACCACAGCAAAAAACATTGTGCAAACATCTAAGCCAACAGCTATCCCAACTCAGAAACCAACGCCCACTCCAACGCCTGAACCTACCCAATCACCACAACAGATAGAAGCATCCTACAAGGCAACGACAACAGACACAACTGTTGCTGATGTAGATAAGCAAGGAAATAACTACAAAGGACAAAATATTCACTTTACAGCGAGAATAATAAATTTTGTGAAGGACGATTCAGGCACAACAGCAGGAGCGAACGTAGATAATCTAAATGATGGAACATCTTCAGTTATTCAGATTGCTTTTCCAATTGGTGTAGATCTATCTCGGTTAAACCAACAGGATATAGTAGAAGTGTGGGGAACCGACGGAGGTACCTTTAGTGGCACCAATGGCTTTGGAGCAACAGTACAAGAAGTCGTGGTAGAGTCTCTCTATATAACTGATCAAACTAATGGTTATCAGTCTTAACCCAATTTTCTCTTATTCATAATTAGGATGCTCGTATAGACAACACCCCAGCAACGCCGTATAATAGGCCATACTTGTGAGAAAACGCGTTCTAGGTATCGCTGGAGATGCCCTAGGGTGCCTGAATTGAACGAAAGAGAGTTATGGGACAATATGGCAGAACCAAACCTGGGGCAGAACGAGCTGGGACCTACGGCTGGAAGCGATGTTACGGAGTCGGCAGGCGCGGGCGGTTTTCTTCATTTAGAAGAGAAGCAAGAAGACACTTTATCTGATACCACACAAGTGATGGCTCCGCAGCGAACAGTACAAGCAACGGTACCAGTCTCAGCGCGAGTGATGGAGCGAACAGGGACTGCAGAACATCTCGCGGCGCGACGACCAGTCCAAGCGCTCAAGGCCGATGAGCCGGACGTAAAAAACCGTCTCAGCGAGTTACGTGCCGAGATGACGCGACTTGTCACAGGTTTGCGCTGGGGTGGTCGATCGGTAGATGATACAGCTGAACGCATTATCCCACTGCTCAATCTCGCCCCAATCCAGCAGTGGCGTCCCGTACTGATTCCATTTCTTTTTGAGATTGATCGTGCCGGCAACCTCATTCCTGTATGGCTCAAGATTATCGAGCACGAGGAGCCGCACGATCTACCCGCAACAGCTAACCCCGCCGAAACTCCCATCGGACGTGCGCGCCGGTACGCGATTATGATGCTCGGCAACTATAAAACTCAGGATGCCGCTGACTCGAACAAGGCTATCGGCTTCGCGAAGGTCAATATAGGCGTTAGAGCAATCAAGACGCCAGAGTTTATCAAGACGCTTGGCACGCTTGCTACCGACCCAAACATCTCGCTCTATGCAACGCAGGCATTAGTCAAGCAAAACTTCTCGCCCTCGATTCAGACGCTTGTCTCGTCACTTAAAGATGCGCAGGGCTGGGCAAAGGTCGATGTGGTCGAGGCTATTTTATCGCTCAAGCAAACACAGTTCAACGAGATTGTGCTGGCGAGCGGGCTTGATCGTGTGTCCGGGCTGGAAAGCTACGTCGCAGTACCTATCTATCAACACATTCCGCTAGCACAATATCTACGCGGCGGCAATGAGATTTCGCCCCGCCTTTCGGAACAGGCGGCACTCGTCATCGGACAGGTGCTACAGGACAGCATGACCCTACCTAAGTCCGGAACGAATGAAATACCGCTAGCGCTTAAAAGCGACCTCCCTCCGCTAGCACATGCACTCTTTGAAGGTGCGCGTCGAAATCCAACATGGCAGGTGGCCCTTGCCCTGCATCGTCTCGGTCTGTTCATGGGACGCTATTGGGCTGAAGTCTCACGAGGCACGATTCAGGACGCACGCATTCTTGATGCAGTGTATGCTATAGCACCGATGATGAACGAAGTCGAACGCTGGATGAGTGGCCCGGGACGTGATGCGTTGCTCTCCTCGCTTACAGATGCAAATGAGGATGCCTTCACACCTGTCGTGAAGACACTTGGCGAACTACGAGACCCACGTGCGACCTCTCTTTTGCTTTCACGACTGGACAATACCTCTGAGCTTGGGAGTCGCGAACAAGCGTTGGCGTTGGCATCGGTTTGCGAAACACTGGCTCGTCTAGGTGATCGTCGCTCGATTGCCTCCATGTCTAATCTTTTGTACAGGGTTGTCGATATAAACAGACGCATTCAGCTTCCCAAACGTCAGGAAAACCTGGCAACAGGCGACAAAGACATTCCGGGGAGCATTCTCTACGGAGCAGTACTGCGTGCCAACGGACAATTGGAAGAGCGCGAAGCATTGGAAACGGTGTTGAGTGGTACCCGTGATTTCGATCCCTACGTACGCACCCAAGCTATCGAGGCCCTCAAAAGCATAGACCCGCGAGGCGAGGATATGCGCAGTCGCGTTGCTGCACGAGAAGCCTTAGGTGATCCACGCGATACCGTTGTGCGTGCAGCAATTGGGCTTGTCCTGCAATATAGAGACGGTGAAGCTATACCTGCTTTACGTAGCCTTGTCGACGCTCGCAATGATCTGTCACCCGCCGCCTATGATGCGTTGCGTCAACTAGGCGGGTAAACTCCTCATCAGACATAGAACGATGAATTGCCCTTCAGAAGACATGATACATTGACTCCCTGCCACGACCTTGGGTTCGTGGCAGGGAGTCAATGTATCATGTCTGGCACCGATGTATCGGCTATGGCACGAGCACAATCTTACCATTGGTATGTCGTTGCTCCAACTCGCGGTATGCCTCCTGCACTTGAGCAAGAGGATACACTCGGGCGATAGGAATTTCCAGCTCGCCCTTATCGATAAGTCCCGCGAGGTAAGACAGAACTTCCGCATTCGCCGCCTCACCACTGCCTTCAGCCTTAACCCCATACTTCTGGGCGGCTGCAAAGTTGATAATCGTATCGATGCGTTCCGGCTTGACGCCAAGCTTGAGTGCGAGTTCGACATAGTCGGCGCCGAATGTGTCGATAAACGCATCAATAGAGCTATTAGCAGCAGCACGAATACGCTCCTCAATACCCTCGCCATAGGTAACTGGAATGACATGGTGGTCGCGCAACCACTGGTGATGAGACTCGCTAGCTAAACCTATCACCTTCGCGCCATCCCTCACCGCTAGTTGTACCACGAGCGAGCCAACACCACCCGCGGCACCTGAAACTACAAGAGTATCGCCCTGCTTGAGTGAGACAGCACGTACCGCCGCGTAAGCTGTTGCACCAACGATAAACAGCGAGCCAGCTGCCTCCCAGGAAACATTGTGCGGACGATGAATAAGATTGCTTGACTCAACCACGACAAATTCCGCGTGACTGGCCCTATTGTTGGTAAAACCAATGACCTCATCACCTACAGCGAAACCCTGCACGCCCTCACCAACAGCGACAACGATGCCCGCTAAATCACTACCCTCTCCAGAGGGAAATGTAGCAGGCCACTGCTTGGCAAACACGCCCTTGCGAATGGAGGCTTCACCTGGATTAATGCTCGCAGCCTTGACGTTCACAAGGACCTGTCCCGAACCGGGCACTGGTCGCTCGACATCTACGACCTGCAATACGTCGATGTCACCATACTGATTGAACCTGACTGCTTTAGACATATTCTTACTCCTTTTTATATCTTGACTGATCTTTTATCAGTCGTTGTACAGATACCCACATGCTGTATCCTTGTAACACGAGATGTTCTACGTGAACTCCAATCGACGTTTTGTCACCTGTAGAAACTATACATCAAAAGCTTACCTCTTGTAAGAAGGAACCTAAAAGTGATATAGTTACCATATGGAAACCAAAGAACAACTACAACCAGACATTTTTCAGGCAAGCTGCCTATCAAGAAGCGTGTTGGAGTTGATCGCCGACCAGTGGACACCTCTCGTTATCTATGCGTTGGAAGATGGAACAATGCGCTTCGGACAATTGCTCAAGCGGATCGACGGTATCTCGAAGAAGATGCTGACGCAGACCTTACGTGCGATGGAGCGCAATGGTTTGGTACTGCGCGTCGTCTATCCCGTCGTGCCACCAGTGGTAGAATACTCCCTTACACCTTTGGGCCAGACGCTACTCGAACCGGTAAAGGCACTCAGGACATGGGCATATGAACATCTACAGGAGGTCGCGGACGCCCGAACGGTGTATGATCAACGTGACCACACACAACTCCAGGGAGGAATAGCCTCTCTTGTTCAACAACGATAGGCGCTAAGACTATAATAGGCCATTCGTCCCATATATTTTCTCCGACGCAGTATACTGACTGTATAAGGAAATAGCAACATTTAGAGGTTGAGGTGGAAGGGATATGCCTTCATTGCCACACTCTCACCTTTGGTTGTAGAGGGATTGGATGACTATGTTGGTGGGGAAAACACTCGGTGGGTATCGTTTACTACGTCTCATCGAGAGCGGTGGTATGGGTGACATTTATCTGGCCCAGCATACACGGATTGGCAGAAAAGTAGCAATCAAGGTAATATCTGGCGACCTGCGCTCCGCGGCAAACACGCCAGAGGGACGACAGGCGGCGGTCCGTTTTGAGCGTGAGGCGCAGGCAGTTGCGGAACTCGATCACGAGCATATACTGCCGCTTTACCACTTTGGAGACGAGGTGATCGACTGTGGCAATACACCCATCACCTACCTTGTCATGCCCTACCTCTCGGAAGGCTCGTTGTGGAACTGGTTGCAGCGTCGCACGCAACAATTCGGCTTCGGATGGCCCATTTCAGCGGAAGAGGCAGGCTACTACCTGTTACAGGCGGCCTCAGGTCTCCAAGGCGCACACGACAACGGTATCATTCATCGAGACATTAAGCCAACGAACTTTTTGATTCGCGTCGAGCGTGGTCCACTGCGGGCCGAACAACCCGGATACCTAACTACCATCTTTCCTCATGGGCGTCCCCATCTCTTGCTAGCGGACTTTGGTCTGGCAGCTTTCTACCGCAACGGACGCTCCCTGCACCGCTCGGTGGGTACACCGCTCTATATGGCACCCGAACAATTTGACGACCCCTCGCTCGCAACCTCGGTCAAGGTAGGGCCAGCCGCCGACCAGTACGCGTTGGCGGTGATGATGTACCAGCTTATGACAGGGCACGCCGTCTTTGAGGGCAATGCGGCACAACTCCTGCATCACCATCACAACACACCACCAACGCCCCCCAGCGTTGCTAATCCCCAATTGCCGGAAGAGATAGACGAAGTGTTTCTGCGTGCGTTGGCCAAAAAGCCTGAGCAACGCTATCCAAATATTATCTCATTCGCACGTGCATATGATGCGACCTTGCAAAAAGTGCTGCAAACACGTCAAATACGAGTACAAGGCAAAAGTATCGAGACACCACGCGAACTCTCGAAGGACTCAAAGAAGGTTCTAATCGCACATGGGCGAAAGACGGCAGAGCACATCTCTGTGCCTGCCCATGCACAAATTGCCGCGCATAGACCACATGCGACACAGGTTCTAGCGGTAGCTGCCCGCGTAGCCACGCTTGAGGAGTCGCGAGAGTCAAAATATTCACCACTACCTACCGTCAAGGAGAAGCGGGATACCGCATTCGTCCCAACGGTGTCAATGCCGGATGTACGTCGCAGGAGAGGAGTTGTTCACACACTATCAGCATCTCCAGCAGTCGGCATCTTCGTGCTTAGCCTGATCGTACTCCTCTTATTTGTGATAGGTCTGATCATTACACTTGTCCTCTTAGGACATGGTGGTCACTAGCCAACAATCAGGGCACCCGCTGCCTTCATCATTCCCCGAATCCATCTCGGAAATGATGAAGGTAACAGGTGCCCTAGTCCCAATGGCAACTGCCGTGTGCTATCTACAACCTAAGCGGAAGGCTTCTCAATAGGCACAAGTGGCAACACTATGTAGGATGCGTGTTCGGCATCGTGCAGTATTGTTTGTTGCGCGACGACTAATTCGCTATCGGTTCCCAAATCGTGCCCGGTGTTAGGGTTGCGGTCCCAGCGTGGGAAGTTGCTGCTGGTAATATCGAGGCGAATGCGATGCCCCTGTTTAAAGACATTGCTGGTAGACCAGAGGTCGATATCGTATTCATAGGGCTTTCCCGGCTCGATGAGTGATGGTTGCTCGC
>CAXTCR010000238.1:0-6147 GCA_964242555.1 uncultured Ktedonobacteraceae bacterium
ATCCGAGCAAGGGCACCATTTCTGGTCTGCTCAAAAACGATCAGGTGATTGTCACGGTTCCTTTTGCCAATCAGTATCATAAGAAGGTTGGCAACACATTTGATATTCATGCATCATCACAGCAAGCTAGTGGGCGTACAATTCATGCGCAGATTGTTGGTATTGTCTCCGAAACTGGTGTACTGACGCAGGCTGGCAGCGTTGTACTGATCTCTATCAACGATTATAAAGCTGCGGCACCGAAGGAGGCAGTGACTTACGACACGGTCGATGTCTCAACGGCTACGCCTGCACAGGCTGACACGGTTGCAAAGGATATCCAAGGTAAGTTTCCCATCTCAACCGCGCAAACGGCTGCGAGTGCATTAAAGCAGCAACAAGACTCGATCGACAACATTAGGAATTTCCTGGAGATTTCGGGCCTGCTCGCGCTTTTGATTGGCGGTATCGGTATCGTCAACACGATGCAAGTGTTACTTTCACGCCGCAAGACCGAGATTGCCATGCTCAAGACGACAGGCTACCGGCGCTTTGATCTTTACCTCCTATTCGGGCTTGAAGCTGGTCTGCTTGGTTTGATTGGTGGCGTTATTGGTTCGGCGGCTGCAACGGGTGTAAGTTATCTTGTACGTAACCTTGTGCAGCAGACGTTTGGCTTGAACATTCCCTTCACGCTCGATGCGGTTACTATTGCTGGTGGCGTGCTGATTGGTCTAGTCACCGCCTTGATTTTCGGACTGCTGCCGATTGTACAAGCGGCCAACATTCGCCCGTTGAATGTTATCCGCGATATACCGGAGGGCGCGGGTGCAAGCAGTGTGTTGCTCACCATCGGACTGTTGATCGTGCTGTCGGTGCTGTTCTGTGCTCTAGCAATCGTCATTCTAAATAATAACGTTTTCCTTGGTGTAGTCTCGGTCTATGGCACTTTCATTTTCCTCGGCTTACTGAGCTTATTCATGGTACTGGTGATCCTGCTGGTGAGCAAATTGCCTGTGCCCGAACGTTTGAATGTCTGGCTGCTTGGTGTGGTGGTAATCGGCTTCGCGATTGCCGCTCTGGTCTATCGCTTCTCACTCACTTTGAGCGTTCTGCTGTTTGTGGCAGCACTGCTTGGACTTGTCATCATGTTCTTGCCACGGCCCGCGAAGGCGACGACGAAGATGGCGCTGCGCAATCTTGGGCGAACGCGGAGTCGCACCGCTACCACGATGCTTGCGCTCTTCGTAGGTATCTTCACGGTTGGGCTGATCTTGGTATTGGGACAAGACCTGCGTGAGAAGATCAATGGCGTACTGGCAAGCGCGTTGAATTACAACGTGATCTCGATCACATCGGGCAACGATACCGCAGCGTTGCACAATAAGCTGGATACACTTCCCGGTTTGTTGGCGTCACAACAGCGAAACCTCGCGACGCTTGCGCCTGTATCGGTCAATGGCAAGCCTATTCTGACGCTCTTGCCGGCGGATGACTCGAAAGCTTCGCCAACCAATCTGGGACGTGGTGGCACACTCTACTTCCTGAGTGGTATCGAGGGCTACGATGTTGGCAATAACCAGCTGCCAAGTACACAGAACCTGACGATCAAGAGTGGGCGCAACCTGACATCTGCCGATGCTGGCACAAACAATATCCTGGTAAACTACCAGTTGCTGGCGGATGAGCCTTTGCGCTTAAAGATAGGCGATACAATCACCTTTGCAAGCCTTGATCGCAGAATTGAAAAGACGCTGACCATCGTTGGGTCATACCAACAGCAGACGCTTGGCTCGAACCTGTATCCCATCCTAGGGGCGTCCGATACGGTAAAGGCTCTCAGCCCGGCGGGCCTCAATCAAGCGGTGTTCTACATGAAGATTGATCCTGCGAAGGTGAGCAATGCCGTTGATCAGATTGGTAATACGGTACCGAATGCCTTTGTGGTCAACCTTGCCAATATCGGCAATATTGTCAACCAGTTCCTGAACGATATTCTGTTGACGCTGACGACGATTGCCTCGCTTTCGCTGCTGGCTGGTATCATCATCATCGCGAACGCGGTTGCGCTTGCGATGTTGGAACGGCGGCGCGAACTGGGCATTCTGAAATCGGTGGGCTATACAAGCGGCACAATTCTCGGCGAGGTGCTGATCGAGAATGGGCTTGTTGGTGGTATTGGTGCACTATTGGCAATCATCCTGGTGACTATTGTGACGAACTTGCTCGGTACCTTCCTCTTCAAGTCGTCGTTTGGGGTCAATAGTGTCATCGCATTGTCTCTTGTCGCGGGTGCGGCGGTATTGGCGATGCTCACGGCGGCTCTTGTGGCGTGGGGAGCAGTACGAGTGCGCCCGTTAGAGGTTCTTAGATACGAATAACATGAAACAGAATGCAGTATGGGCTGACCACGGTCAGCCCATACTGCATTCTGTTTCATTGTGTTTGTCTACTCGTGCATGTTGTTAGGCGTGTTACACAATAGGACTACGATAGTACGTAGGGAGGAGAAATACGCGATGCATACACGACAATTAGGAAAATCGGAGATACACATTACGCCAATTGGCTTTGGAGCATGGGCGATTGGTGGAGGGAATTGGAGTGCTGGTTGGGGCGATCAGGATGATAAGGAGTCGATTGCCGCGATACAACATGCGCTGGCAATGGGTATCAATTGGATTGATACGGCAGCGGTCTATGGGCTTGGGCATTCTGAAGAGATCGTTGGCGAGGCGATTAAGGGGCGCGAGCGACCATATATCTTTACAAAATGTTCGCTGGTGTGGGACGAGAGCCGCAAGGTAGGCAATAGCCTCAAAGCGGACTCGATTAAGCGTGAGTGTGAGGCAAGCTTGAAACGGCTTGGCGTTGACTATATTGACCTTTATCAAATTCACTGGCCCAATCCTGACCCGGATATCGAAGAGGGCTGGAGCGCGATGGCGGATTTGAAGAAGCAGGGGAAGGTGCGCGCTATTGGCGTCTCAAACTTCAATGTCGAGCAGATGAAGCGTGCACAGAAAATCGCTCCCATCGACTCGCTACAACCCCCGTACTCGATGCTCCGACCTGAGGTGCAGGACGAGATTTTGCCCTTCTGCGAGCAAGAACAAATTGGTGTGATTGTCTACTCACCTATGGCTTCAGGCTTGTTGACCGGTACGATGAGCAAAAAACGTGTGGAGAACATGCCGGATAATGATTGGCGCAAGAATGCTGACGAGTTTAAGGAGCCACGCCTCTCACGCAACCTCCAACTGGCGCAGCTCTTGAGCGACATTGGTTTTCCACACAATGTGAGTGCTGGAGTCGTTGCGATCGCGTGGACGTTGCACAATTCTGCGGTAACGGCTGCAATCGTTGGTGGACGTAGTAAGGCGCAGGTTGATGGTATTCTACCAGCGGCAGAGTTCCGCCTCAGTGCAAGTGAGGTTGCCGATATCGAGAAGTTTTTGCACGATAACCCATAAGGAAGATAAGTGGTAGTGGGGGAGCATGACAGGGCAAGTCCTGTCACTACTATACATGAAAGAGCGTGGCAAGCCACGCGATACTACAGCATACATAGTAGTGACAGGGCTTGCCCTGTCATGCTGCTTGCCAACGTCCTATCTCTTGCAATTGGATAAATCTACCCTTTGGACGTATGTTAATAGAGAGCACTCTTGACAACGGTTTGTCATCGTGGTACATGTTTATAACAGATAGCTATATTAAGTGAAGAGTGAAAGAGACGAGAGAAGGACAGCCGATGAGTACATTTCCTGAACAAAATATGTCCCCCTCTACTTTAGAACAGACAGTCCCTCAAGAATATACTGCACCTCAACAGCTTATGACTCCTCCTGCTGATACAAGGGCATATGCTGTTGTGGCACATGATCTAACGCAGAATTTTGGGCAGAAGGTGGCCGTGAACCATTTGAATCTAGCGGTACGTGCGGGAGAGTTTTTTGGCTTTCTGGGACCAAATGGCGCTGGCAAGTCCACTACGATAAAGATGATGGTTGGATTGTTGCGCCCAACGTCTGGCACTGTGCATATTGGCGGGGTTGATGTGTGGCGCGACTCGTTGCGGGCGCGAACGCTGATGGGTGTACTGCCCGAATATCTAAACCTGTATGAGCGATTGAGTGGACGCGAGTATATTACGTTTGCCGGTCATATGTATGGTGTGCCGGAGCGCGAGGTACGGAGTCGCACCGAGGAATTGCTTAACGTGCTGGGGTTGGTGAATGATGCGGATAAGCTCGTTGTCGACTACTCTGTGGGTATGCGCAAGAAAACAGCGTTAGCGGCGGCAATTATTCATCGCCCACAGGTGCTGTTTCTGGACGAGCCATTTGAGGGCGTGGACCCTGTGAGTTCGCGGGTGGTGCGTGATATCCTGCGTGACTTAACGCAGCATGGTACAACTATCTTCTTCTCATCGCATATCATGGAGGTCGTCGAGCGGCTGTCCACGCGTGTTGGTATTATCAATCAAGGGACGCTGGTCGCGGAGGGTACACTGCAAGAATTGCGGGAGCGTGCCAGTGGCAACAACAAGGATGCGACACTGGAGGATATTTTCCTCAATGTAATTGGTGTGCAGAACGAGGGGCACAATTTGAGCTGGCTTGAGGCCCAGTAGAAAAGGGACAACAATGGTTGTGCATGCGGACAAGTTACGGTGGCTCTTCCTTCTGCGCTGGAAAACGTTTATACGCAACTACACGAGAGGGGCGGGACGCGTTAGTCGTATTATTGGAGCCGTCTTTCTGATATTGTTTGGCCTGCCCTTCATGGGTGCGATTGCGGTCGGTACATACTTTGGCTATCGACTGTTGCCAGCGCCGGCGAATTCCGAACTCCTCTTCATTGTATTGGCAGGTGTCTACTTGCTATGGATTGTGCTACCGCTTTTGGAGTTTACGGTTAACGAGGGGTTGGATATTTCCAAACTCGCACTCTTTCCACTGACACGAGCCGAACTCATGTTGAGTTTGGTCTTTACCTCGCTTTTAGATATTCCAACATTTGGCTTATTGGTTGTCCTCGGCTCGGTCGTGGCAGGCTGGGCACTCTCGATTCCGTTGGCACTAATGGCTTTTGTGACGATGGTCGTGTTTTACGCGCAGGTGGTAGGCATCAGTCAACTCGTGCTTGCACTCCTGGCGCGTGTCTTGCAGAGCCGGCGTTTCCGCGACCTGAGCATCATTCTGATCGGTGTCTTCTCATCCTCCTGTTACCTGTTCCAGCAATTCGTGCTGCGTGGCGTGGGTCTTGAACACATCTATGATAACTTGAGATCGGGCGCCATCTCCCCCTACCTGCAATGGCTACCTTCTGGTCTAGCGGCGCGAACGATACAGCAAGCAGTACGAGGGAATTGGGGCGGAAGTTTTCTCTCGCTTGCCCTACTGGTTGTAGTGACTGGCGTCGTCCTCTACCTGTGGCAACTGGTGGTTGAGCGCGGTTTGACCGCGAGCGAGAGTGGCAGTAGTCGTGTACGTCGTCATAAGACTGAGCGTACGACTGTAGTCGAGGCGTCGCCCTCAAATGGATTGATAGAGCGTATAGCGACATCACAATTCTTTACGATCGCGGTAAAGGATGTGAAATACTATCGCCGTGACCCGCAGTTGCTGCGACTTGTTTTTCAATCGTTCATATCAATGTTTATATTGGTGGCCGTCACGCTCTTCAATACAAGCGGCTCGGGACGCATTGAGATTGGTCCATGGGCGGTGATGATTGCGCCACTCTATGCACTCTTCGCGCTGACCTCGTTTTCCTATAATGTGCTGGCGATGGAGCGACAGAGCTTAACGAGTTTGTTCTTGTTTCCTGTCAATCCAAAACAACTGCTCTATGGCAAGAACAGTGTGGTGTTCCTGATAGGGCTAATCGAGGTTGCGCTCCTCGTTGTTGTCTCAGCGTATGTTGGCAATGGTTGGCAACTGGTCCTCCCAGCGCTTGCCATTGGGATCGCGGGAATTGGCGTTATTCTTGGCTGTGGCAACTTCTCGTCTGTCTTCTTTCCACAGCGTATGCCGCAGGGTCGACGAGGCTTTCAGAATACGAATACTACATCGTCTGAGGGAGGCTGTCTACGTGCGATTATGTCGCTTGCCGTGCTTGCTGTGATGGCGATTTTGCTGATACCTGTTGCGGCTGGTCTCG
>CAXTCR010000239.1:0-6141 GCA_964242555.1 uncultured Ktedonobacteraceae bacterium
GTATCTGAGAGTATTCGATTTGACCGTGTGCAACAAAAACGTCCTTTGTGGACATTGCAACGTCTTTGAGCGATATACGCTACGAATAGTCAGAGAAGTACAGAGGTCTCGACTGAACACTATCATTACTTTCTAATCTATGTTGGATTGTGACACGATATGTGAACAGGAGATGTAAGAAGATGAATGAAACGAGGGCCAGGTGAATACCTGGTCCTCACCGCATTTTTGGAACATTTCTCTCTACTTGACGCATTTTCGTAAGCGGTGCTATCCTTAACAGCAGAGCAACGGCGCGACACATTCTCTGTTGCCCCTCACTCATCATCGTTGCTGAGAGGAACCCGCATACTTATGAGCATTCTCGAAACACATATAGAGCGCACTAGCCCCGAATTCCGAGAGAACACCCAGTATTTTCACTCGCTCTTAGAAGACCTCCGTAAGCATGTCCAACAGGTACAGCAGGGGGGCGGCACCGACGCAATCGCCAAACACCGCAAGCGGAACAAGCTGCTAGCACGCGAACGTGTTGAGCTTCTCTGTGATCCTGAAACACCCTTTCTCGAACTAAGTCCACTTGCAGCCTACGACATGTACGATAATGACGCTCCCTCTGCTGGCATTGTGACGGGTATTGGACTGGTCGAGGGACAGGAATGCATGATCGTGGCGAACGATGCGACGGTCAAGGGTGGAACGTACTACCCTATGACCGTTAAGAAACATCTACGTGCGCAAGAAATTGCCGAACAAAACCATCTTCCCTGCATCTATTTGGTCGATTCGGGTGGTGCCTTTCTGCCGTTACAGGCAGACGTGTTTCCTGATCGCGACCACTTTGGACGTATCTTCTATAATCAAGCGCGTATGTCGAGCCAGCGCATTCCACAGATCGCGGCGGTAATGGGTTCCTGCACGGCGGGCGGAGCATATGTGCCCGCGATGAGCGATGAGACGGTGATCGTGCAAGAGAATGGCACCATTTTCCTGGGAGGACCGCCACTGGTCAAAGCCGCAACGGGCGAGGAGGTAAGCGCGGAAGAACTTGGTGGGGCCGACGTACATAGTCGCATCTCTGGTGTTACCGACCACTACGCGCTGGATGATCCACACGCGCTTGCTATATGTCGCAGCATCGTTTCCCATCTCAATCGACGCAAGCACATTCCGTGGGAGATTGCGGAGCCGGAGCCACCGCTCTATGACGCACGAGACCTGTACGGCATAGTGCCGAAAGATAGTCGTAAAAGTTATAATGTGCGAGAGATTATCGCACGACTCGTTGATGGTAGTCGTTTTCACGAATTCAAAGAGTTGTATGGTACGACGCTTGTATGTGGTTTTGCGCATATCATGGGCTATCCAGTGGGAATTATCGCGAACAACGGCATTCTCTTTTCAGAAAGCGCGCTCAAGGCAACGCATTTTATCCAGCTATGCGCGCAAAGGAGAACACCACTCGTCTTTCTGCAAAATATTGCGGGCTTTATGGTTGGACGCCAATACGAAAACGGCGGAATCGCGAAAGATGGTGCGAAGATGGTGATGGCGGTCGCGAACGCGCCGGTGCCAAAGTTTACTGTTGTCATTGGTGGTTCGTTTGGTGCAGGCAACTACGGTATGTGTGGACGCGCTTACTCACCACGCCAGTTGTGGATGTGGCCTAATGCCCGTATCTCGGTCATGGGTGGTATGCAGGCGGCGACTGTGTTAGCAACGGTGCGCAAAGAGGGACTGGCGGCACGAGGCAAGACGATGAGCGAGGAAGAGGAAAAGGAATTTATGCAGCCTATTCTCGACAAATACGAGGACGAGGGCAACCCGTACTATAGCACCGCTCGCTTGTGGGACGACGGTATCATTGATCCTTGCGATACGCGCAGCGTCCTCGCACTGGGTATCGCAGCCTCGTTAAACGCACCCATGCCAGAAACGCCCTTTGGCGTGTTCAGAATGTAGTTCAGTGAAGGGGAAAGATTATGACCCAAGAGCCTACTTCCTATACCGCTATTACAGTTGAGCATAGTCATCAAGGGCGTATTGCGACGGTGACACTGCGGCGGCCAGAGGTACATAATGCATTTAATGGGCCACTTATAGAAAACCTGATCGCCGCTTTTACTGAGTTGGCAAGAAACGAGCAATTACATGGTGTGGTGCTCACTGGTGCCGGGCCTTCGTTCAGTGCAGGTGCCGATCTCAGTATGATGCAATCGGCATCGACATTAACAGAGGAGCAGAACCTACATGATGCCCTACGTCTTGCCGATCTCCTTGCGCTCATCAACACGCTTCCCTGTCCCGTTGTAGGACGTATCAACGGTACCGCAATGGGTGGGGGCGTTGGTCTAGTTTCTGTATGTGACATCGTAATTGCTGCTGAAAGTGCGCGGTTCGCGTTTAGCGAGGTCAAGCTTGGTATAGCACCCGCTGTAATTTCACCGTTTGTGGTGGCGAAAATTGGTGTATCGAATGCTCGTGTGCTCTTTGTCACAGGAGAGCGTTTCAGCGCGGCTCGTGCGCGTGAGGTTGGGCTTGTGCATTCAGTCGTGCCACTTGAACATCTTGATGACGCGGTACAAAAAGCGATAAACGAGTTACTTACCAGTGGTCCTCAAGCCCTGAGAGTATGTAAGATGTTAGCATCAACAGTTGGACAGATGGATTCTGAGACGGCCCGAAACTTTACCGCTTCGACTATCGCCAGATTGCGTGTAAGTGACGAGGGGCAAGAGGGGCTGCGCTCGTTCCTGGAGAAACGTAAGCCACGTTGGGTGCAATCAACTGAAGATGTGAAGCAATAAGTATGTTTAAGAAGATTTTGATTGCGAACCGTGGCGAGATTGCCGTCCGCATCATGGCAACCTGCCGCGAAATGGGTATACGTACCGTCGCGGTGTACTCGGATGTTGATGCTAGCGCACGTCATGTGCGTATGGCGGACGAGGCATATGCAATTGGTCCTGCGCCAGCTTCACAAAGCTATCTACGGATAGAGACAATACTTGATGTTGCCCGACGTAGCGGGGCAGAAGCTATCCATCCTGGCTATGGCTTCCTATCGGAGAATGCAGAGTTTGTTGAGGCTTGCGAACAGGCAGGCATTGTCTTTGTTGGTCCACCGGCAAAAGCGATGCGGGCGATGGGCGCGAAGATTTCAGCGAAAAATATTGCTCGCTCTGTCGATGCACCAACCGTTCCTGGCTATGCTGGCGAAAGTCAAGACGAAACACACTTGCTCAATGAGGCACAGCGCATTGGTTTTCCGTTATTGATTAAAGCATCTGCTGGTGGTGGCGGAAAGGGTATGCGTGAGGTACACGAAGCGAACGCATTTTTAGAGGGTCTTGCCGGGGCAAAGCGTGAGGCACTCGCATCGTTTGGCGACGACACAGTATTTCTTGAACGCCTGATACAACGACCACGTCATGTCGAGATACAGGTACTTGGTGACACCCATGGCAATATGATCGCGCTTGGTGAGCGCGAATGCTCGATACAGCGTCGTCACCAGAAGATTGTGGAGGAGAGTCCCTCGGTCGCCCTGACACCAGCGTTACGCGCCGAGATGAGTGCCGCCGCTGTACGCATCGCAAAAGCGGCGGGCTATGTGAACGCTGGCACAATGGAGTTCATACTTGACGACGAAGGGCATTTTTACTTTCTCGAAATGAATACACGCCTGCAAGTAGAGCATCCTGTAACGGAGTCCGTGACAGGACTCGACCTTGTACGCCAGCAATTGCTGATCGCGGCGGGTGAGCCACTCTCTTTGCAAGAGGAACAGGTGAGCCAGCGTGGACATGCCATAGAGGTGCGTATCTATGCCGAGGATGCCGGGCAAAACTTTCTGCCTTCGACAGGCACCATCGAGACCTTTGTAGTGCCAGAGGGTCCTGGCATTCGGGTTGATAGCGGCATCGAGGATGGCGACGAGATTACACAGTTTTACGATCCAATGATTGCGAAACTGATTGTGTACGCGGAAACTCGCGATGCTGCAATAGTGCGTCTGCAACGGGCGTTAGAGCAAAACGCACTATTTGGTGTGACGACCAACATTCCACTGTTACATAGTATTGCGGTCCATCCCGCTTTTCGCGAGGGACGTACGCATACAGGCTTTCTGACAGAACACTCCTTACTCGCGCCACCATCTACACAGCCACTTCCACAAGAAGCGCTTATAGCTGCCGCTATGTATGAAGTAGCACGCCCTCAATCGGCGTCTGCTACTCAGCAGAGAAATCCCTGGAAAACGCTCGGTCCGTGGCGTATGAGTAGTGAGGCTCGAAGCCTTATGTATCTCTATCAAGAGCAGGAGCATATAGTCTCGTTGCTACTAGCTCCACAAGCACACGCATGGAATATTCATGTAGATGGACAAGCGGTAGGCATTGTCGAGTACATGGTTGGGAACGACGGTTTGGTTGTGCTTAAGCAAGGTGAGGCTCAGACACGCGTCTATGTGCATGCAAAAAAGGACATTCAGGTTTTGCTCAATGGCTCCCTCTATCGACTAGAGCGCAAGCAAGCACCTGATGTTGACACAACGGCACATGGAGGTGGTGCAACACGTTCGCAAAAAACGCTGACAGCACCGATGTCTGGTACGCTTGTCAAAGTACAGGTGCGTGATGGTGATACAGTGGAGGCATTGCAGTCACTGGTCATATTGAGTGCAATGAAGATGGAACATGCAATCGTCGCGCCTCATGATGGTAAGGTGCGACATGTGTACTATCAAGAGGGGTCGGTTGTGCAGGGCGGGGCAGTCATTGTAGAGCTGGAATAGCTAATAGAGAAGGATTTTAGACATATGCAAATCGGTTTTATCGGTATTGGCGTCATGGGACGCCCCATGACACTCAACCTGCTCAAGGCAGGGCATGAGGTTACTATTTTCGCACGTCACCCTGACAAGCCAGAGGTGCAAGAGGTTATCAAGGCGGGTGCAATGCTTGCTCCATCATCGCGTGCAGTGGCAATAGCGTCGGAGATCGTGATTACTATGGTGCCAAACTCCGCACAGGTCGAGGAGGTGGTGGCGGGACCTCATGGTATTCTGGAAGGGGCGCGCAAGGGACTGATTATCGTCGATATGAGTACGATTGCGCCACAGATGAGTCGTAAATTGGCAGGGCTAGCGAAGGAGAAAGGTGTCGATTTTCTCGACGCGCCGGTGAGTGGTGGTTCGCAAGGCGCGGTTAATGGGACGCTCACGATTATGGTTGGTGGCGAGCAGGAGGCTTTTGAGAAGGCGTTACCTGTTCTGGAAGGTATGGGTAAGAAAGAAAATATCTTTCACGTGGGACCTGTTGGTGCAGGAGAGATTATCAAGCTGGTAAACAATCTTTTGTGCGGCACCATTGCGGCATCAATTTCCGAGGCACTTGTCCTGGGCGTAAAAGCGGGGGCAGATGTCGAGACGATGGCCAAGGTGATCGGCGTTAGCAGTGGTGCAAGCTGGCAACTCTCGAACCAGTTTCCGCTCCGCGCCTTTAATGGTAGTTTCCAACCTGGCTTTATGACGGACCTGCTACACAAAGATTTAGGTTTAGCACTTGATCTTGCAGCAGAGAATCAGACGCCCCTTGCAATGACGGCGATTGCGCGGCAAATGTTTGAGATGACACGGGCAGCAGGATATGGACGCGATGATTATACTGCTCTTCTGAAAGTGCTTGAGCAAAGTGCAGGTGTTGAGGTAAGAACCAAGCAAGGATAATAGAGCGAATATGAACATTAAAGCTGTGCTTTTTGATCTGGATGGCACGCTGGCGAATACTATTCCCTTGTGTATTGCCGCTTATAGGCAAACGTTTGAGTCGTTTCTCCATCGTACTGTTACAGATGAAGAGATTACCGCACACTTTGGCATTAGCGAAGAGGGGATTATTCAGCGTGTCATACCCGATCATGCGGAAGAGGGTTTGAAGTTTTATCACGATGTTTATGAGCAGCTTCATGCCCAGTGTAGTGAACCATTTGCAGGAATAAAGGTGGCGCTAGACTTGCTGCAGCAAAGGGCGATAAAAATGGGCGTAGTTACCGGGAAGGGCACTTATACAGCTCATCTTACCCTCAAATATCTCGGCATAGACGCTTATTTTGATAAGGTCGAGGCTGGGGATGCAC
>CAXTCR010000240.1:0-6105 GCA_964242555.1 uncultured Ktedonobacteraceae bacterium
GTTCGATACCAGAACGTTCAACCTTCAGCTTTTGCTCCTCAACCACACCTTTTGTGAGCAACATTAGTTCGTGACGTGGCGAAAGGTAATCGAGCGTCTCTTTCACGCCCGCGAGCAGTTCTATGGGTTGCTGGAGTATACGCTCGCCAAACTGCCGAACTCGTTGCACATCCTCATCCGTCACATTATTTTCAGCAACGCGCTGGTATGTCGCGACCAGACTCTTGGTGAAATTCACCGAACCATAACCCATGCCTCGCTCGACCTCATCCAGGACAGCCTGTACCTCCTGCGCGGAAAGCGTCGAATGGTTGAGAAAGGTAATGAAGTCGTGAGTAGCCTGCTCGAAATAAATATTGTTTTCCCACAACGTATCATCCGCATCTATGAGTAAATGGCTTCGCATCGTTTCTCCTTCTCTTAAGGACCATGAATTTGACGATTGTAGGGACTGTTTTATCCCGCGATTGCTAAATCGAAGATACAATATGAGCATACCACAGCAACTCTACATCTATTATAAATAAAAGGACATTTCTCATGACTTTGTTTACCATTGGGCTTATTCTGCTTTCAGCAGTGCTCCATGCTACCTGGAACCTCCTCGCGAAACGGGTACAGGGCAATGCCTCCTTTATCTGGCTCTACGATGTAATTACATTAGGCATTTTCGCACCTTTTGTTCTTCTGTTCATATTGTTCTTTCATACATCATTCTCGCTCTGGACGTGGCTATTTATTCTTGGCAGCGGTCTACTTGAACTCGCATATTTTCTTCTGTTACAACGAGGGTATCGTGTTGGCGACCTCTCGCTCGTCTATCCTTTAGCACGGGGAACTGGACCACTACTAGCAACAACTCTTGCCATCCTGATTTTGAAAGAACAGCCCACTGTTCTTAGCTTATGTGGAACTGCGTGTATCGTAGGAGGAATTTTACTCATTTCTTGGAGACCACAGCATCTTCACGACAAACGCGCTCGTCTTGCTATCCTTTATGGCATACTAACCGGATGTTGTATCGCAGCATACACATTATGGGACAAGGAAGCTTTAAGCGTTGGACATATCGCACCACTTATTCTGTACTATGGTACCGTCTGCGTACGCGTTCCTGCCTTGACGCCATTCGCGCTCCGTCACTGGCAAGAGGTTCGTACGCACTGGCAGCTTCATCGTCTCGAAGGAGTAGGCATCGCCGTTCTAAGTTCTCTCTCCTACATTCTTGTACTAACTGCCCTGACTTTTACTCCCGTCAGCTTCATCGCACCATTCCGAGAGGTGAGTGTGCTCTTTGGCATCCTATTAGGAACTCGCTTACTCGCGGAAGGCGAGACAAAACGTCGCCTTCTTGCGGCAAGCATCATTGTTGTGGGCATTATTGCGTTGGCACTATAGCAAGGTTTGCCACTCTACCGACCAAACGACGAAGCTTTTCCTCTGTATTCCTCCTCAAACCCATATAAGAAAAAATGCTTGTACGGGTCTGATTCATCACACCCCGTCTTCCCAGCAGTATATTTATTCTCTTATATAATCTGCCCTCTACTGCTCCTGCTGGTGCAGCGCGAAACCCCTATAAGCCGCTCCATGTAACCCAACTTTGGCATCGAGAATGACATGCACGGGCATTGGCTTTAACGCCTCACCTAGGCGTCCCTTGTCTAAAAACGTCTTCAGAAAGGTCGCTTCTTGTAGAAATGGTAAGATATGACGAGGAATGCCCCCTCCAATATACAGACCACCCGTAGAAAGTATTTTGAGGGCAAGATTGCCAGCTTCGGCGGCAAGTATTGAGGTAAAGGTCCTAATGGTCGCCACACAGAGCGGGTCTGGTGTGGTTTTGTTCATCGCTGCTTGCACGATAACAACGTTCGGGTCTTTCGCTTGCGCGAGTTGCTCTGTTAGCCATGAGGGTTCTGGTGCATAGTTGCTATCCTTGAGATAGGCATAGATGTGAGGCATACCAACGCCAGAACACACCCACTCATAGCTCACATGTCCCAAGGGTGACTGCAAATAGCGCAGAAGTCCAATCTGTAGTTCGTCTAGCGGCGCGAAATCTGCATGACCTCCCTCAGACCTGTGCGCAACATAATTTTGTGTCTCCCAGGTCAAAAATGCCTCACCTAAGCCCGTGCCAGGAGCAATGACTGCAAGCGGCCCATTAGTTACAGCTTGACCACGATTAAGCGTTGCTAGATCGGAGGCTGGTAGAAATGGCACAGCAGAGGCAATAGACTCTAAATCATTCATTAATAGCACTGATTTCAGGTTGAGATCATTCTTCAGTTTTTCCGAGTTAATAATCCACGGCAGATTTGTGATCGTTGCCTTACCATCGATAACAGGACCCGCGACGCCAAAAGCCGCTCGATCTACCTGCACCTTATATTTATCAACAAATTCCTGTACAATCTCTTCTAACCCTTTATAAGGCTTACTTGGAAAGAGTTCAATTGCGACCGGTGTTGCTAACGCAGTGACAGATGCATACACCGCAAGTTCTGTCTTCGTCCCGCCAATATCGCCAACGAGGAGCATAGAATTGCTCTCCTTTACATCTCTGTTCAAACCTCTCAAATACTGTCAGGTTCCCTTGTATTGTACGCATATTTGTAAATGCATTTCCATAATTATGTGCTTACCGCGCCTGAATAATAAAGACTTCCGCGCTCCCCAGCTCGCTCAACAATGTATGCGCCATAATATCGTACCCAACCAAATGAGGATGTAATCCGTCATCTGCTAATCCATCGCGCAGTGTTAAACCATCTTCGGCAACAAAATGACGGTGATAATCAACAAAAACTACGTGCTGTAACTCTTGCGCAAGATGCTTCAGACGCTCGTTTACCTGTCGAATAGATGCATTGCGAATAGCGTTATTGCTGCTGGACACAATATTAGTAGGCAGAATGCTGCAGAGCACTACCTCGATGTTATGCGTTAACGCGTCTTTCACCATCGCTGAAATATCTGCGACAATATCCTCTTCGATATCTTGTGGGTTCCGCACTAGCGATGCATCCCAACTCGGCCACGTATCAAGGTCCCAAAAATTGTTGACACCAATCATTAGCACAACTACCCGAGGACGTAGTTGTACAACATCGGCCTCGAACCGCCTTCGTACAAATTGTGTCACATCGCCACCAATACCACGATTCACTAACAGACCTTGTGTTCCCCTAAAATATGCATCCAGTGCCCACATGTCGGTGATAGAATCACCCATAAATACCGCATCGACAGGAATATGTTTTGCTAACAAGCTTTCATTCTGCGCATCAAACGTACCTCGTCGTGTATCTGCTGCAACATCAGCTCCAAAGTTCCCCGGTTTGATAAGTGTTGGTCGTGTCATTCTATGTCAATCCTCTTCCTTATTTTGTCGTATGTAAACGCAGTGTATACAAGTCCTGTTGTTGAATAGCATTCTTCATAAGTTCTTCGATGTCATCGTACACATTGATAAAGCGTCCCGTAAGTACGTCAGCTTTCCCGGAGGCGAGCAAGACAACAAGTTCCGCTGCACGCTCCGGCGGTATCTCCGTCTCGTTATATACACGCCGAAACTCAGGTACCCATGTTTGTCCATCCTCGGAATTTATGAGGTAGTCCGCCATAGCAGTACGAACCGAACCTGGATGTATAGCAAAAATATATACTCCATGTTCTTTTGTGGAAAGTGCAACACTCTCTGTAAGGCGTGTTACGGCAGCTTTCGATGCAGTTATACGCCGTAGAATGCGGTCGAGGCATGTTTCCCGCCGCACTTGAAATATTGATAATCCTGCCACGTTTACCTGCAACCATACCTGGAAGAACAGCATGCATACAGTAAAAGGTGCCAAAAAGATTGCTCTCTACATCCATTCGCCACTCTTCAGCATCAACTTTCCACAATGGGCCGAGTGCTCGATGACGGCCCGCACTGTTAACGAGTATATCAATCGGTCCCAGTTGGTGCTCGACCTCCTTCACCATATGCTCGACTGCCCGCTGATCCAGGACATCTACAGCAAACGAGTACGCTTTTCCTCCCATTGCTTGAATATGTGCAATAGTCTCGGAAAGTCCATTTTCCGAACGTGCCACCACAGCAACAATAGCACCTGCATCAGCAAGCGCAAGTGAAGTTGCTTGCCCAATTCCACGTCCACCACCTATCACAGTTGCTATTTGCTTCGTCAAAACCTGCTCCCGGCCTTGCGTGTCCATATATTTTCCCTTCTTGTATTCTCTCTCTAAGCATATACCAGCGCACTGAGATTGGGCAAATGGCCTTCTGGCATCAACATAAATTCCTTGCCAGATGATAGAATAAAGCAGAAAGGTCACAACACATATTGGTTATACCTTCCTCACAAACACGAATCGCCATTTACGATAGAGGAGATGCATCATGGCAAAACATCCCTTAAAGCTGGGATATAAGGCTTCGGCAGAACAGTTTGGGCCGCGGCAACTGATTGATTTTTCGGTTGAGGCTGAAGGGCTAGGTTTCGATAGTGTGTGGATTAGCGACCACTTTCAACCGTGGCGCCATACAAATGGACATGCACCATCTGCACTCGTGTGGTTGGGGGCAGTTGGTGAGCGCACGCAGCGTATCGAATTGGGCACCAGCGTGCTTACACCAACGTTTCGCTATCCGCCAGCAGTCATTGCGCAGGCGTTTGGGACATTGGGTGTCCTCAATCCCGGTCGCGTCATTCTGGGCGTTGGCTCCGGTGAGTCGCTGAACGAGGTCGCTGTGACAGGCGCAGAATGGCCATCACCTAAAGAGCGTTTAGCACGCTTACGTGAGGCAGTTACCTTGATTAAAAAGCTTTGGACCGAAGACCTTGTGACCTTCGATGGAGAGTATTATCATACACTGAACGCAACTATCTATGATAAACCTAAGCAGCCCGTCCCGATCTACATCGGCGCAGGTGGTCCGGTCGCCGCAAAATACGCGGGTCGTGCTGGTGAAGGCTTCATTTGTACGTCTGGCAAAGGCGATGCCCTCTACCGCGATCAGCTGCTCCCTGCTGTAGAAGAGGGTGCAAAAGCGGCAGGCAAGGACCCGGAGACAATCGAGCGCACCATCGAAGTCAAGGTCTCGTTTGATACAGACCATGACCGTGCAATGGCAGATACCCGCATCTGGTCCGCCCTCGCGCTACCAGCTGAGGACAAAGCAGGAATTCACGATGCACGCGAGATGGAGCGACGTGCCGAGACCGTTGCTGATCAGGCGCATCGACGCTGGCTTGTCTCAAGCGACCCCGAAGAGCATATCGAGCAGATTCGCCCGTATATCGAACTTGGCTTTACGCATCTAATCTTCCATGCCCCCGGTGACGACCAGTCCCGTTTCATGCAACTCTACGCAAAAGAGATATTGCCCCGCATTCGGCAACGTTGGGGGTAAAACACAACAAATAAGCTGTAGGGATCACGTTTACGGCGTCCATATTCGATTAATCGAACAGGACGCCGTAAACGTGATCCCTACAACAAAACCTGAAACACACCTTTATCCGTTCACATTACACCCGCTTCCGGGACCGAAGATGTTGTTTACCGCGGTCTGAATGGTGTCACAATTGGGAACGATGACGCTTTGATTCGATTGCAACAAGGGATCATAGACGTTCTGGTAACTCCCGAAGTTTGAAGCGCCCTGTCCAGGTCCGAAGGTAACGCGTCGAATTGCTGCATCGGGCAGGCTCCGACCGAAGTTCGCGAAGGCGATCATCTCCTCTTCGCTTAGGTCTGTGTAGACCTGCCCTTTAAGGTCCTTAAAGAGCTGCGACAGGTTGTTCAGAATACTATTGACGGTGAGCTTTTTCTTGAGGGCGCCAAGTACTTGCTGTTGGCGTTGGGTGCGTCCGATGTCGCCAACCAGATCGGCATGACGCGAACGCACATAATTCAGTGCCTCCTCGCCGCTCAGGTGTTGGGGTCCCGGCACAATGTAGAGGCGCTGCAAGGCGTAGGGGTCGTTTGGATTGCTGCCACTACCCGTATCAGCAGGGTAATTGTCGTCTACAATCGGGTGCGTCACATCGACATCAATACCGCCAAGCGTGTCTATGACGTGGGCAAAGCCAG
>CAXTCR010000241.1:0-6079 GCA_964242555.1 uncultured Ktedonobacteraceae bacterium
TGGCCTCACCACAGACATCTTTTGGGGGCTTACGTTAACGCTTATGGGGCGTCCCCGAGCCGCATTCGGGTAATGATACAGGCAGCGGGCCCTGGTCCCCATTCGAGCCTTACGTTAACGCTTATGGGGTCGCCCTTGTGGGCGTCCGTTGTTGTGTAGTTACCAACGTAATGTGTTAATACGCATCATTATCCGATCCGGACATCATAAATGTGGTCCGCTCATAGACCGATGTATCGGGTATGCACTCCTACAGGATGAAATCCTCTCACGTTTGTGTTCTAATATACAGAGATAATACATAATGACATAAGAAATTAAACAGCGCCTTCTTGCCAGAAAAAGTTGTTTTGTGTACCTATATGCTAGGAGGGCTAAAAGTATGGTTGGCGTCGATTACTGGACGCTTCTGTGGCGAGGACTCCGTCTGCGTTGTCCAGTGTGCGGGCAAGGCAAGCTGTTCAAGCACTTCTTTACAATGTACGAGAACTGCCCGGTCTGCGGCTTCAAGTTCGAGCGCGAGGACGGCTACTTTACAGGCGCGATGGCGATCAATCTTGTCGTTAGTGAGCTGATCGTCACTGCGGCAGTTGTACCATTTGGGGTAGTTGCAGGCTTGAATCCATCAATTCCATTTTATCCTATACTGCTTGCAGGTCTGCCATTGCCAATCGTTCTGCCGTTAATCTTCTTCCGGCACAGTCGCGCCCTCTGGATGAGCACGGATCACTGGTGGAATCCGCCAAACTTCCGCCCACCTCAGGGAATTTAAGTTGTATACACTGTGCCCCGCGCTTGAGGGGCACAGTGTATACGACTACAATCACCCTTTTTGTTCGGCAGTGTGCGAATAGCCTATCACATGAAGACCCCTACTTGTATTTCTACCTCTGCTATGCTAGAATCATAGAGGGACCTCACAGCTTTTATATATTTTATCTCTGGGCGCGGCACATATTTTTATTTGGCTTTTGCTCTCATGGACGGAATGAGAGTGAAGATACATGACTTTTTTTAATGAATAGAGTTTTTAGCTATGCTACACAGGTATGTGTAGTCAGGAGGTCCTTTTTACCTTGACAATAGAAAATATTCGACTTGTCCCGCTAGGTGGTTTGGGAGAGGTCGGAAAGAATATGATGGTCGTCGAGTATGGTGACGATGTACTGGTTGTAGATGCTGGCGTTATGTTTCCCGACGATGAAATGCTCGGAGTTGATCTCGTTATCCCCGATACGGGCTACCTTCAGGACAAGAAGAACCGCATCCGTGGCATTCTTATCACACATGGTCACGAAGACCATATTGGAGCACTTCCCTACGTTCTACCAATGCTCGATTTCCCACCCCTTTTTGCCACAAAGCTCACGCACGGCCTGATTTCAGTCAAACTCAAAGAGCACAGACTGCTCGAAAAGGCGAACATCACGATTGTCGAAGCGGGCGAACATGTACAGGTCGGTAAGTCCGATGTCGAGTTCTTCCGCGTCAACCATAGCATTCCTGATGCGACCGGTGTGGCAATTCATACACCGGCTGGCACCATTGTGCATACGGGCGACTATAAATTCGACTACACACCAGTGGACGGCAAACCTGCCGATTTCGGGGCGTTGGCTCGTATCGGTAACGAAGGCGTGCTGGTCATGATGGGCGATAGTACACGCGTTGAGTCGGCAGGCTACACACCATCCGAGCGCGTAATTAACGACTCGTTCGACAAGATTTTCGCTAACGCTCCCGGTCGCATTATGATCGCGACCTTCTCGTCGCTGATCTCACGTGTGCAGCAGGTTGTCGATGTGGCGGCACGCTACGACCGCTTCATCGCGCTCGTTGGACGCAGCATGGTCAATAACGTGCAGATGGCCATCGAACTAGGCTACTTGAATGTACCAAAGGGCATGCTTATCCGTGCCGAGGACATCAATAAGTTCGAACCAGAGCAGGTTGTCATCATCTGTACGGGCAGTCAGGGCGAACCAACTTCGGCCCTGACCCGCATCGCTAACGATGAGCATAAGCAGATTCACGTACGCCCCGGCGATACCATTATCCTGTCGGCAACACCAGTACCGGGCAACGAAAAGTCGGTGAGCCGCACGATCAACAGCCTCTTCCGTCAGGGGGCCGAGGTCTACTATCAAGCCATCTCGAACGTACACGTTTCAGGGCATGGCGCGCAGGAAGAGTTAAAGCTTATGCTCAGCCTGTTGCGTCCAAAGTTCTTTATTCCGGTGCACGGCGAGTATCGCCAGTTGATCCTGCACGCGAAGCTGGCCTTCGCGATGGGCATCCCAGAAGATCATATCGTGGTCGCGGAGGATGGCGACATCGTAGAGATCTCATCCGAGTCGATAAAGCTGGTTGACCATGTGGCGAACGGCAATGTGTTTGTCGATGGCACAAGCGTTGGCGACGTAGGACAGGTAGTGCTGCGTGACCGCAAAGTATTGTCGCAGGACGGTATCCTGATGGCAATTCTGACCGTCGATAGAGAGACCGGTCAGCCTCTTGGTTCGCCCGACATCATCTCGCGCGGCTTTGTCTATATGCGCGATGCGGAGGAACTGCTTGAGAGTGCGAGGGGACGTGTCGTTGATTCGCTCATTGGTCTCAACGGACATTCCTCCGATTGGGCCTATATCAAAGACAAAATCAAGCACACCCTCAGTGACTTCCTGTACGAGAAGACGCGTCGTCGTCCAATGGTACTGCCAATCGTGGTGGAGGTGTAAGTAAGAAACGCAAGAAGGCATCATACGTGCGTGTATGATGCCTTCTTGCGTTTCTTACTTACACCTCTTGATAAGCCCCTAACAGCTCACGCAACTTGTTCATCATCCCTTTAAGGTGGGCCGAAGCCTCATGCATATCGCGCATATGAGTGCCAATATCATGCGCCATATGATGGACCTCACCGACCGCGTGTCCTATAAGGCGTGAATTCTGCACCTGTGTTTCAGCTGTTGTGCTCATGTTTTTCACAAGACCCGCCATACGCTGAGTAACAGTGTCAATGGCATCGAATGTGAGGCCCGTATGCATCACAAGCTCGGTTTGCTCTACAACCTGCTGCGTGTGTTGCCCAACACTATGCGCACTTCCCGCCGTCTCCTGCTGGATAGTGCGAATGTAGTTTCCTATCTTACGCGTCGCCTCAGCTGTACTGAGAGAGAGCTTGCGTATCTCCTGTGCCACAATGATAAAGCCCTGTCCTTGCTCACCCGCACGAGATGCTTCAATCGCGGCATTCAATGCGAGCAGGTGCATGCGTGTGTTGAGATCGTTAATAGCATTCAAGGTCTCGTTTACTTCTTGTCCACTCTCGCTCAAATGCTTCATTACGCGCTCAGATTGCAGGGTTGTATCGCGCACCTTGCCCATACCATCTATCGCACGATCAACCACTTCTTGTCCTGCACGCGTGGCCTCTATCGCCTCCGCCGCCATCTGGTCTAACGTCACAGCATTGTCAGAGACTTGATGAATAACATTTGTGTATGCCTCGATGATGTGTGAAATGCGTGCAACCTGCTGATCTTGTTGCCCGATATCGTGCAGGAGCAGCTCCGAGAAATGCTGTACGTCACGCGTATGGTCGTCGACGGCCTGCACCACCGCTTGCGTGCTTTTCACCATGGTAAGCATATCGTGCGCGATACTGTTTACTAGCTCGCCGATGGGTTGCAGTTTTTGATGCGATGTGCGCACCTGCATATGCATATCGCCATTGCGGATACGCTCTACATCCTCACGTAGTTCAGAAATGCCCTGCTCAAGCGCATCCTGTTCACGCTGACGCTCCTGGAAGATGCGCGCATTGTCAATAGCTGTCGCGGCCTGTAGCGCGAAGAGTTCAATAATCTCGATATCCTCGATAGTCGGAATTTTGCCATTTTCTGGATTGTCCAACGATAAGAAGCCCAGCAGCTTTTGCGATCTATGGCTCGTCAAGGGAACAATAAGGTTATCTTCTGGATGCCATGTGTCCTTCACATCCTCTTGTACCGGCATATTCGGCACCACCACCGTAATGCCCGCCATAACATCCTTGTGTTTGTGTGAAATAAAATAGCTCTGGCTAATGCGAAACTCTGGCTGCATCAGCGTGTGCATCTGTGTCATAGTCAAAGGATGGGTACGAAGCAGTTGTTCGTCATCAGCAGACATGCCGGCGAACGCGACGGGGGACGTATAGGTGTTTCCATCCTCAATCAGGCATATCACAAGCGTGCCAAAACCTGTGCATGAACTCGTCGAGGCTGCAATACTTGTCAGCACCTCGCCCAGCCCGATATCGGCGCGTAGTAGGTTGCTCAGCCGTAGCACCTCTTTGATTTGTTCTGAACGTTGAGTACCACATACTTCTGAAGGCGTTTCAGTCGCCATATGTCCATTCGATGCGATTGGAGTTGCTGTATGCCCGTTTGACGATGGTCCAGCAGCTGTATACCCATTCGATGTTGTTGGAGTTGCTGTATACTCGTTCGACGATGGTTCAGCAGCTGTATGCCCATTCGACATTGATAGACGTATACGCAGAGGTATTTGTTTGCGTTGCACACGTTGGTCTTGCATGGGTTGCTCCGGTGAGGACCTGCTATAGAAAAATATACATACTCTATAAAGATAACATAAGATAGCACATGTAGACAAAGAGAGTAGTATTTTTGGGTATACACACGAATCTATGGCGCCCAGTCCCCATAGGCGTTCATCGAAGCTTAAGGCAGGTCTGTGGTGGAGCCAGGGCGCCCGCAAGGGGAATCTCTCTCCCTGACAGTTTTTAGAAGCGCAGAGAGAAGCGCCATCCTTGCGGACGCTTGGTAAAGGGTAAACAACTACAAATAGCTCCCACATTGGGCGCACGTCGCAAGATATCTACTACCCACAGACGGCCCAAGCGAAAGATGCCTTTGTCACGTCGGTCCTGTCGATCAAAGCGATGGCGCTCTCCATGATGCATGCACGAGGCGGCTAAATGACTGACCCACCACATCGCCAGAAACAGCACCAGCACCAAGCGCTCCAAACGCGCTTGCTCCTTGATGAGACTGGCTTCCACCTTCCACCCTCGTGATTTGCTGTCCTGGAAGGTCGCCTCGACGCGCATCCGTAAGGCATCCTCTTTGACCCTCTGCTTGCCTGCACTCTGGTCGGAAATCAGAAACCAAGCGTCTTCATAGCCCTCTTGCCAACACGCGCTCACGTACATCTCCTCTTTGTACTCTTTCCACACCTTCGCCCAGCCGTACCACTGTTGCCCTACCCGCTCCACCACTCGGTCCATGCGGTGCCAGCACGTCCACTTCTTGCCCAGCTTCCGTCGACACTGGTGTTCATTGCAGATGCGCAACAGGTCGTGCCAGGTACGCTCTTGACACACCTGGACCAGAGCAACGCTGGCAAGTCCTCGATCCGCAATCAAGGTGCAGTCCGCTTGCCCTAGATGCGGGATCACGTTGTCAAGCAAGCGACCCACAATGCTCCATTGCTGCTCTTGCCACTTTTCTTTGGCCGGCATGACTGCCCACGCCACGGGTAGGACTCGCGAGTGGACCAGCAAACCCAGAGAGACACTGGTCGCATCAGCGCGAAAGGGCGTGCAATCCAGCACGAAACGGAGCCGCTTCCCACTCCAACACGGCAAGACTTGAGCCAAGAATGTTTGCCAGACCTCGGTGACGACGAGACGCTCATTGGCCACAAAGCACGCCAGTCGGCGTTCGATACTCGTCATTTTTGCCGGATTGATGCCGTGCAGACTCACCCTTTCGGCCACTCGTTGCAAGACGGCACTGCCTGACAACACGATCCCAAGCACAAAGAGGCCAAGCGTTTTCTTTTGATGGCCGTGAATACCAGGAAATACCTCCCTGACTTGTTTTCTCCACTGCTCCCACAGTACAATAGCGTTCATTGAGATCGTCCTCCAAGAAAAGCATTTTCGGTTTCTTCTTGAGTACGACGATCTCATATGCTTGCTCGTGTCCCTTCTCCTCAAAAAGTGTCAGGGAGAGAGCCACTGCGCTCTGGTGGTATGGGAGGGGCGTCCCCTTGCGGGCGCCCTGGTCCC
>CAXTCR010000242.1:0-6053 GCA_964242555.1 uncultured Ktedonobacteraceae bacterium
CCAGCCTCTTTCCCGAACTCCTGGAGATGACAGGTGACGAAGGCGGTCGTAGGGTTCTCGAACGCCACCATCAAGAGATAGCAAGTGTAGACATGGATGACGAGATGGCAAATTACGACGTAGACACATGGGAGGCGTATCAACAGGTGGTGCACATCTGGCAAGAGCGTTCTTGACAATTCGCCCATATCCGTACATACTAAAGTAGAGCAAAACATTGTTTCTCCAGCCCAAAATCAGGAGTATGCCGTAGACCTGAGCAGGTTGTTCAGGTCTATTTGTAATTATTGCCTGAAGGAAGTGCTTCCATACAAGGAGATTTCTGATGATTGACGTATTGCCCGACATAGAAAAATGGCGCGAACGCGGTGAGCGTGTCGCTGTTGCCACAGTTATCTCTATGCAAGGCTCCGCTCCACGTAGACCCGGAGCAAAACTCGCCGTCAGTGAAAGCGGCGAACTTACGGGTTCGGTGAGCGGTGGTTGCGTAGAACCAGCCGTAGTGCAAGCAGCCCTGGAAACAATCGAGGACGGGAAGCCGCAAATGCTCGAGTTCGGCATCACCGAAGAGCAAAATATCGAACAAATCGGCCTCGCTTGCGGCGGTACCATTCGCGTGTTCGTGGAACGCCTGGATTGGTAACTCCTTTTTTATTAGAAACATTTAGCTGCACATCTTGTACAAGGAAGTACAGGGGAGTTCTTTATGAGTGGACTCTACGAGACCTTAAGAGATCAGATCGAAAAGGAAAAGGGCGCGGCCCTTGCAACAGTGGTACAAGGACCGGACAACATCGGTTCGAAACTTCTCTTGTTGCCTAACCACATCACACATGGAACACTGGGATCGTCTGCCCTTGATAAACTGGCACTGGTAGACGCCGAACGCGCAATGTGGAAAGGCGAGGCACAAACACATACCTACACGCTCGATGATAGGATACAGGCACAAGAACCATACCAGGTATTCATCGAAGGCTTTCCACCTCCTCCTTCATTAATCATCGTCGGCGCCGGGCATATCGCGATTCCGCTCACAACCTTCGCAAAAACCCTTAATTACCACGTCACCGTTGTCGATGCCCGCTCAGCCTTCGCCACCCGCGACCGTTTTCCTCATGCCGATGATGTAGTTGTTGAGTGGCCCGACGAGGCGTTAGAGCACATGGACCTTAACCCCTCCACCTCTGTAGCCGTGCTTACCCACGATCCAAAATTTGACGAACCAACGCTCAACGTTGTACTGCGTCACAATGTCGGCTACGTGGGCGCAATAGGTAGTCGCAAAACGGGCCAGGAACGTGCCGAACGGCTTATGAAAAATGGCCTGTCAGAAGAGCAAGTCAAGCGTATACATGGACCTATCGGCCTCAACCTCGGTGGCAAAGCACCTGAGGAGATTGCCCTTGCAATCATGGCCGAGATTGTCGCCACACGTAATGGCAAAGACCCACAAATACCTGCACGAACAAGCGTGTAGAAGGATGCACTCTTATGAATACAACGAGCGTCTACAACGAGATTCAAGATGCACTACGACGCGGGGAACGCATCGTTATTGCGACCGTTGCCAAAACAGTTGGCTCTGCTCCCTGTGCCGTTGGCAGTAAAATGCTGGTCCATGCAGATGGCAGCATGAGCGACAGCATAGCAGGCCCCGTCACAGATGGTAAGATTGCTCAAGAAGCCATCAGAGCGTTAAGCGAGGGACACTCGCAAACCGTTCATATTCATATAGATGCGGACAATGGAGAAGCTGTGGGCAGCTGCGGCGCAACATTGGAAGTCCTACTTGAAGTGCTCCAGCCAGAGCCACGCCTCATTATTGTCGGCGCAGGTTATGTCGCCCAAGCCCTCTCACGCCTCTCACTCCATCTCGATTATCGTATCGTGGTAATCGATGATCGCCGCGATTTCGCTAATCCACAGGCATTCAGCGATAAGGTACAACTTGTCTTCGGTAACATTCCAGATACTCTACGCAAATTAGAGCCGGACGAAGGAAGCTGGATTGTAATTGTCACACGTGGTCATACACTCGACAAAGAAGCACTACAGGCAGCACTTGAGAGTAATGCTGCATACATCGGCATGATTGGCAGTTCGAGCAAGGTCAAAAATATCTTTAAAGCGTTGATGAGAGAGGGCATTGCGGCAGAGCGTCTTGCCGAAGTGCATGCCCCTATCGGCTTAGACCTCGGTGCACAAACACCGGACGAAATCGCCCTTAGCATCGCTGCAGAAATGCTCATGTTACGCAAAAAGGGAACTGGTGCACCACTTAAAACAATGCACCATCTGGTGCAAGAAGAAGTGCCCGTGTAGGGACCGACGTATCATGTCCTATCTCAAGCTATATGTAGGGACCGCTTCAGCACGTCCTGTCTCCAAATCGAAAGATTCAAAAGGACATGATACACTGGCCCCAACGGGCAAAGTATGAATGTTTCTTTACTTGCACATGGTTTGCACAACACAGTTTGACAATGTAACCTTTCTTGTGCTAATCTCTGTTCAGTCAGATTTTTGCAATCTCTTCCCTTGCAGTCAAGCATTGCAGCAATGAGAGAAGATTTTATGACTAGCTGCACAGCGAATAGCCCAAGCTATTGGGCATCTTCATTAGTACCATTCCTTATACTTTGTGTAATGAAAGGAGTTTTCATTAGTCTATTTCAGCACAAAAGCCCTACATTGAACGAACAGTTTTAAGGAATATGTGCGTTATCCCCTTTCATTTCCACAAACGCTCATTAAAGGGAGACGCGACTTAGCTACGATGGAGGACCTTTAGAACGATGAAGCGCGCAATCACAATGACCGTGAATGGTCGCAAGTACTCATCAGAAGTCGAGCCTCGCACACTGCTCGTACATTATTTACGTGACGCCCTCGACCTCACGGGCACACACATTGGCTGCAACACCTCACAATGTGGCTCCTGCGTGGTTATGCTCAATGGTCAAGCGGTAAAATCCTGTACGGTCCTCGCTGTACAAGCCGACGGCGAAGAAATAACTACCATTGAAGGTATCGCTAACGGTGATATACTCCACCCCATACAAGAAGGCTTCTGGGAGAAACATGGTCTCCAGTGCGGCTACTGCACTCCCGGCATGATTATGGCCTCTTACCAGATACTGAAAAACAACCCCCACCCAAGTGAAGAAGAGATTCGTAAGGGTCTTGAGGGCAATATCTGCCGTTGCACCGGCTATCAGAACATTGTTCGTGCTGTTCAGTATGCAGCTGAACATATGCATAGCGATGCTTCTGAACCAGTACCTGCAGCGGATTAAGCGTCTTCCGCAAGGATGCAAACAAGAATACCAGCGTTGTTGTTTCGTTTCTCATACTTGAGAGAGGACTTGCACACTCATGGGCATTGCAGCTACACTTGGCACGCCGGTAAAGAGGCGTGAGGATCCCCGTTTGATTACTGGTCAGGCTACCTATGTAGACGATATGAAGATGCTCGGCATGCTTCACATGTCCGTTCTCCGTAGCCCCTATGGTCACGCACGCATTAAGAGTATTAACACAGAGGCCGCACTCAATCATCCAGGCGTGGTCGCTGTCTACACAGCGGAAGACCTCAAAGGGAAAGTTGGCAATATTCCAATTGCCGCACCACTTCCACCCTACATTGACAAGGGTATGGGCCGCCGCGGACCACTCGCCGAAGGCAAAGTACGCTTCTATGGTGATCCCGTAGCAGTTGTGATTGCCGACGACAAATACACGGCACGCGATGCCGTCGATCTGATCGATGTTGACTACGAGCCACTACCCGTCGCCATCGACCTCGAAAAGGCTATGCAACCCGATGCTCCCGTCCTCTATGAAGAGTACGGCACCAACGTCGCGCTTCCCATTCATCCACCAACAGACGAGATAGACAAGGTCTTCGCGGACACCGTGTCCAATGGTGGCCTCGTCGTGAAAACACGCATCGTCAATCAGCGCGTTGCACCCGTTCCAATGGAAACACGTGGCGTTATCGCTGAATACCGCAAGTCGGACAAGATGCTTAACGTCTGGAGTTCATCACAAATCCCTCACCTCCTGCGCAATAATCTTGCCGAACAGATGGGCCTCCCACAACATCAGGTGCGCGTGGTCGTTCCCGAAGTTGGTGGTGGCTTCGGCTGCAAAATCGAAATTTATCCTGAAGAGTCCCTTGCAGCGTTCGCAGCTATGCAGCTAGGCAAACCTGTGAAGTGGATTGAGGACCGCAGCGAAAACCTCGCCGCGACCATTCATGGCCGTGACCAGATCGACTACGTAGAGGCTGCTGTAGACCGCACAGGTAAAGTACATGGATTAAAGGTGCATGTCATCTCTGACCTTGGCTCCTATCTCCAGTTCTTCACCGATGTTATCGCTGTCGCCTTCACCCTACCAATGGTCGATGGCTGCTACGATATCCCCATGACCTATACCGCCTGTGATATCGTCTTCACCAACAAGGCTCCAACCGATGCCTACCGTGGTGCAGGTCGTCCGGAAGCTACCTTCTTGATCGAACGCACAATGGACCTCATTGCAAAAGAGCTGGGCAAAGACCCGGCTGAGGTTCGCATGGTGAATTTCGTCAAATCAGAGTCCTTCCCCTATAAAGCCTCAGCAGGTCCTGTCTATGATACAGGTAACTACGCACAGGCTCTGCAAAAGGCAATGGAGCTGATCGACTACAAGAATCTCCGTGCGGAGCAGCAGCAAAAACGTGCCGAAGGCAAGCTTATGGGTATCGGCGTCTCTTCTTATGTGGAGATTTGTGGTATTGGTCCAAAGGGAACCACTCCATTTGGTCTATACGAGAGTGCCCGCATGCGCGTTGAGCAGTCAGGTACCGTCATGGTGTACACAGGTATCTCACCACATGGACAGGGACAAGAAACCACGTTCGCACAGCTCGTAGGTGATGAGTTCGGCATTCCTATGGAAAACGTCATTATTATGCATGGCGATACCGACTCCACACCAGAAGGACGCGGTACATACGGTAGCCGCGGAACGTCCGTTGGAGGCTCAGCCGTCTACAATGCCGCCCAACGCTTGAAAGAGAAGATGAAACAGGTTGCGGCACACATGCTTGAGGCCAGTCCCGATGATGTGCAACTGGAAGGCGGAGAATTCTCTGTCGCAGGTTCGCCTCAGAAGTCTGTCACCTTCAATGCAGTTGCCGCTGCCGCCAATACCTCAAACACCTTGGCACCAGGAATTGAGCCAGGACTGGAAACGACGGTCTTCTTCGAGCCAGAGTCCTGCACGTTCCCCTTCGGCACACACATTTGTGTCGTCGAGGTAGACAAGGATACTGGCGAGGCCGAAATCGTGCGCTATGTCGCGGTCGATGACTGTGGTCGCCAGTTGAATCCTCTCCTGGTACAGGGTCAGGTTCACGGTGGTATCGCGCAAGGCGTTGGTCAGGCTATGTATGAGAGCGTGGTGTACGGCGAAGATGGTCAGTTGCTTACAGCATCCTTCATGGACTATGCAATGCCAATCGCACCCGAGTTCCCGCAGTTTGAGCTTGACCACACAACAACGCCTACAACCGTAAACCCATTGGGTGTAAAGGGTGTTGGTGAAGCCGGCACCATTGGCTCAACACCTGCTATCGCAGCAGCTGTAGCCGATGCATTGAATGTGCCACACATCGACATGCCTATGCATCCTGAAAAATTGTGGAAGATCATTCACCAACAGTAGTAGTGTAGAAGTAAGGGAGACATCCTGCTCATGACGAACGGGATGTCTCGCCTTCTTACTACTGAAGAGGGGAGTAAATAGATGTCTGTTCCTGCGGCCTTTGATTATCATCCAGCTAAGACGGTGGATGAGGCTATTTCTTTGTTACAACAATATGGCGACGACGCGAAGGTACTGGCCGGCGGCCACAGCCTTATACCAACCTTGAAACTCCGCCTATCACAGCCAGAACATCTCATCGATATCGGCAAAATCGCGGACCTCTCGTACATTCGTGAGGAAAATGGCGCTATTGCCGTCGGCGCGATGACGACCTATACAACCGTCGCCCGCTCGGA
>CAXTCR010000243.1:0-6019 GCA_964242555.1 uncultured Ktedonobacteraceae bacterium
CTACAAAAGGTGCTCGATGATGTTGATCTCGCTTTTTGTTCGCTCGGCACAGTTCATGCTTCACGTCCTACCCAGTCTTTAGAGCAGATTCAGCAGGTGGTTGATATACTCGCATCGACAACTGCACTCAACATGACTGCACAGCTTGCGGACGGCGAACATGGCCTGCGCGAAGAAGCAGCAATTCCTATCGCCCAAGTAATGGGTCGTCTGGCGCATGAGACGGACGAGGGCTTTGGCAACTTCCGCTTTGCCATGCTTGCCTATGTCGAAGCGGGTTGTCCATTCTTTCCTACCGCCTATCACACCGGCCCAACAAGCCTCTCGCTCGGTCTACAGGGCGCGGACATCGTGACACAGGCGTTGAAAGAGCAGGGAGGAACGCTCACACAACTAACCGAGCGTGTAAGGGACGCATACATTGAGGAGGCAACTCCAATCGTTGCTTTGGCGCAATCGTTTGCCAGCGAGCACAACAACACCTTTGGTGGCATCGATCTCTCACCCGCACCACTTGCTGAACACAGTATGGTCGCCGCTATCGAAAGCTACAGCGGCAGTCGCCTTGGTTCAGCAGGAACGCTTGCAACGGTAGCTGCACTCACCACAGCATTGAAGAGTACCGGACTTCTCACATGCGGCTACAACGGCGTCATGTTACCCGTCCTGGAAGACACCGTGCTGGGACAACGTTGGGAAGAGGATATTGTGAACGTACACCAGTTACTGATGTACTCCGCCGTCTGCGGCACTGGCCTTGACACCATCCCACTAACAGAGGATACATCGGTGGAGGCTATAGCACGTCTCTTATTAGATGTCGCGACGCTGGCCGTACGTCTCAGAAAGCCGCTCTCAGCACGTCTTTTTCCTGTCCCCAACAAGCAAGCCGGAGAGCGAACGACGTTTAGTTCGCCGTATTTGACGAATACAGTGGTGAAGAGTTTATGGTGAGTAGGAAATGAAACGAATCTGCATACAAAGAAAACTCAGAGGTGTATGCGGTTAGAGCAAGAATCCGCATACATTCTCAAGAGACGTTAGAGAATAACCAAGCCTTTTACACCACGCGCCATTTTTCGCTGGCGATGTTCGTCGACGACTCTTTTGTTGACACCAACCTCGAAGCTATGAGCCGCGAGCGATTGCGAGACGCCTTTCGCCTTCTTTGCTATGTAGCCGTGTGTCTCACACCAATGTGTATAGGAAATCATGATGTCGCTGTTCGCTACCCATGCCTCTTCCACTCTTTTACCACATTCCGCTAGCCACAATTCAACCGTGTCTTGTCCTGAGCGCCGGGTTTGTGGAAGATGGTGGACCGCTTGAGGAGTATGAGGTCCTTGCCCTTCGTGTTGATACCACTGTTCCAGTAACTGCTCTAGTTTGCGCGGTGTGCCTGCATCCTCTCGATACCACTGTTCCAGCAACTGCTCCAGTTTGCGCGGCGTGTCTGCCTCCTCCAACGGTGTATACACGGTGACTTTGAGATCTGGTGTATCAAAGACTTGAAAGGTGAGACGTTCAAACACGAGATAGCCTACCTGTGGATGGTTGAGTGTTTTCCGCCCTTCTTGTCCACTCCGTACTTCATGATCGGGCCACCATGCGCGAAATTCAGGACTAGCGAGCATGAGATCAGAGATCAACTCAGTCAATTGGGCGTCTCCAGCATACCGACCACAATTGCTACGAAATTGTGCTAAGATTTGGCGCGCATCTTCTTCCCAATCGACGATGAATTGCCGGGACAGGGGATTAGTGAAGATGCCCCAGACTGTATTGCGTTCGCGGGGAGTTCGCAGGCGAAAATCACCAAAGACCGCGCATCCGGCATCGTTCCAGGCCAAGGTATCCCATCGTCTGCCTGTCACAAAGGCTGGACGATTGCCAAACTGATTCAGGAAATGTTGCAACGCTGGACTCACGCTCTCGATTTCTTGCAAAAGTGCCGGTGGTGCCTGTTGCCGGGCTAAGAAAAAGAGATGAGTTCTTTCATTCGCATCCAAGCGCAGCGTCTGCACTAAACGCTCTAAGACCTGCGTTGAAGGCGTAATAGAACGTCCCTGCTCTAACCACGTATACCAATCCACGCTGACACCCACCAGTTGTGCCACTTCCGCTCGTCTAAGTCCAGGCGTTTTGCGTCTGCTTCCTCGTGGCAGTTCCACCTCTTCAGGCGTAAGCCTTGCCCTGCGCGTCCGCAGAAAATCTCCAAGTTCGTGCAGACGATGGTCTTGTTGCTGCTGCTGAAGTACCAAACGCTTCTCCTTTGCTCGAATGTTGGGAACCAGGGCACCCGCTGCCTTCATCATTCCCCGAATGCGACTCGGGAAATGCCCCTCCCATACACGAACCCGCTTCCTACGCGCTGTGGTCGTATGGGAGGGGCGTCCCCTTGCGGGCGCCCTGGCTCAACTTATGGGGCATTCCCCTTGCGGGTGTCCTGGCCTCACCACTTATAGGGGTGGGAACGATGACCGAGTGAACCATAGGAGTCCTATTCCTATGAATGTTGCTCATCTTGTTCTAGTATCCCTCTCAGTATACCATAGATATGTGGGCGAAGTGCCTGCACAAAGTCACATGAAAGACAAGGAATAACATAATGGATTTAAGACTGGCAGGAAAGAGAGCACTGGTGACTGGATCGAGTTCCGGGATAGGCGAGGCAATTGCGAAGATGCTCGCTGCGGAGGGTGTTGCTGTTGTAGTGCATGGTCGCGACGAAAGCCGGGCTAACGCTGTAGCCGAGGCGATCCGCGCTAGAGGAGGGAAAGCCGAGGTCGCTCTTGGTGATCTCACAACCGATGCCGGTGCTGATGCGGTTGCCGCCGCAGCACTAACTGGTGGACCAATTGATATTCTGGTCAACAACGCCGGAGTCATTCCACTCCGTTCATGGACGGAGACGACGGCTACGGACTGGACTCAGATATACAACATTAACGTAATTTCTGGCGTGCGAATGATCCAGCACTTGGTCCCGCAGATGCGCGAGCGACACTGGGGTCGGGTGATTCAGATTGGCGGTGGCCTGTCGCTACAGCCCCAGGCTGGTGGCCCAAACTACAACGCAACGTTGGCCGCTCGTCACAATCTGGCGGTGTCTCTCGCGCGTGAACTGAAGGACACTGGCGTGACATCAAACGTCGTGTCCCCCGGTGCGATTCTTGCGGAGTCAGCGCGACCAATGCTCATTCAAATGGCACAGGCTCATGGTTGGGATGGGACACAAGAGGAAATGGAATACAAAGCGACGCAGAATATAGCACCAAATGACGTAGGTCGCTTCGGTCGGCCAGAGGAGATCGCTGCAGCAGTAGCATATCTGGCTAGCCCGCTCGCTGATTACGTGAGTGGCGGAACAATCCGCGTCGATGGCGGCACGATTCGTTCAGCTTTTTAAGCGTGGTGCAAGAAAAGACAGATGCCCACTGCCTTCATCATTCCCCGAATGCGGCTCGGGGAACGATGAAGGCAGTGGGCGTCCGTTGCCTAACGTAATTTTTCAACATCCATAATCAGACACGTACCCACATTTCATATTCGTAGTGTACGTTTACATTACATGCTCTGGGCATGGATCCTGTACCAGGATCACGCGGCAACAGGCATGTGTCAGCACATAAGGAATCGTCTTTCCCAGATCATTTTGTGAACTCTTGCCGCGCATAATACCAAGGAAAATGGCCGCGCAGTTATGATCCTTCGACTCCTCGACGATCGCCGGACCCACATCACGAGCCTGGACAACCTCCGCCACTGCCTCGCATCCCACTTTTGCAGCGATCTCCATTGCTTTGTTGAGCAGCTTGTCCGCCCGCTCAGACTCGTTTGGAAGAACCGCGTTCAGCGGCTGTGCGCGTGGCACTTCGATAACATACACGAGGTGGGCCTTACGTCTGGCTCCTTTTGCCATCTGACACCCAAGGTGAATGAGATTTAGGTTAACCTTCTCACCGCCGACAACGACGACGACATCTCCTGAGGGGCTATCCCCAAGAGCCGATTTACTTACCTCTACATCTTCCTTAGTCTTGGAACCCCATAAGTGAACCATGATTTTCTTTCCCCTCCTGATGGGAATGTGATAAACAGTATCAACAAACACCTTCAGTGAATTAGCACATATATGGTACCACTGCGTACTCGCCACACCTACAGGAAGTGTAACCTGTAGCGTTGCAAACGTCAATGGCTGAAGTATCTGTCAACACAAAGAACCTGAACGTAAATTGGTACTATATCACATAAAAACGCCTCCTTCTTGTTTCAGGAGGCGCACATAGTGTATACGTATGTACGCATTTCTTGTTACATACCTTACACTTTATATAACAATTTTTATTGCGTCTCTATGCCTTTGTAATCTCTCAAAGGACGGTACCACCTCTGCTGAAGGACAGCAGGCCCTCACCATTTGGGAAAATGTCTTCCCTTACAAGAAGTTTTGTCCTCCATCGACCAGGATCGTTTGACCTGTAATGAAACGGCTGTCGTCGGAGGCAAGAAAGACCATTGTTCCAACAAGGTCCTGCGGCGTTTCGCGTCGATGAATCGCCTGACCTGCAACGATGGCTTGCGCTTGTTCGGGAGTCACCGTTTCTCGTGGTATCTCCGTCTCAGTTGAACCCGGCATGATCGCGTTGATCGTGATGTTATCGGTTCCCAGTTCTCGTGCCAGCGCACGAGTGAGTCCGACAACGCCAGCTTTGGAAGTGATATACTGAGCATACCACGGGCGTCCTGTCGCTACACTGCCAGATGAGATATTGATGATGCTGCCCCCCTGTTGCTTGCGCATGGCAGGCGAGACGGCTTGACAACATAGAAACGTGCCAGTGAGATTGACCGCCATCAGGTTATTCCATTCCTCCAGGCCGATTTCCTCAAACGGCTTCATCTTAATCGTGGAGAAAATAGCAGCATTATTGACCAGTATATCAATACGCCCAAATCGTGTCAGTGCTTGCTGCACCATTGCCTTGACGCTCTCGGGTTGGGAAACATCAACGCGCACGGCGAGCGCCTGCCCACCGGCACTCTCTATCTCCTGAACAACGCTCTGCGCCTTGTTCTCCTGGATTTCCGCAATGACGACGTGCGCGCCTTCCTGTGCGAAACGCAGTGCACATGCTCGACCGATACCCTGACCTGCCCCGGTGATAAGAGCAACTTTGTCTTTCAGCCTCATTGTTTCAACCTTTCTATGCTATGCTCCTGTAGAAGATGCCCAATAGCCAAAGGATTGTAGAGTACCTGATTTTCGGTGAACGCCCCACTAAAATGTCCTCATGACGCATATTGGGAAACTACTAGGGGTCATCATATCATTTTGTGCTAAACATGTGCTAAGGCAGAGAATCGCTCACAAAAACATTCATGCGAATAGCAAAGGAGGTTATTCTGGCTCAATCGTCGCCGTCAAGCCATAGCTCAGCAGGCGTTCCTGGTAGTATTCCGCCACCTCCTTTGGACACACGATAACAATCGCATTGCCGTTCAGATGTGCCGTAATCATAATCTCCTCCGCCTCCTCCGGCGTCAGAGTATTGACCGACGAGATCAGCGCGAACACAACATAGTGCATTTCATTATAATCGTCATTAAAGAGCAAAACCTTATATGGCGGGAGCAACCGCGTAAGGTTCTTCGTAATCTCCTCCGGCTTCACCTGGAGGCGCGGCAACACAAAATTGGTAGTGAACATAATGGAAACTCTCCCACTCATAAAAAAATTATGCCCTAAAAAATTATGCCCTCAAATAACACATCTACTGTAGGGACCGATTTATCACGTCCTCCTCGCCCCTCAACACTATCGAAGAACACACCACCCTTCATCCTCGCCTCCCCACTACGATCGGAGAACGCACGAACGGTCGTAGGGACCGATTTATCACGTCCTCCTCGCCCCTACCACCATTTGTTAATTCGCATGATCGTGTCCTCCTCGTTCTCCCACCACTATCGGAGAACACACCACCCTTCGTACTCACCCCCCACCACGATCAAA
>CAXTCR010000244.1:0-5964 GCA_964242555.1 uncultured Ktedonobacteraceae bacterium
AGCAACCATCATAATTTTCACATCATCGATCAGTAGTAATCGTAGTAATCACGGTAATTATCGTAATCTTCGTAACAGTGAAAAGTGGTAATCATAGTAATTATCGGAATCTTCGAATCAGCGAACACCAGGCATCATCGTAACCGTAGTAATCATCGTAATGTCAGAAACTAGTCCTTTGCCTAAACAGCTGTGACCCCATTGACAATGCTTAAGCAATTGGCGAAACATCTGTAGGGGCCTAATTCTATTACGCCCTCGCCCCCATTATCCCGTTTCCTTCCTCTGAAAAAGGTCCAAATAAACTCTTCTCCCCTCAAATCATCCCCTAAACTACGTTCGAGAAATAGTGACAGCAGACATTGCGCACATATACAAAAGTACACAAATATTGACCTACTTTTCTATTATCATTATGCTACACCTATTATGTGGAAAGGGAATAAATCTAGTGGCAATCAATCATGCATTACTAGGCTACAAAATGACGGATGAGCAAAAAGCCATCATAGCTCACGAACACGGTCCACTCCTTGTCATAGCTGGCCCCGGTTCTGGTAAAACACACAGCTTAGCCTTACTCGCAATGAATCTACTCCTCAATCGTTTAGCCGCTCCATCCGAACTCATCTTTTGTACCTACACGGAAAAATCAGCATTTGAGATGCGAGACCGACTACTCCACATTGCTCGCGAAGTGAATTCTACTGGCGTAGTGAAAAAAGACCTTTCCCATATGCGCATTGACACGATCCATGGCATCTGCAAAAAAATTATCGCCGAGCACATACAAGACACACCCTTGGGCAACAGCTATGAAATAAGTGATCAATTTCCACAACAACTTCCTCTTACCCCTACTAAGTGGTAGGATGCGCCTTCGCAGCGCGAAACGACGTTACAGTAACCACGGTTCCTGGTATAACAGAGAAGCGCATGCCGCCGTACCCTAATGTTTTTGCAAATGTAGTGTCATTCACGGTCAGCATCCACCCTTTTGGTTCTTGTCCATCGCTTTGCCATACATTCGCGTAGAGCGTAGTACCCACAATCCTGAAGTGTAGCGAGTAGCTCACGTCATCTTGTGCCGTAAATGGAAGCTCATGAATAGTTGTGCCAACTCCATGTACATGCTTCACAATCTGGAGGGTATTCCCATCAATAAGCGCTTTATACCAATCACCCTCATCCGTCCAGCGCACGACTGCGCCAATATTCACATTTTGACCAAAATGGTTGACCGAACCGGTAAACACAATGTCTTCATTGTTCCGTTGTGGTCCAAGCAGGGCATTAAATGTTCCCGTACTGTTTGCGACAAGCTGTCCCCTCTTGTCTTTAATGCTGAAGGATGGCTGACTATTTGCCTCTTCATGCCACTGTTGCCCATCCGATGCAGTACCCCAAAGCGTTTGATCGGCGCGATGAAAATTGTCTTGCGCCACGATTTCGTTCATTGGCACAATTGGACTTCCCTGAACAACCGCCAATGGCTTCGTGACTACCATCGTTGTCTTAGCAGTGGTGCCTGTCCTATATGCTGACACAGAAAAGAAGATACCAGTGCCACCTACAAGAATAAGCAGCAAGAGACCTAGTATGAGACCAATTTTGCCATGAGCAGGACGCTTACGAGAAATAGGAGGAGTAATCGCAACTCGCTCTACAAGCACCGCAGCAGGTACAGCAAGCTCAGTAGCCCCCTCAAGTCTCTGCGGCGTATGCTCAATGGGCACCTTCGGCTCACTCAGCACCGTCACATCGTCATGAAGGAGGATTGGCGTGACCGGATTTGGTATTCGTACTGGAGGACTAACAGCAGGAGCCGGGACGGGTGAAACACCTGTCGGCGTAGATGGCGTGTATAAGGTCGGAGCAAGCGTATGGGCAATTAGCTTACTGGCCTGCTCTAAAGCGTGTGCAAAGGCTGAGACCGTTGCGAAACGTTGTTGGGCTTCCTTGGCAAGCGCGGTCAACACAACTTCTTCGACGGCTTGCGTCAGTCCTGGTATACGCTGGTAAAAAGACGGTGGCGCCACGAACTTGTGCTTGACCGCGATTTCAGTGAACGAGCCATGAAAGGGACGTTCGCCAGTCAACCATTCGTAGACCACAATGCCGAGCGAGTATTGATCGCTTGCAGGACACGGACGAGTAGCAATCTGTTCTGGTGCCATATATGCGATAGTGCCAGCCATATCCCGCACATGCTGAAGGCGCGAACTTTGTGCCACCTGCGCGATCCCAAAGTCGCTCAACAGTATCTCCTTTTTGCTACCCACTAGCATATTTTCCGGTTTGATATCGCGATGAATCACGTTCTGGCTATGTGCATAGTCAATCGCTTCTGCCAGCTGCTTCACATACGCTATAACGGTGTCTAGTGGAACACGCGTCCCTATGGGATGGGCCTGACGTAGCGTTCCACCGGATGCATAGTCCATGACCAGAAATGGAACAGCATTCTCTATACCAAATTCCAGCACGCGAATAATATGTGGATGGAGTAGATGAGCAACGGTACGTGCCTCCGTTAGGAAATAATCCTGCTCTTCATCGGCTAATTGCGTGTGCAAAATCTTGATCGCAGCATGCGTGCGCAAATACTTATGCTCAGCCAGATACACTTCAGCAAAGCCACCTGTGCCTAAAATACGTTGTAATTGATAGTTGCCAAGCTGCTGTCCCACGCGATCAGCCATAGTATGTTACTCCTCTATGGTTGTGGTAATTTTTCTGTGCATTCTTAGTATAACTCCTCTCTCTTTTTTTGTATGTGATACACTTAACAAAAATTGTGTGACATCAGACAAGGACATTCATGAAAACCCTCGCCCCCGAAGACAAACGTTCACTTTCGTCGTCCCTCTCTTCTCCATCAGTCCTGCTCTCCTTCTACTGCTTTATGCTCGTTGGCCTTAGTAGTGGAGTAATTGGTGTGCTGCTGCCAAGTTTAAGTAGTTACTATCGTGTAGATAATACAACGGTTGGTTTACTATTCCTGGTATCATCTCTAGGCTATTTTATTTCGGCATTTACAAGCGGTATCCTTGTCGAGCGTTTGGGCATACGGGGCTTTCTTCTCGTCGGTGCGGGTACATTTCTACTCGGTGCGCTCTCGTTCGCCCTTGAGCCACCCTTTGCACTGGTGTTGATTACCCGCCTACTATTTGGGCTTGGTATAGGGATTGTCGAAACGGGCTTAAATATTTATGTCTCGGCCTTACCCCGCAGTGCCTCATTGCTTAATTTCTTGCATGCATTCTACGGCGTTGGCGCGTTAATTGGCCCTATCGCCACTAGTGCACTACTCGTACTTAATCTAGGTTGGAATAGTACATACTATTTTCTGACGCTACTGGGCCTACCCATGTTTCTCGGTTTCTGGCTCCTTTTTAAGAGCGCATCTTCTTATAAGCCCGGTGAGTCAAAAAGTGAAGGGAATAGCAATACGCTGAGTGATACGCTTAAATTGGGAGTGGTATGGGTAGCCTCGCTCTTCCTGCTCTTTTATGTTGGCGTTGAAGTAAGCTTGGGGAACTGGACCTATAGCTTCCTACTCGATAATCGACACCTGAATGCACTATTGAGCGGTTGGATCGTAAGCGGCTTCTGGTTCGGCTTGACGATGGGCCGCTTCGTCCTGCAAGCACTGGCGGAACGCTTCAAAATGAGCAACACTACTCTCGTCTACACCTGCATGGTAGGAATTATCCTTGCCCTTGCCCTCATCTGGTTCGTTCCACTGGGGATCGTGACAATAGTTGGTTTTGCCCTGATCGGTCTCGGGCTAGGACCCATCTATCCCCTCACGGTTGCTCTGACACCTAAACTAGTGCCCGCCCGCATTGCACCCAGCGCCATAGGCTTTGTGGTGAGCGTCAGCATTATCGGCTTTGCTATATTCCCGTGGATCGCTGGCATCCTTTTCCAACGCGCGGGTACCTGGTCGCTGCTCCCATACAATATCGCGCTTACAGTGATCTCAATTGGATTGTGGTGGCTACTCTTTCGCAATAGGAGTGAGGCGTCAGACCCTACATATCAAGAGCAACCACACCATGCATCCCCAGTATCAGAGAAATCTCCCCTCCGTGATGCAGATCATGCTCAAGAACATGCCAGATGATCCACTGCCGCGAAAATTGTTCACCACGTCCCCTTGGATCGTCAAATACCTGTTCAAGGTCAGCAGGCGTCCAGGAAGTGAGGGCATCCTGAATCATGCGCCACGTTGTTTGGAGTCCTGAAACGAGTTCTGTGGCAGATCGAACTGGCATGCCCTCTCCGTCCCACGCCTCAAGAGGTACAAGACTCTCATCACCAAACCCCATCCACATATGGAACCACCACACCCGCGCAGAGATAATATGCGCCCCAAGCTGACTAATAGGCCACATATGTGGTGCTGGACGCAGCGCAAGCTGCTCATCACTAAGAGGCGTAATCGCCGTAACCAGCAATTGCTGGTAAGCATCCCAACCTTTGTAAAAGCTGTCGAGCGAGAGATTGTTCTGAGACACGGATGTTCTCCCTTTACAAGTTTTCTTACAGTGTACTACATGTAGTGGTTAGGGAGAGTTCTGATTTGTGATTTAGCTACTTTTGGTACCTTGAAAGTGAAAATAGTGCTAATGCTCGATAGACATGACAGGCTACTATCGATAGCCTGTCATGTTTACTACTTACTTTAACTCCTGAATCTGAATTTTCCATACCCCTTCGCTAGTAACATCCAAATAGATATCACCACCTTGATGCTCTTCAGTTGAGTCTCCTGTATTTCCTGTTTTACAGATTGTATTTACTGCAGTTGGGTCTGCATAAGTTCCATCAGAATTTTTTACCATTACGACTACGTTGTATTGTGTAGCGAACGATGTTGGATCGCAAGACCACACAATTTTCCAATCATCACCTACATGAAACACAGCAGTTTTCTTCGTTCCATCACCAGCGAAAGTTTGGGTTGTTGTCCACGTTGTTGCTTTTGTAGGTGCAGTAGTTGGTTGCGCAGATGAGCTATTCTGATTTGAAGTATTAGTGCCACTTTGACTAGTTAATGTTGTATCGGTAGAGCTTGTACTACTGCCCTTATTTACATTTGATATAATTCCAACGACTATCAATAACGCAACAATAAAAAACCAAGTTCTCTTCTTGCTGAAAATTCCCTTCTTCTTTGGCTGAGGAGGCATATAATTTGGACCACCGTATTGTGGTTGTCCATATACAGGGGGTTGCTGTGTTTGTACAGATGGATTTTGTCCATAATTCTGCTGTTGTGTTTGATCGTTCATCTTCTCTATCCCTTCCACATAAAAACATAATACCTAGGAGGATGCTAAGCAATTACCTATTTATTTACAATAGCATAACCTTACAGTTTATTGTACTAACTCTACCAAAAAGCTTTTGTTTCAAGTATCAGAAAATGTGCAACAGCAAAGTAACCATATAAATGGTATAATATAAGTATGCCAAATAACTTGCTAGATATAAGCACCATCTACTATGAACCCTCTGTACTCACCTACCCACGAGGGCAAGAAATACTCAGTAACTACCCAGATGTTAAGCGTATCGAAGTAGCCTCACATTGGAATATACCCGAACTGCATAGAAACGAAGACCTCGTTGAGGACTGGAACAAGGTCAAACGCAACGTCCTCGTGCTCGGGGTCAAAAAGACTGTGAAGTGTACGCCATTTTATCGTAGCTGCGATTTTATAGCACCCTCTCACGCAAACGGTTGCGCTATGGCCTGCGTTTACTGCTACACAGCGCGTCGCAAAGGCTTCGCGAACCCGATTACCACGTTCGTCAACATCGAACAGATATGCGCCTCGATTGAGAAGCATGCAAACAAGCAGGGTATCAAATGGGAGCCATCGCAGGCTGATCCATCGTTATGGGTCTACGAAATTGGCACAAACAATGACTGCTCCGTCGATGCCACAGTCA
>CAXTCR010000245.1:0-5939 GCA_964242555.1 uncultured Ktedonobacteraceae bacterium
GCAAGCAAGGTTTCCAGGAACTGGGGGAGTTGTGCCTGCAAAAAGCGCACTATGCATTCCGCCAAATCACGGCGCTTCCTGGCTTTGAGGCGGCCTTCACAGGTCCGTTCTACGACGAGTTTGTGATCAAACTGCCTGTCTCTGGCAAAGAACTCCAGCAACACCTTCTGCATGCTGACATCATTGGTGGCTATCCGCTGGGCGAGAACTACGCGGGTATGGATAACTACATGCTCTTCTGCGTCACGGAGACGCGCACAAAGGAGGACATCGACACACTGGTTGCAGCCCTTAAAGAGGTGCTGGTACAAGCGACAAAGCAAGTCCAGGAGGTGAGAGCATGAGTGTTGAGAGCTTAATTTTCGAGAAGGGCGCAGCAGGACGGCGCGCCGCTACTCTGCCTACGATGGATGTGCCCACCGAGTCGCTGGAGGATATGCTGCCAGCGGACCTCCTGCGCGAAACGCCAGCACCATTGCCCGAGGTGAGTGAGATCGAGGTGGTGCGCCACTATACGCACCTGTCACAGCGCAACTTCAGCGTCGACGCTGGCTTCTATCCTCTTGGCTCGTGTACCATGAAATACAATCCTAAGGTAAACGAGGACATGGCGGTTCTGCCGGGTTTTGCCCGCATTCATCCGCTGCAGCCCGAGAGCACGGTACAGGGCGCGATACAATTGGTGTACGAACTGGAACAATATCTCGCGGAGATATCGGGCATGGCGCGTGTGACGCTGCAACCCTCAGCGGGCGCGCATGGCGAGTTGACGGGTCTAATGCTGATCAAGGCGCATCATCAGAGTCGCGGCGAGGGGCACCGCAACCTTGTCCTGATTCCTGATAACGCACACGGCACCAATCCAGCAAGTTCGACGCTTGCCGACTACAAAGCGGTTGAGGTCAAGAGCGACGCAACAACTGGTGGCATCGACATGGAGCATTTAAAGGTATTGCTTGATGCCAATGGTCCCAACATTGCCGCTATCATGATGACCAACCCGAACACGCTTGGCCTCTTTGATGCCAACATCGCCGAGATTGCTCAACAGGTGCATGAAGTCGGCGGCCAGCTCTACTATGATGGTGCCAATGCCAATGCGGTGCTTGGCATCACGCGTCCTGGCGACATGGGCTTCGATGTTGTGCACTTCAACCTACACAAGACATGCAGCACGCCTCACGGTGGTGGAGGTCCGGGTGCTGGTCCCATCGGCGTTAGAGAACATCTCGTGTCGTTCCTACCGGGTCCCATGCCGGCGAAAAACGACGATGGTACGTACTCATGGAGGGATACGGGACCGCAGTCGATTGGCAAAGTGCGTGCCAACCTTGGCAACTTCGGCGTGCTCGTCCGTGCCTACGCCTACATTCGTAGCAACGGACCAGATGGGCTGCGCCATGTGTCTGAGAGTGCCATCCTCAACGCGAACTATCTCAAGCACGAGTTGGCCGACGAGTACGACGTGGCCTATCCAGAAACATGCCAGCACGAGTTCGTGTTGACCGCGCAGCGCCAGAAGGACGAGCATAACGTCACCGCGCTTGACATCGCCAAGCGCCTGCTCGACTTTGGCATGTATGCACCCACGGTGTACTTTCCATTGATTGTACATGAAGCCCTTATGGTCGAGCCAACGGAGACCGAAACCCGCGAGACGCTCGACGACTTCGTCCGCGTCATGCACCAGATTGCCGAGGAGACACGCACCAATCCCGAAATTGTGCGAACCGCTCCTCACACAACGGTTGTTGGACGGCTCGATCAAGCATTGGCAGCGAGAAAGCCTAATTTGAGGTGGGTGGAGGGACAAGAAGTAACACATTAATAAAAATAATGCTCTTCATGCACAGTGCATGAAGAGCATTATTTTTATTGAACTTGCTGTAGCGCTTCCTTCAATTGCTTATATACGTTATCAAGGTGCTCGGGCATAACTTTGATGTCGGCGACGACGGGCATGAAGTTGGTGTCGCCGTTCCAGCGTGGCACGATGTGGTAGTGCATGTGGTCGGCGAAACCAGCGCCCGCGACTTTGCCCTCGTTGATGCCCATGTTGAAGCCATCAGGGTTCATGGCGTGGCGGATAGCTTTGAGGGCGAGTTGAGCTTGGGTCATTAGTTCGGTGAGTGTTGCGCTATCGAGCAAGGAGATACTACCGACATGCTCGAAGGGGGCGACCATCAGATGTCCATTGTTGTAGGGATATTTGTTGAGCATCATAAAACAGCGTTCGCCACGATAGAGGATGTGATATTCGTCGTCGCGATTTGCGGCGGTCTGGGTGCAAAAGATACAGCCCGGTGGTTGTTCTGTTTTGGGTGTGATAAACGCCATGCGCCATGGTGCCCATAAGTTTTCCATTTTTGTTCCCTACAAAAAGAGGGTTGCACGATATATACAGTCGCCGCAACCCTCGTCTTATTTCGTTCGTTTGTACGGCTGGGTGGGGTGCAATGAATTAGACCCGTACAGCTCGTGCCTGGAGGGTGTGATACATCAGACCCGTACAGCTTGTACTTTTTGTTAGTTTGTGCAGTCTTCTTGAGGCAGGATTACTTGCTCCACAACATCATCGGATCCGGGAACCCACTGTTCCGCCCACGCGTGAATGGCCTCAACCACCGGTTGCAGAGCGTGCCCCTTCTCAGTCAGTTGATACTCTACACGGACGGGGATCTGTGGGTAGACGACGCGTTTGACAATACCTTCTACCTCTAGTTCGCGCAGGCGGTCGCTTAGTACACGATCTGAAAGTCCTTCGACAAGTGCAGTTAGCTCACAGAAACGACGCGGCCCATCCATAAGCGCGAGCAAGAGCAGACCTGTCCAGCGCTTGCCGAGGATTTGCACGGCATGCTCATAGCGTGGGCAGATATGCGTGAGCGCGGTCTTTGGTTCTGTTTTTTCTATTGGCTTCGTTGCCATATTTAACCTACCATTTCTGGTTTGTACCGGTCATAATGACCCTTTAGAGATTAACATTCCCTTAGAATATATACGAATAGTATACCATATTTTGGTCATCTAATACAAGACCTGTAACTTACTTTTTATTAGTAAAGCAGTAGAGTAGAGTTCAAGAAATGATGCCTGTACGCGTAGTTTGCACGTACAGGCATCATTTCTTGAACTCTCTTCAGGTGGACTTACTTAGGCAGTCTTAAAGCGGAGTAGTACGCGACCGAGACGTATTTCGTCGTTGTCGTGTATTGGTGTTGGTGTCTTTGCGGCGAGACGCTGGCGGTTCAAGAAGGTGAAGTTTGTACTGTTTTCATCTTCTAGCATATACTGCCCGTTCTCGACGAAGATGTGAGCGTGTAAGCGGGAGACGCCGCCATCTTCTCCGCCATGAGCTGTCAGGTCCACATCGGGATAAATGTTACTTACGGCATCCTCGCGCCCGATCACAATGTTGTCTTTACCGCTCAAGTCAAACTCCTGGTTGTCGGCTTCGACAATCAAGCGTGCCTGCATACCAGCGGGAGCCTGGGTACTCAGTGGAGCGGCCTGTGTTGCATCATATGAAGTGTCGGGCTGCTGAGTGGTATCATAGGCTGGATCTGGCTGGATCTGCTGTACGGGCTGCTGGACTGGTTGTTGGACTGGCTGCTGTACAACATCAGGGGCTGAGGTTGCACTATGTGCGTCCTGGGTAGCAACTGCGGCGGGTGCTGCTGCGTTCAAAGGCTCGCCGCATTCATCGCAGAAAGCCGAACCATCGGGATTAACGTGTCCCAAAGAACATACTACTGACATTCTAATCTATCCTTCCTTAAAATGTATGTACTTATTCTTGTTTCATTTCTTTTTTGCGCGGGTGTGTGATACATCAGGCCCGTACAGGGGTGTATTGAATCAGACCTGTACAGCGGGGTGTGATGGATCAGACCCGTACAAGCATTCCATTTTTATGGAATGATATCGTCAAGACGTTGGGTAAGTTTGCGAGTTTTGTTGCCGATAGACTTCACCTGATCCTGTGAAATTTGCTGGCCCTGATTGATCTGTTCGATTGCGGCCTGTGTTTCGGCATCGAGCACGCGCGTTACATTGGGGGCGAGTTTTGTTGTTGCCTTACCTGTACGCTTGTACTCGTCCAGCACACGTGTGACCAGACGGTTGGCATTGGCTTTTTCCGCAAAATTCATGACCGTTGCATTCACCTGTGCAGCTTCGTTCGCATCGGTTGTGAAGGTGACTTTGATATCGTCACGAATGCGTTCGCCAACAATGCCAGCAACTGGTACGTCGTAGGAAAGCTCGGCCTGCGCAATGCGGAAGAGACCAGCGGGGCGTGGATCGATCATCAACTCCACAAGTACCGATTGTGCATTGTCCTTTTCCAGGTCGCCAAGCGGAATGACCACCTGACGGTCGGACAGGCTTGACTGGTCAATATCACGAATCAGAGGCAGGACCTTGACCGCTTTTCTTGGCGAGACACCGGCGGGCAAACGCAAGGTCAACGTGGCATTACGAACAGCAACGGCAACAGCGCTCTGTAACTGCTGTTGGAAAAGGCTCATAGCATCCGAAGGATTGCGGATAAACTCGGCAGGTTGTCCACCACTCAATTGACCGATGTCATCGAGCAAGTTCTCATCCCAGTCAGAGCCAATACCAAGTGTATTGATTACGATATTGGCGGCTGCAGCATCGCGAGCCAGTTGGCGGCAGCGATCAGTGTCGCCGTAGGTGACGCCGTCGGTCAGCAGAATCATGCGGTTAATGGCATTGGGAATATTCCAACGGCGCAGTTCGCCGAGTCCCTGGATCATTCCCAGCGACATCGTAGTACCACCCGCGTCCGGGATGCGATCAATGGCGGCCTTCATTCCGATCGGGTCATTAGCAGGCATTGAGGGAATGATCACCTGTGCGGTGTCATCAAAGATCACGACAGAGATGTAGTCGCTAGGCTCCAGGCGGTCGATCACCATCTTTACCGCTTCTTTAACGTTCTTGAGCTTTGCGCCTCTCATAGAACCTGAGTGGTCGAGTACCAGCGCAAAGTTCAGGGGCATACGCACCTGTGCCATCATCGCGGTTGGCTTGGCTTCTAGTAGGGCGTATGCAATCTGGCTTCCTCCAGTGACGGGCATGAAATCTTTTCCTAGCTGATGTGCTAGTGTTACCTCTCCGGGCATAGTAGTTCTAGCTCCTTTCGCTTCGACCTAGTATATCATATTAACGCACAAACGCGACAACAGCACTCACATTATCTTCACCGCCATTCGCATTCGCGGCTTCGATCAATTGTGTACATGCTGTTTGCGGATCGTGCGCGTTCTTTAGAATCTCCGTAATCTGCGGGTTGCGCACCATCTCCCACAGGCCATCCGAGCAACTCAGCAGGATATCGCCGGGAAGCAGTTGTTGCTTGAAGTCGTCGATCTGCACGTTCATCTTGTCACCCAGACTGCGGAATATCTGGCTGCGCTGTGGGTGCGTGTATACGTCATCTGGCTCAATCAGGCCACCGGCGAGCAACTGGGCGACCAGCGAATGGTCGTTGGTAAGCTGATAGAGTGTGTCCTCGCGCAACATGTAGGTGCGGCTATCGCCCACATTGATAATAAACGCGGAGTCACCAACAATCATAAAACCGGTGAGCGTCGAACCCATGTCGGTCTTGTCCTGCTGGTTCGTCTGGACGAGCACGTTGTTCGCCTCTTCGACGGCCCCTTTGAGCACACCGACCAGCACATCGTCTTCCATAGGAGGGACAGATGCTGTCAGACCGCCGCTCTTCTCGGCCTCTAATGGTGGCATGAGGAGTTCGCGGGTAATCTTGTTAGCGATAACGTTGATTGCCATGCGGCTTGCACCCTGCCCATTATCGTGGCCGCCCATGCCGTCTGCGATGATAAACACGCCTACAGGTGTTGCATGCGATTCGTGTACGCGCTGTAGTTGCAACACGAGCGTACTGTCTT
>CAXTCR010000246.1:0-5917 GCA_964242555.1 uncultured Ktedonobacteraceae bacterium
TCGGCATCAATGATCCCAAGTGTACCAACACCAGCGGCTGCTAGATAGAATGCAGCAGGAGAACCAAGTCCACCTGCACCAATCAACAGCACCTTTGAGTCAAGCAACTTTAACTGTCCCTGCTCACCAACCTCTGGAATCAGCGTGTGACGACTATAACGTCTGGTCTGTGCATCGCTCAGCGTGCGAGGTTGCACAAAATTGTAGCCATTACCCTTCCACTGTCCAAAACCGCCCGCCATTGAGACCACATCCTGATAGCCCATCTGCTGAAGCGTGTTGCCCGCCATCAGGGAGCGCACACCACCCGCACAATAGAGCACTACCTTTTTTGACTTGTCTGGTACAGCTTCTTCTATCTGCAACTCAAGATAGCCGCGTGGCACATGAATCGCACCAGGAATATACCCCTGATCCCATTCATTTTTTTCGCGCACATCAACAAGCACCACATCCTGATCAGTCGTATCCTGCTGCCGGTCAAGCGCATCATGTACCTGTGTCGTCGACCACTCCGGTACCTGCTGGCGTGCCCGTTTCAAAATCTCACGTGATGCATCACCCATAAGGTTCTATTCCTTTCACGTAATAATGGTATAAAGCTAAGTTTATGTGTAAAATAAAGCAAAGTACACTAGCTAATTCACTTACAGGTACTAACATAAGTAGAGCACGAATTATTCCTATCTAAGAGACACGAAAAAGACTTCCCAAGTCATGCTGCATTTGCGGCATGACTTGGGAAGTCTTTTTCGTGTCTCTTACTATTTTTCGTGTATCGCTAAAAACAAGCGCTCAGGGGTAACTGGTAGTTGCCTCGCACGCACTCCAACCGCATCGTATATAGCGTTAGCTATTGCAGCTCCTACCGGCACAACGGGCGGCTCACCAACACCTTTTGCTCCAAATGGCCCGAGATCGGATGGAACTTGTACAAGCAGTGGTTCGATTACTGGAACATCCTTGCTCAGAGGTAGAGCGTAGTCCATAAGCGTAGACGTAAGCAACTGTCCCTGCTCATCATAGACAAGACCCTCGAAGAGCGCCCAGCCAATCCCTTGAGTCACTCCGCCATGGATCTGCCCCTCGACCTCCGCAGGATTAATCGCAAAGCCAACATCCTGTGCCGCGACATACTGAAGAACACGCACCTCACCCGTCTCCATGTCAACAGCAACCTTCGCGAGATGCGCGGCATACATCGGCGAACTTACTTTATTTGCCGCACGTCCACGACCATAGACCGGCTCAAAATGCCCCGCGTAACGCATTGCAGCGCCCGCGATCTTTGTCAGTTCTACGCCCTTGCTCGGCGCACCCTTGACCAAAACTTTGCCGTCCGCAAGCTCTAAATCCTCTGGTGAAGCCTCAAGCATCTCACTCGCAATATCCAGAATTTGCTTGCGCGTGTCCCGGGCAGCATTAAGCACAGCCGGTCCCATCGAATACGTCGTTTTACTTCCACCTGTTCCACCACTGTAGGGCATTGTATCAGTGCTATCATGTCTTACACGAACAGCATCCGAGGACATGCCAAGCACATCTGCCGCGATCAAAGCCATGGACGTATCAGAACCGGTGAGGTCAACGGTTCCAATCACAACGGTAAACGTCCCATCCTTCTCAAGCCGGCAGGCCGCCGCCGTTGGCTCTGTACCACCCGGCCAGCCACCAATCGCAAGACCCACACCAACCTTCCAGCCCTCAAGACCCTCCGGTGCTACTCTCTGGTCTTCTCTATTCATCCATAGGGGATGTTGCTCAATAGCACCCAAGCATTCCAGTAGCCCGATACGTGGCCATTGCTTCTGGCGACGATCAATCGAAGGGTCTCCAGCCTTCAACGCGTTTTTCTTGCGAAACTGGAGCACGTCCATTTGAAGAGCCTGACACAATTCAGTAACAGCAGACTCTAAGGCGAAGGTAGCTTGTGGCGCATTGGGCGCACGATAAGCCCCAACACTCACCTTGTTAGTGAGCACTTCATAGGCGCGAATATCGACGTGAGGACAGCGATAGGTGCTGGAAAGAATAAATGCTCCAAGCCCTGGAGAGGCACCGGGATACGCCCCTGAATCAAAGACTGCTTTTGCCTGCATCGCAACCAGCGTCCCATCCTTCTTCGCTCCAAGCTTAAGCGTAATCACAGACTGCGGTGCCGGGTTTCCAGCGTACAAATCCTCTTGCCGCGTATACGTCAGGCGAACTGGTTTACGAATGGCATGAGCTGCTGCCGCCGCAAGAGGTTCGATCAAACCAAATTTTCCACCAAAGGCGCCGCCAATCGGCACAGACTCAACACGCACCTCGTGGTCGGGAATGTCCAGGGCCTCCGAGATATCCTCGCGCACCCCAAACATGCCCTGTGCGCTGGGCCATACCGTAAGCTGATGACCCGATGGACTCGGCACAACCGTGATTGACTGCGGCTCTATGTAGGATTGATGCACAGAACTAGTCTTATATGTGCGCTCGACAATGACCTCCGCCTCACGCAGCCCCTCTTCGATATCGCCAAATTTGAGGTGCGTCTTGTCGCTAACGTTCTTTGACAGTTCCTCCTCTTGCTCATCCACAACCTCTTCGGTTGCAACGCTGGCATGTGCTCCCCCACCCGCGATCTCAGATACCTCGTTCTCGGAGCGTAAACGTGCAAGTGGTGCGTCAGGAGCAAGGGCCGCGACCGGATCAACAATAACGGAAAGTGGTTCGTAGTCAACATCGACAGCAGTAACGCCATCTTGCGCCGCCTCTACGGTCTCCGCTAGCACAATAGCGACAGGATGCCCACACCAGTACACCTCGTCCTGTGCAAGCGGCGATTTTGAGCGCGAGCTAGCGTTTACATGTGCCATCGGTAGCGTCTTACTCGTATAAACTGCTACCACCCCTGGCACTTCCAGCGCCGCAGCAGTGTCGATAGAGAGAATTCGTGCATGAGCGTAGGGACTCAGCACAAGTCGCGCATGTAAGAGACCCGCAAATGGTAGATCACCCGCATACCGTGTTCGTCCAGTGATTTTATCTAACCCATCCTGGCGCCGTGTAGCTTTACCCACCGCCTGATGTTGTGTCGATATCGGTTCAGAAACTTGTGTCATAAGAAATACTCACTCCAGTGAAAGCTAAAAATTGTACCAAAGAAAAGTGTAGCACAAAAAAGTGTATGTGTCACACTAAACATAACAGGATAGAGCAGCAAGTACAACCCGAAACTATTGCACCTTACGCGCCAAAATCACACCTGTATTCAACCCAACTGTATGCAAGCCCCCAAAGAAACGCGCATGCTCAATTTTCACGCACCGGTCCTCCACATACTCCAACCCTGCCGCTTGCGCCTTCCTAGCCGTCTCCTCATTGCGCACGCCAAGCTGCAGCCACAGCACCTTCGCCCCAATTGCAATCGCCTCATCAGCAATCGGCGGCGTGTCCTCTGCCTTGCGAAACACATCCACAATCTCGATCTGCTCCCCGGCGTTCTTGGCTTCAGTCAACGACGCATATACCCGCTTCCCCAACAGCGTCTGCCCCGCATAACGCGGATTGATTGGAATAATATCATATCCCTCCGCCTGCATGTAAATCGCCACAAAATGACTCGGTCGGTACGGGTCGGCTGATACCCCGACAATCGCAATATGCTTATACTGCTGCAGCAGCTTCAACCGATCATGCATATCAGGCATATTCGTAGACATACCATTCCCCTTGCTCTAAGCAATGCTTCTCGCTTTTATACATAACGTTGTTATACCACACTAAGAGTTTTGTACTGACAAAGGATGTAAAGATGCTAAGAACACTGGTTAAACCGGATGCTTCAAACACCATCTACGGCATAAGCGGCTATGTACCTACAGCAATTGTTTTGATGCTTCTGGTATTGAGCTACTATCTACTCAAGAACAATCATCATCTGAAGAAAAGGTCTAACCAGCCTTTTGCGCTACTAAGTGCAATGTGAAAAGCTGCTACGAAGTGAAAAGAAGCAAATAGTCACATGTATAAGGTATACCATGTAATCCACTTCGTAGTAGTTTTCGTATGGTTATACAAGAAGTTAGAGATGCAGTTTATCTGTTCGGGGATGGCACAGTGCGCCTGCATATAGCTTCTTTTTGTTTTTGCTAAAAATTCCCTTTCGCCACTTCTTACCTATGATATGATGAAATCAAAGCTATCATTCTCCAATCCTTAAACACGTAAAGGGATGCTCCTAATGAAGAAAGTTTTGTATTTAGATTGTCATTCAGGTATTAGCGGCGATATGTTTCTTGGTGCAATGCTTGACGCAGGCTTGTCTTTCGAAAAGCTAAAGGATAGTCTTGCAGGACTACATCTTGAGGGTTATGAGCTTACATTAGAGCTGTTTTCTGATAAAGGTATACGTGGAGCCAAGTTCGATGTCAAGCTGGCGGAGCAGGAACAAGAGGTCCGTCATCTCTCCGATATCGTCAAACTTCTACAAGCCGCACATTTGTCAGATACGGTACGCGATACTGCCATTGCAATCTTCCAAACGCTTGGCAAGGCAGAGGCGCATGTGCATGGCGTATCCTTGGAAGAAATACACTTTCACGAGGTAGGGGCAATAGATGCCATTATTGACATTACAGGTGCCGCCATCGCGCTGGATGCCCTGCAAATAGAGCAGGTATATGCATCCCCTCTGCCATTTACACGCGGTCATCTCAGCATGGCACACGGTATGATGCCATTGCCCGCCCCTGCAACACTTGAAATCTTACGCAGTGCAAAGGCTCCGTGGGTTCCATGCCCTATCGAGGGCGAACTGGTCACTCCGACAGGTGCCGCTATACTCGCAGCAGTTGCCCGCTTTGAGATGGCCCCAATGACGATTGAGCACGTCGGCTATGGCTTCGGTCAAAAGAAAATAGCATGGCCTAATTGCCTCAGAGCCTGCATTGGTTATGCATATGAGCTATCGAGTTTCGAGAGGGGAGCAACAGTTCATAACCATAGTCACAGTCATACTCACGATCATTATTCTGAACACGTTCATGCGTGACATCCTCTTCGAGAGGAATAAGGTGAAAGATAGGGACTTTTCCCTATAGGCATCTTATGCTGATTGCAGTAAGGTATGAGTATATTGGTTATAGAGCAGAGGACTAAAACGCTGCTAGAGACATAAATTTTAAAATCTTTGCATAGTCCTGCTCACCTCTCAAGAAGGGTATTCATCCATGAATATTGCACGTTATAGCACACGTCTTCTTACAGCGCTGGCTCTAAGTTGTGGACTCCTCTTCGCTCTCTTTGGAGTTGCATCCGCGCATTCAACCATTGCCCTTCACGCAAAAGTGAACAAGGCGATACCGGCAATTGGCTCGACCATCACTACCGCTCCAACAACCGTTACCGTATTTACCGCTGAGAATATGAAAACCGATGCAAAAGACAGCAACATGTTTGTCTATGGTCCAAGCGGTGATTTGATCAGCACAGGCGACGCCAAGTTTGATGTAAACAATCCACAAACAATGTCTGTGAACATTAAGCCCGAGAAAGATGGTACCTACATCGTACGTTGGAACAACGTCTCGTCGGACGACAACGACCCCGATCAAGGCGCATTCACCTTCACAGTAAAGTCAGGTGCCACCGCTGCAACGACATCTACCGCTGCGACAACTACTACACAAGCATCGTCTGGTATTCCTGTATGGGTACCTATCCTGGTTGGCATTGTAGCGCTCCTTGCCGGTCTGGGTGCAGGAGTAGCATTAGGGCGTAGTCGTAATGCAACATCCGTTACAGCAGCTTCTGCAGGCAATAGAGTCGTTCCTGAAAAGGAAACATCCCAACGTCCATAGCTAAATATCATTAGATAGAGCGCTATAGAAGAACAGTGAGAGGCTGGAAAGCGAATTCGCCTTCCAGCCTCTCACTG
>CAXTCR010000247.1:0-5909 GCA_964242555.1 uncultured Ktedonobacteraceae bacterium
GGGCGCCCTGGCTCACCCACAGACCTCCCTTCAGCTTACGTTAACGCTTATGGGGGCTAGCCCTACTATACACGAGAAGCTCAGTTTATGGTAGGGCTACTACTTTTGTGAGTGTTCGTCGTGTATTTTCATTTTATTTTTAATCGGGCAGTATTGGTCATCCGTTAAGTCGTTACGGAACGTGTGCATCCCTTCGCTTGTGCGCGGGCGTTATAAATAAGGCCCCTACATCGGATGGACCAATTATTATGCTCCCTACATTAGGGTAGACGCATTTCAGGTGAATTACTGGTAATATTTTTTGTTGAGTTTGGGCAAACTTGTATGAAGCTAGAACTAAATGATATGGTAGACGTACATGTGTAAAACACTCCTATAAGGTCTCGCGTACGGGCTTCTCGCTATAGTGACGCACGACTGCACACACATAAAATACTGTTAGCAAGGACGATTATGGCTTCAACGAATGACAAAAGTACAAAGAGTTCTTTGAACCCTTTGCGTATTATACTCTATTTGGGAAAAGGTGGTGTTGGGAAGACGACTGTTTCTGCTGCGACCGCTGTGCGTGCAGCGGCACTGGGAAGGCGCACACTTGTTGTCAGTACTGATCTTGCCCATAGTCTTGCCGATTGTCTACAAACGCCGTTAACTTCTGAACCGCAGGAACTGGCGACAAATCTGTGGGCGCAGGAGGTCAATGTGCTGGACGAGATGCGCCGGGGATGGGGGAAGGTACAGGACTCGATGAGTAAGGTGCTGCGCAAACGTGGGATGGACGTGGTGATGGCGGAGGAACTGGCGCTCGTTCCAGGCATGGATGAGATATTCAGTTTGATCAATATTTATCGCAACGCGCAAGAGGGCAATTTTGATGTTGTGGTCATCGATGCAGCGCCGACGGGCGAAACTGTGCGCCTACTGAGCATGCCCGATACGTTTCAGTGGTATGCGAGCCGTTTTACGAATATGCAGAATGGTCCGCTCAACCTGGCGCGACCACTACTGAAGGCGCTTGTGCCTTCAACGGATGTAATGGCGTCACTTACTACGTTGAGTGAGCGTGTCACAGCACTGCGGGCGGTGCTAAGTGATCCCGAGTATAGTTCGTACCGGCCTGTCGTCAATCCTGAACGGATGGTGATCAAAGAGGCATTGCGTGCCGAGACGTATCTCGCGCTCTTTGGCTATCCTATCGACGGAGTGGTGTGTAACCGGGTGTTACAAGCCGGTGACTACAAGGACAGCTTTATGCAAGAGATGTATGCGACACAGGAGAAGCTGCGGCAACAGATTCATGACACTTTTGCTCCGCTGCCAATCTGGGAGGCGCCCTACTACTCGCGTGAGGTGCTTGGCATCGATGGACTTGGCAAGCTTGGCGAGACCATCTTTGGTGAAAAGGATCCAACGCAGGTCTTTTATCGTGGAGCCGTGCAGGAGGTGGCGAGACAGGGCGACATCTATGTGTTGCGTCTGCCCCTGCCACATGTTGAGATGAACAAGGTCGTGATGACCAAGCGCGGCGACGAGATGATTATAGAGATCGGCAATTTCAAGCGCGATATTACCCTTCCCAGCGTGCTTGCCAATCAAGAGGCGACTGTGGCAAAGTTTGTCAACAAGGCGCTAGAGATACATTTTACGGTGCCTTCGGAAGAGGCGGAGAAGTCTGCATAAGCATTTCAGAGGCGTAGGCAGGCTTCGGCGGATAACCAGAACAGCTTTTCACGTACGGTGGTGTGAGTTGTCCAGTGACGCGAGTCCCATTGTTCGCTGCTTAGGTCGTCGCCGCTGTAGAGGAGTTGTGCGAAGGTGACGCCACGAAATTGGGCTATAGCAAAAAATGCCGAGGCTTCCATCTCGACGGTGAGGCAGCCTTCGGCACGGCGACGTTGCACCTTGGCACGTGTTTCGCGGTAGAGACCATCGGTTGTCCATGTTTTTCCGACAACGTAGTTACAATTATGTTCTTTTAGCACCTCTTCGATGGCGGCAACGCCTTTGGGACTGGCGGAGACTTCGCGTGATGCTGGCAGGTAGTGATAGGAGGTCCCTTCATCGCGTACAGCGGCGTTCGGCACAACGATGTGGCCAACCGCGAGCGTGCCATCGAGCACACCTGCACCGCCACAGGCAATAAATTTTGTGCAACCTAGCGCAATGACCTCTTCAAAATTGATAGCGGCAAGAGAGCTACCAACGCCAGGGTGAAAGACGACAAGTCTTTTTCCCGCCATAGTGACTTCATACACTGGTTGATTACCGATCTCGCTTACCAAATGCCCAAGGAGCCGTGCATCGTGCTTTTGGACAAGCGTCGTAATCACATCCTGGAAGAAGCATGCTACAGCGTGTTGTGGTATATCTTGTGCAAGGAACGTCTTGCGTGGATTGAGGATGGCCTCGGGATTGTTATCAAACTCAAGAATTGGGGAGTCTTGTTGCATATGTACCCTGTTCTAACCCTTCCGTTGTCAACTTTATACAGAGATGATACAATACTGCTCAATGTTTAGGGAGGAAGCCACTGTTAGTGGTGCGTTTGGGGAATCAATGGGGACGCGCACAAGCCTTCGCTCGTGCGCGGACGCGCTAGGGTTCCTACGAAGGTTGGAATGTTGACCGTGGTGAAAGGAAACGCCAATGTATAAATTCAAGGGTTTTGATAGTACAGATTGTGGCGATAGTATGTCTGCGCTGGAAGCGATGGTCAACGCATGGATGGAGAGCGAGCAACCGCGTGTGCGGCACATGACACAGACGATGCGAGGAGAGCATATTTTGCTGAGTTTTGTGTATGAAGAAACCAAAGAATTAGAGTTGCGGGTGGCAGCAGAGGCGCAGACGAGTGCTACGGGCAGTTTTCCGCGCTTCTTTGATGATGTGATAGGGGAGGAGCAACGGACGACAAATCCAAGCATTCCCGCCACGCCGCCGCCAATGCATTGATATAAGGAAGATCATGTCAACGCCGTATCTTGTTTATAGTTCTCCGGATGGGGAGATACATGAAGAGCCTCGTTTGAGGGCGCTTGCTTTTGATGGGCGTCCGCTTGACGCGGGGGATTTGATACCCGCGCCGGATGGGGTTACATTTTCGATGATGCCGGAGCGTCTCGCGGTTGGGCAGAGGCGCAATGGGAAACGTTCGGTGTTGCCAGCTACACGCGGATGGGCGTTAGCGGCATTGTTGCCGATTGGCTATACACGTACGCTCTTGCCTGCTTATGAGAAGGTTCCGAATGCCGAGCCGCTGCCATTCTTTGGCTATAGTGCTGTCGCGGGGATGAATGGAAGGCTGTATCTTGCCGCAATTAAAACGGATGAGCCACGCAAATGGCTCTCACGTTCGTTTCCACGGCAGAAGCTAGAGCGGCTGGTGCGTGAGAAGCAAGCTGCGTATCCCAATAATCGTGTTATCGCGCAACACGCGCATTGTGCGCTTGATTATTCGTGTCCAACGGCAAGTAACTTGTTCTTTGGACGCTGGGAGATGGCAATTGCTGTGTCTCCGGGCTGTAACTCGCGCTGTATTGGGTGTATCTCAAAGCAGGAAGAGGACGAGGGTTTGATCTCGCCGCAGGACCGGCTGACATTTGTGCCGAGCGTGGATGAGATCGTCGAGGTGGCTGTTCCACACCTGGAGAGCGCGGAGGACGCGATTGTCAGTTTTGGTCAGGGGTGTGAGGGCGAACCACTGCTGCAATGGAGACGTATCGAGCAGGCTATCAAAGCGATTCGCGAGCGCACGGAGAAGGGCGTTATCAATATTAACTCCAACTCTAGCAATCCGCGCTGGCTGCAACGACTGTATGACGCGGGGTTAGACACACTACGCACTAGCACGATCTCGGGGCATACTGAGACCTATAACGCGTATTACCGGCCCATTGGTTATACTTTTGAGGATGTCAAGGAGTCGCTGAAGAGGGCGAACGACTCAGGCTTGTATACGTCAATCAACCTGCTGTGCTTTCCTGAGATGATTGATCGTGAGCGTGAGGTTGAGGCGCTCATCGCGTTTGTGAGGGAGACGAAACTGAGGCTGATTCAACTGCGTAATTTGAATATCGACCCGGAGGTGTTGTTGCCGCGCATGCCAGCACTCGATACGATGGGCAAGGCACTGGGTATGCGGGCGATGATCGAGATGCTGAAGCGTGAGGTGCCGGAGGTTGAGATTGGGAATTTCTCGCGCCCTGTAAGAAGAGTACACACTATAGCCGTATAAAGCAAATCCCCTCGTTGCGCACACGTGCAACGAGGGGATTTGCTTTATACAGCTATAGTGAGAGAGCATGATTACCATGGCAGTGGTTTCCCATAGCGGAAGAAACCACCGGCTGGACCGTCATCTGGCAACGTCACGGCCCATATGATGCTTGAGGCTCCTTTTTCGACGGGGCCTGCACCCATTGCCTCCATGCCGGGGGCGGTAGCGGTTAAGCCGGGGCAGACAGCGTTGACTAGAATACCTGTGCCTGCTAGTTCGGAGGCGAACTTTGTTGTTAACGCGTTGATGGCGGCTTTAGAGATGCCGTAGCTTGCAACCGCGCCTGCATTTGTCGGTAGTCCAAAGGCTGGATCGCCATGGGATCCGGCTCCACTTGAGACGTTGACGAGTCGTGCATGCTTGCTCTTGCGGAGTAAGGGAAGGAATGCTTGGCTGACGCGCCATGTGCCGAACAGGTTTGTCTCGAAGATGGTGTGAGAAGCGTTCAAGTCGGCTGTACTTGCTTTCTCGGTCCAATCGACGAAGGCAGCGGCATTGTTTACAAGCACGTCTAATCTACCGAATTCTGCATCTATAGTGTGTGCAAGCTGATGAACGCTCTCGTCGTTCGTGGTATCGAGAGCATAGGGGCGTACATCTAGTCCTGCTGCGACTAATGGTTGCGCGGCGGCCTCGGCTTTCGCGCTATTTCGTGCTGTCAAAAGCACTGTCATGCCCTGTTGTGCTAGCTGACGGCATACCTCTAAGCCGATACCGTGACTGGCGCCCGTTACTAAGACGACGGTCCTATCTGGTTGTTGCTGTGTATTCATTTAAAGCTCCTAAAGCCATCCCAAAGCGGTATTGGATGATGGTTCAGAAATTCTGGCTGAAAATAGAGAATAAACACTCTTTGGGCCTCACCTCGTATCCATGAGGAGACGTGTCCTGGTGATTGAAAGGAAATAGTGTTGCTGAGACCTAGTAGGTGCCTTGTATTACTATCAATTACCGCATCGTGCGAATTTTCCTCAAGAAACACAATGCAGTAAAAACGGGTGGTATAGGGTGGCATGGACTTGCGAGTCGACGGATAGGTCTCTTCAAGTGTGTAGACATGAAAGTCTAGCAGGTCGGTGCGTCCTATAAAGCCCATTGCTTCGTGGCCAGCGTTTATGTCGTCGAAATGAAGTATGTGCTTTTGATTTCGCATTACTCGCCCTCTTACAACTGCTCTTATTGCGTTGCTACCAACTCAATTAGGCTATTGTGTGTACAACAAGGCCATAATCGAGTTGGTAGCGTACGTCTACAACTGCTAGATGTATTTGTTGTATCCAAGAGCTGGTCGCAGGTTTACTTGTTCGTCTGTTTGTGGCCAAGCAACATCGTACCCTGCTGGCACATGGTAGGGGTAAGGTGTTTCCCCTTGTGCATAAGGGCAAGCACGGCGGGCATCAATCGCACGCATGAGCAGTCGTAGACGATCTTGGATCCATTCGTTTGTCACAGGATGATTGGGGCGAGGACCACCTTGTTTCAATAGTTCGCTTAAAGACTGGAATTCGTAGTAGAGTGTACGACGTAAGGCCGTTCCTCGGCTTCGATGTGAACCATGTACAAGGCGGGTATTGTGAAGCAGAACGTCACCAGCGCGAGCTGTTATAGGCTGTAAGCCTGGAAAACCAAACCC
>CAXTCR010000248.1:0-5769 GCA_964242555.1 uncultured Ktedonobacteraceae bacterium
TCGGGTTCGAGTCGAGATCAACCATATTGGCCGCCTCTTTCGCCGCCTGCGTACCCGTGTTCATCGCCACACCGACATCGGCCTGAGCAAGTGCTGGAGCGTCATTGGTGCCGTCACCGGTCATAGCCACAAGGCGACCACCCGCCTGCTGTTCGCGAATCAGCTTCATCTTTGTCTCTGGTGTGGCCTGCGCTAAGAAGTCATCAACCCCCGCCTCTTTCGCGATGGCAGAGGCCGTGAGCGGATTATCGCCAGTCACCATAACGGTGCGAATACCCATACGACGCAGCTGCTCGAAGCGCTCGCGCATACCACCCTTCACGATGTCCTTCAGTTCGATCACGCCAAGCAGACGAGCATGTCCATCGCCGCCACCAGATGTCGTTTCGGCGACCACGAGTGGAGTACTACCAGCCTTAGCGATACTATTGACAAGCTCATCGAGTTCCGCGTTGCGCGTGCCACCGCTCTCCATCGCATAGGCGGCAACCGAGTCACCTGCGCCTTTACGGATCGAGCGAACGGCTCCAGGTATGCTGCCAGCCATATCTACACCACTCATGCGGGTCTGCGCGGTAAACGGGATGAAGGTCATTGAGCTATCGTCTTCACGCGCCTGTAGGCCATAGCGTTCCTGTGCAAGGGCAACGATAGAGCGGCCTTCGGGCGTCTCATCGGCAAGGCTAGAGAGCAATGCTGCCTCCGCCAGATCATGCTCGTCAACACCTGCAATCGGGACAAAGCGACTGGCCTGTCGATTGCCAAGCGTGATCGTGCCGGTTTTGTCGAGCAGCAACACGTCGACATCGCCCGCCGCCTCAACCGCGCGCCCACTCATGGCAAGCACGTTGCGCTGTACCATGCGGTCCATACCCGCGATACCAATCGAGGAAAGCAGGCCGCCAATCGTGGTAGGAATGAGACAGACCAGCAACGCGATCAGGGTCGTGATAGAGACTGCCTCGCCCGAGTAGATGGCAAATGGCTCCAGCGTGACCACGGCAAGCAAGAAGATGATGGTCAGGCTTGCCAGCAGGATGTTGAGCGCGATTTCGTTAGGTGTCTTCTGACGGGCAGCGCCCTCGACAAGGGCGATCATGCGATCAAGGAAGGTCTCACCGGGATTAGCCGTGATCTGCACCACAATCTGGTCAGAGAGCACACGCGTACCACCCGTTACCGCGCTGCGGTCGCCGCCGCTCTCACGAATAACTGGGGCGGACTCACCTGTGATTGCTGACTCATCAACCGACGCAACACCAGCAACGACCTCGCCATCACCGGGAATGACATCTCCGGCCTCGACCAGCACATAGTCGCCTTTGCGTAGATCGGGGGCGGCAATCTCTTGCACCTTGCTGGCGAAATCAGCACTCGCAAGTTTCTTCGCCAGCGTGGTTGTGCGTGTACGCCGGAGCGTATCGGCCTGTGCCTTGCCGCGTCCCTCGGCCATTGCTTCGGCGAAGTTCGCGAAGAGGACAGTGAACCACAACCAGATCGCGATAGCCAGCACAAAAAACGTCTCGCTTACTAGCCGTCCATCGGCCTTAGGTTGCGAAAGCGTCTGAATCAGTAGGCGCACAAATTCGATGGTAGTGATGACACTGCCCACCTCAACGACGAACATCACAGGATTGCGCAATTGTACGCGTGGGTCCAATTTTTTGAACGAGTCGCCGACCGCACGCCGGATAATGTTCGCATCAAAGATGGCTGATGTGCTCTTGCGCCGTGTTTTCCACTGTTTCGTCTCTGGCGTCTCCTCTTGAGGAGACTCTACTACACTTGTACTCATCTTAGAATGTCTTTCCTGCTAGCATCAGCAAATGCTCGACAATCGGTCCCAACGCGTAGGCGGGGAAGTATGTCAAGGCACCGACAATGACAATCACACCAATCACGAGAGCGACAAACAGAGGACCAGTCGTGGGGAAGGTACCTAAGCCAGCAGGCACGACGCGTTTGCGTACAAGTGAACCGGCGAGGGCCATAACCGGAACGACGAAGGCGAAACGTCCAATAATCATGGCGAAGGCAAGCGTCCAGTTATAGAACGGGGTGTTGCCATTTAGACCCGCAAAGGCCGAGCCGTTGTTGCCTGTGGTCGAGGTATAGGCGTAAAGCACCTCGGATAGTCCATGCGGTCCAGCATTCGCGATAGAGCTTTGACCAGCCGGAAGCACAATGGCAGCCGCGGCGAAGAGCAGAATTGAAGCAGGCAAAATGAGAATGGCAAGTGCGGCCATCTTAATCTCTTTTTGCTCGATCTTCTTGCCGAGGTATTCGGGTGTGCGTCCTACCATCAAGCCCGCGATAAACACTGCCAGCACAGCGAAGATGAGCATACCGTACAGGCCAGAGCCAACACCACCGAAGACAAGTTCGCCAAGCGCGATATTCGCCAGGGGTACAAGTCCACCAATTGGTGTATAGCTATCATGGAAGCCATTAACGGCACCACATGATGCATCAGTTGTCACAACAGCGAAGAGCGTGGATTGTGCGATACCAAAGCGCACCTCCTTGCCCTCCATGTTGCCGCCGCTTTGTGCAGCTGTTGCGGTTTGATTGACGCCAAGTTGTGCCAGTTGGGGATTGCCAAGTTGTTCTGCAGGAAGTGCAATTGAGATACCAACCAAGAAGATGATAGCGGACACAATCCACAGCGCCCAGCCCTGACGCGTATCGCCAGCCATCTTGCCGAACAGGTAGAACAGGCCAGCAGGGATAGCGAAGATCGCCACTATCTCAAGCATATTGGTGAATACATTAGGGTTCTCAAATGGGTGGGCGGAGTTGACGTTAAAGAAGCCGCCACCGTTGGTACCAAACTCTTTGATGAACTCCTGCGAGGCCACAGGTCCCTGTGCGATCACCTGCTTAACGCCATCAAGGTTTGTAAAGGTCGTGTACGTATTGAAATTCTGTACTACACCTTGGGAGACAAGGACGAGGGCGCCAATAATAGAGATGGGCAACAGGATGTACAGAATACAGCGTGTGATATCGACCCAGAAGTTGCCGATGTGCTGTGCACTCTTGCGTGTCAGACCGCGTACAAAAGCAACGGCAAGCGCGATACCAGTAGCAGCCGAGGCAAAGTTATGGAAGGCGAGACCGGACATCTGCGAGAGATAGCTCATCGTCTGCTCACCTAAGTAGTTTTGCCAGTTAGTGTTGGTAGTAAAGCTCACAGCAGTATTAAAGGCAAGGGATGGTTCTACCGCAAGCATTCCCGCAGGATTGAGCGGTAGTAATTGCTGTGCGCGTAATTGAATGTAAAGAATTAATAGGCCGACCAGACTGAAAAGCAACATAGCGATGGTATAGGTCGTCCATTTTTGCTCCTCGTCGGGATTGACACCGGCAAGGCGATAAAAGAAGCGTTCTACGGGAACGAGGGCGGGCGAGAGCCACGTCCGTTCACCCGCGAACACACGTGTCATATAGAGACCGAGTGGCTTCGTTACGAGTAGAATAAGAGCCAGGTAAATCAGCACCTGTAACACACTACTCAGGACAGCGGGCATAATTTCACCTCACAACTAAAATCTTTCTGGTGCAAGCAGCGCGATGACCAGATAGACAGCGATTGCCAACGTTACAATACCAACGAGGATATACTCGATAGGTGTATTCGTCATATGGTCCTCCTACAACAGATCGCAAGCTCGAACGAAGCCAATCAGCACAACGAACGAGGCAATTGACACGACAATAATAAACAAATCCAGCACGATACCTGACATAGTATTTCTCCAGAGTCTGCTATGCTTCCTCAAACAGTTCAGCCACATCATTCTTACTCGTACCCGCCTCGACATCACCCTCTTTACGCCGTGCGGCATCTGATGCGAAGCGAATCAGGGCCTCCATTGGAAAGGGTTTTGGTAGATAGGCAAGTGGGTGAAATTCTGTGAGGCGATTAGGACTTACACGCACCGCCGACATAATCACGACAGGCAATTTCTCACCCTGACCATCGATCTGCTGAGGGCGCAGGTCTCCTTCGCGCTGCGCGATACGCAGCACATCCCAGCCAGTTTGATCGGGCAGGTTGATATCCAGGAAGGTAAGATCGAAGGTGTGCAGGTGTAACTGCGTCAGCGCGCTCTGTACATCGGTCGCGATAGTCACATCGTGACCTCGTGCCTGTAAATTACGGAACACAACGTCACCAAGGCCCTCGTCATCTTCGACCAGTAAGATGCGCGCACCACTCATAATGAAGTTTCCCTTCTGCATACTAATGTAAGAATATGTGACCTATTGGTAGTATACAGAGGGACTACTCAAGATGGGGTAAGAGGAAGTGGGGGAAGACTCAATAATTTCTAAAGATATTTGGCTAGTTATTCTTTGCTCTGAACACTCGCATCTTCAGTATGAAAGCGATAGCCAACGCCAGAGACGGTGATGATAAAGCGTGGATGTGTGGGGTCAGGCTCAATCTTGCGGCGCAGTTGACCAATATAGACATGCAGGTAGTGCGCCTCCGTACCGTACCCTGTGCCCCAGACCTGCGAGAGCAACATTTGCCGCGTCATAATCTTGCCGCTATTCTTGATTAACGCGGAGAGCAAATCGTATTCTGTCGGCGTGAGTTTTGCTTCGCGGCCATCGACGAAGACCAGACGCTGCGCGAAATCGACCTTGAGCGGCCCAGATACGAAGGTCGAGTCGGACGAATCTTGCAGTTGCGCGACGTGACGCAGGGCAACGCGAATACGTGCAAGGACCTCATCAATGCCGAAGGGCTTTGCGATGTAGTCATCGGCTCCTAGATCGACGAGGGCATGGACTTTATCGCGCTCAGCATCTCTAGCGGATAGCACGATGATGGGCAAATTAGAGATCGCACGGACGCGCCGGCATACTTCGAGGCCACTCATGCCCGGTAAGCCAAGATCGAGCAGCATCAAATCGGGACGGTGGAGCGCCACTTCGTCCAGTGCCTCCTCGCCGCTGCCAACCACGGTTACGTCAAAACCATGCGCGACAAGATGACGCTGCAGCGCCCGTCGAATCTCTTTTTCATCGTCTACAATTAGAATACGACTACTGCCCTTACTCATGCCAGAACCCTTGTCTTTGCTAATGGAAGTGTAAAGCGGAAAACAGCGCCTCCGCCTTGCCGATTTTCGGCCCAGATGTGGCCGCCGTGCGCCTCGATCAGACCACGACAGACTGCCAGGCCAAGTCCCGTACCCATCGTTCCCTTCTGTTTTGCACCGGAGACGCGATAGAATTTATCGAAGATGCGCTCAAGATATTCTCCGGGAATACCTGGACCGGAGTCAGCCACGCTCACAAGCACATCGCCACTTTGCTCAACCGCGCTTATCTCTATAGGCGAGTGTGGAGGAGTATAGCGCGCAGCATTTTCGAGCAGGTTGGTAAGGACCTGATCTATCTGTGGGAAATCGAGAGCAACTGGTGGCAAGGTATCGGGCACAGAGATGCGCACCTCGCGGTCCTTGAGCGAAAACTGCATATGATTGACGACATAATACACCAATTCATCCAGAGGGTACAACTCTTTTTCGGGCCTGAGTGCTCCACCCTCGATACGCGACATGTCTAGGATGTTGCCAACCAGACGATTGAGACGGTCGGCCTCGCGTTCGATGGTTTCCGCGAAGCTATGGCGCGTCTCCTCGTCCCAGGTGATGTCCTTCTCTTGCAGGCTATATGCCGCGGCCTTTATCGACGAGAGGGGAGTGCGCAGGTCATGCGAGACAGAAGAAAGAAGAGCAGCACGCAGGGCAT
>CAXTCR010000249.1:0-5754 GCA_964242555.1 uncultured Ktedonobacteraceae bacterium
TCGTTATTGCCGGCGGTCCAGAATGGCGACGAACCGTTACTTCTCTGCCATCAAACTTCATTCCTATCACGCTTAGCAACACAACGATGATACCAGCAGGCACACGACTGATCCCAATAGATGGTTCTTCTATAAAGGATGGCGCCGATCAGAATAATGCAAAAGAAGGTGCACCATCACCTGTGATAATAAGTACAGGAACTGCGACGAGAGGTACTGTGCTTCTTACTGCCGGTCCGGATCCACTGCTTGTACAGGCTCGTATCGGGGAAGGCAATGTATTTTATCTCGCCTTTGATCCAACACTGGCTCCGATTGTAGGATGGTCTGGCGCATCCTCTGTGTGGAAGGGCATTGTGCTTCGCACGCTCGGCGATGCGGCGTTAACGCAGTCACAAAATCAGACAAATGGAAATTCGGCGGGTGTTGTTGGCACAAGCAAAGTCTATAGTCAAGCACTTACAGGAGTTTTGCAATCGCTCCTACCCAATGCCTATCCATCTATCTGGCTTATTCTCGTTTTATTGCTCAGTTACATTCTTGTGCTAGGTCCTCTACGCTTGCTATTAGTACGACGCTTAAAGAAACGAGATTGGAGTTGGCGCATTGCGCTTGCAACCATTGTTGTCTTCTCACTACTCACGTATGGTTTTGCCTTACAGCAAAAAGGCACGACAATCGTTAACGACAGCATTTCGATTGTACAGTTAGGGGATAGCACAACGCCAAATGCAAATGCGCATATTACAACGTATCTTGGTGTTTTTGTTCCGAATCAAGGCGATTTCCAGATACATGTTCCAGGGGAAAGCTTGATACAACCAAATCAAGCAACGTCACAATATCAATCAACAGATTCCTCAATGGGGCAGACAACGATTACAACACAGCAAAATGCGACGAATGTTACGTTACAAGGCGTCGATATTTGGACACTACGTTCCATTGTCTCCGAACGTGACCGTCAGTTACAAGGAAATATTACCTCGCATTTGAGCGTTACAAGTGGTACGTTGACTGGAACCGTTACGAACACTCTGCCTTATACACTAGAAGATGCAGGTGTTCTCATTGGAAATCAATATGTACCACTTGAGCGTTTAGGTGTAGGAGAAACAAAACACATACGACTTGCGCTTACTAGTCCAAGTCTTAGCAACTATCCACCTCAATCGTTGGTAAGCCAAATTGCCGCTGGTCACGGTCAACCGTCCTTCAATGGACCTACTAATGGAGGGCCAATACCACAAGATGAAATACAGCGTCGTTTGTCAGTTTTGTTTTCACTCAGTAATGTTGGTAGTGGAAGCACATATTGCAATACGAATGGTGTTTGTTATCAAGCGAAAGTAAGCAATGTTCAGGTAGCACGTATTCGTACAATCCGTACAGGGGGTGGACCTCTTTTAGCAAGCGGAAGTACAGCTACGTTGAGTGGAGGTGGTGGCGATGTTCCTCAGAACTTGTTTCAAGATCATGATCCATTAACTGTTGCCAATGCCCCTGCAACATTGATTGGCTGGGCTAACCCACAATCTGATCTTGCTACGAATGTCACTATCAATGGCAATCATTCAGCAGGCCAACAGGAGATCCTCGTGCGAACACCACTTCCGGTCTCGTTTACTGGAGGACTTACACTTACACCATCATTGCTGTCTGGTCAACTTATTGATGTACAAGGATCAAACGCACAGACGGTCTCGCCTGGAGTCTATACAATGGGTGCTGGAAGTATGACATATGAATATACTGCACTAGGAAGTACTCAATTTCATGCGAGCACTCTCACAATAGGGCAGATAGTCAATCTGAATCAAATAATACCAGCGTCAAACACAGGACAAGCATTTGTTGACGCGAATCATTTGCAAGTAAAGCTTTACAATTGGCAGAAGGACACCTGGGACACCTTTACTCTCAGTCAATATATGGTAACAGTACAAAATGCTCAAGTCTATGTGAGTTCAGCGAACCGCGTCCTTGTACAACTTGTAAATACAGATACGACGCCAAAGGGTATGACCGTTTTCAATAAGCCGCTGTTACAACTACAGGGTACGTTGTGAGGAGGACGGATAGATGACACAAGCCACTACAACTGGGATGATGATACAAGTATGCAATATCTCGAAGCGATATCGCAATGTCAGTGCGCTCAGCGACTTTACCCTTAACGTTCCTAAAGGTGCTATCTACGGACTGATTGGTCCCAATGGAGCGGGCAAAACAACGCTATTACGTATCCTTGCCGCTTTACTATCGCCTAGCTCAGGGCAAGTCTGGTTTGAGGACGCGGAGGTGAGTGCATCCCCTAGCATGGTGCAACGTAAAGTGGGCTACATGCCAGATTTCTTTGGTGTCTATCCTGATCTGACATCAGTGGAGTACCTTGAGTTTTATGCAGGTATTCATGGCATTCCCCGGCAGAAGAGAGAGCAAATTGTCACTGATCTGCTTGAACTGGTTGATCTTTCATCGAAACGGGATGCATTAGTAGAGACGCTGTCGCGAGGTATGAAACAACGTCTTTGTCTGGCACGTGCTCTTGTTCACGATCCAGAGGTACTTTTACTCGACGAGCCAGCATCTGGCCTTGACCCTCGCGCACGTGTGGAACTGCGCGAACTTTTACGTACATTGCAAGGGATGGGGAAAACTGTTATCATCAGTTCACATATTTTGCTAGAGTTGGCGGAAATGTGTACCGATGTTGCCATTGTACAGGGGGGGCGTCTCATTGTAGCGGGCGATGTTGAGCAGGTTTCTCGCCGGCTCAATGGAGCACGACAACTCGAAATTCGAGTCCTAGACCGCGTATCAGATGTGATTGAAGCTCTTAAAGATCAACCAGATATTAGCAATATTCTTCACTCCGAGAGTACACTGATACAAGCAGACTTTGTCGGCGATGATAGTGCTTTGCATAGAACGCTTGCAACACTGATTACTCATGGTCTACCTATCGTCTCGTTCGCGCCACGTAGTAGTGGAGGAAGATTAGAAGAGGTATTTATGAGTATTACTGAAGGGAATAGCCCATCATGACCTTTCTTGCTCTACTCACAAAAGAACTACGTTTACGTTTGCGCCGGGAACGTACCATGTGGGTTATTATTGTCTATATCCTCTTGATGGGATTACTTGGCTGGTTCTACATCAGCCGCGCGAGTGGTGCTAATAACTCCCCTAGCTATGGATTAAGCCAGGTGGGAAGACAGCTTTATTATCTCCTTTCGATGGTGCAACTCGCACTCATTGTGTTTATCACACCAGCGTTCACCGCAACAACGGTCAATGGTGAAAAAGAGCGTCAAACATTCGATCTCTTGTTATGCTCGCGGCTTTCAAGCTTTTCGCTTATTTCTGGCAAGCTTGTTGCCGGGCTCGTCAACGCCTTGTTTCTCATAGCAGCGTCTGTACCAGTCTTCAGCCTTGTCTTCTTTTTCGGTGGTGTATCACCATCTCAAGTCCTACTTGCACTCCTTGTTTTCGTCATAACCACTATCATGATTGGCACCTTTGGTTTGCTCTGTTCTTCTCTATTTGCACGTCCTGCTGTTTCAACGGTGGTCTCGTATATATCAGGTATTACCTGGATAGCAACACCTCTCATTATCATCTTTATCTTGTTCGCCGCAGGAGGATATCGTGGACAAAATCAGGAACTTTTTTATATATGGAATCCGGTCGTTGCCATGCTCAGTACCTATTCAAGCAGCGTAGGAGCACCGTTCACGGTTGGACCACAGCATCTTCCAATCTGGCTAACGTACTCGCTTATTAGTGCTGTTGCAACAATCTTATTCTTCTTTTTGAGCGTTCTCGTTGTTAAATCCAATCCCTTTCTGCGTTTTCCTCGACGGGAGAAAAAGCGTATTCAGCACGTACCAACCACACCTAAAACAACAGCACCTGCATAAGCATTGAAAGAAGAGCAATAGAGAAAGCAAGCAAGTCACACGAAAGGTTCACAGATGACAACCATGATGCCTGTAGACAGGATACGTTCTACAGAGGAAGCACTTGATAGAGAACGTATTGTTACGGCACTTCGTCCGTGGCAACAACGGTTGCTTCTACAGCAGGTAGTACGTTGGACACTGCGTGGTGGTGTGCTGGGAGTACTTCTGGCGTGCCTTGTTCTTTTGCTCTCGCGCCTCATTCCGTGGGCCACGGTCAACTATTGGGCTATGAGTCTCGCTCTTGCGAGTGTTTTTCTTGCCTTTGGGTTTGCTCTTTGGAGGCGTCCATCGCTTGCGAGGGCCGCACGTCGTGTTGATAGACAGCTTACGCTCTATGATCGTGTGAGTACGGCATGGGAATTAGGCGATGAACCTTCGGTCCTTGCCAGGCTACAACGGCGTGATGCACTCGATCAGCTAAAAAAACACAGCCCCGCTCATACACTTTCCCTACGCCCGCATCGTTCTCTTGTCGTCGTCTTAACGACACTTATCCTCTTAACCGCACTGCTCGTTGTACTTCCTAATCCTATGAATGCTATATTGGAACAGCAGGCAACATTTCAGAACAACATTGCAAAGCAAATAAAGGCAATTGACAAAACGCGTCAGAATCTGGCACAGCAAGCAGCGATTCCACCAGCCCAGCAAAAGCAGCTCGACCAAATTTTGCGGGACCTTGAGGCAAAACTTCATCAGGCGAAGAACAATGCCGAGGCACAACAAGCTATAGCCGAGGCACAAGCGAAACTCGACCAGCTACGCAATCCACAAACAGCGAACAAAGTGCAAGGTCGAGCTAGCGCGAGTTCATCACTACAAAGTAGCAATAATCCAACACTTAGCTCACTTGGACAAGCATTAGCCTCTGGTAACAGCAAACAACTCTCGAACGCGCTAAAAAGTCTGAGTTCGCAAGTAAGTAAGCTTACCCCTGCACAGCGGAGTAAACTTGCGCAGCAAATTGAAGAGGCAGCCAATAAAGCCAGCAACAATCCTGCGCTGAGCAAATCGTTACATCAACTCGCCAAGTCAGTTGCAAGCGGTACATCTAGCGAAGTGACGGATGCTGCAAATGCGGTTGATGAGGCATCCTCTCAAGATATAGCAGAGCAAGCTCAAGATGCTGCTATCGGGCAGGTAGCTCAGAGCGTTCAGCAAAGTGCCAATAATTTCTCTGACTCTACCGACGGTACTACCATACCAGGACAAGGGCAAGGACAGAATACAGGACAGGGTCAGGGCAAAGGACAGGGGCAAGGTAACGGTCAAGGTCAAGGACAGGGGCAAGGTCAAGGCCAAGGACAGGGACAGGGGCAAGGTAATGGTCAAGGACAGGGGGGCTCAGGCACTGGTGGCACTGGTGGAGCAAATGGTGCAGGAGATAACAAGGGCAAGAGTGAGCAAGTCTCCGTTCCAGGACAAATAGGCTCCGGTACAAGCGTACAGAACAAGGAAAATGGTCAGAATGGTGTCGTACAAGGTGGCTCCTCTGTTCCTTATTCGCAGGTTATCCAGCAGTATAATCAGGCTGCTCATGATGCTATAGATAATAGCAGCATTTCACCTGATATGAAAGACCTTGTGCATGGCTACTTCGATACGTTAGAAGGGCAACAATAATTTATGGTACAACAAAGCGAATCGCTCTCATCCGATCCGAACACGCAGCAGAAGAATAGAGCTGAAACTGTGGTGACAGAAGGACCAACCGAAGCTGATATAAGAACGTTTATAGACACCGCTCAACGCTTAGAGCAAGAACTTTGTGCGATTGTGGTTGGTCAGG
>CAXTCR010000250.1:0-5704 GCA_964242555.1 uncultured Ktedonobacteraceae bacterium
TGAACGGTTGAAAACTGCTTTGCAGCCAAACGGAAAGCTCAACGCCTCTCCCGAACTGATGGTTGAGATTCTTTCTCCAGGCTCAGACAACACACGACGCGACCGCAGTGTAAAACTTGAATTATACTCTCGTCGTGCCGTGGAGGAGTATTGGGTTGTCAACTGGTATGAAAAAACGATTGATGCCTACCGTCGAAAAAACGACATGCTGACTTTCTATAAGACCTTCAACGAGAATGATGTTCTGGAAACTCCTCTTCTCCCAGGATTTGCATGTCCAATGGGACAAATTTTTACCAGCATTTTAGATGAGTAGCAAATTTACAATTGGCTAGTGCCATTACTAGAAGCAAGAGGGAATATCTCATGTCACATCAGATCACAATCACATTGAGCGACCAAGAATATGACGCTCTCTTAGAGCAAGCTGACGAGAACGAGCAACAGCTCGAAACATTCCTGCACGAAACTATAGTAGATCAACTTCCATTATCTGTACCAGAGACAAACATACAACCTATCGTCTATCGTTGCTCCTTCTGCGCGAAGAGTCAGGAGCAAGTAAGCAATCTCATTGTAGGACCGGCAGGCATCTACATCTGTGACGAATGTGTCGATTTGTGTAACGAAATTCTCGAGGCGTTGCCAAAGAGCAGACAAGCATCCCAGTAGAAGTAAGCCCTTCTCGAAGGGCTACTCATTGCGGAGTCGCTTAAAGAACAGTTGCCTCATAGCTGAGGTACCGTTGTCTGCTACTCCAACTAGTTCCCAACCCTCTTCTCCCATTTTTGTGCAGTAGGCTACCAGAGAACCTACCGTCTCTTTGACTTTAGAACGTCTCTCCAGACTCTCAATATGCATAAGTTGCCACGTTTCACTATCTTTTGCCGTAAGGTCAGCAACAAGATACTCCCACCTCATAATGCTTTTTGTCTCCTCGATAATGTCTTCAAGCGTTAGGAAACCACATCTTTACTTGCTCACCCGCAATGGCCGTTTGTAGCCCACAGATATTGCAGCGCGAAATGAACTCGGTGCGAAAGGGAATAGTTGGAATGAAGAAGAGGGTGAACCAGCGTCGTGTGCGAACGATGGTATGAAATGAGTTGTTACGGCAGTGCGGACAGACATATTGTATCTGCCCAAACACCTTATTACTATTACGAAAACCCCAAATGATCATTGTGTTTGTTCCTACTTTTCTATCTCTCTTCAAGAGACGCTCATAGATGAATATACTAGCACAAATCAGTCTTTTACGATACCCGTTCTCTTGCTTCCAAAATCACAGATGAGTACAATTATTCTTGCTAAATTGCTATTCCTCATACTCAATCACTATATTGAACTATTTAACCTCTATTTAAGCTATATCACATATCCTTACGCAAAGGTCCTATTTTTCTGTCAAGTACATGAGCTTTGAGCCGTGAAGGTGCTATAGTTCTACTCGGGGCTATATTACACAAGGACAATTTTTTCTGACCTTATTGAGATAAAAAATTAGATGGAGTGTGTCACATTATGCCAGCTAATGAACGCTTTTTTTGGGGGAAAAGACGTTATGCAGGCTTACTTATTCTTCTTGCAATAAGCCTGATTCTGGTGAGCGGAGGTGCTTACCTACTTACGCATTCCACGAAGTCAACGCGTAGAGAAGCAGAAATACATGTTTCTCTCAGACCTACAAGTACGAGTATTTCAACAACTATCTCACCTATTCTAAGGCCAAGTGCGACAAGTTCACCATCAAGTACAGCCGTTGCCAACATTGGAGTAACAGGAACAGATACGACAACGCCCACAGCAAATGGCACACCAAGCGGCAGAACACCTCAAACACCGCCGACAACACCGCCTTCGACAGTGGTAGGTTCACCCTTGCTGTTTGGCACAAACATGGTGCTTATGGACGGCACCGATCGAGTGCTTACCTCGAAAGCAACACAAACACTCATGCAGCAAATCCATATCGGAATTATACGCATGCCTATTCGAACAGGCATGCCAGAGTCGATAAATGTGCTTGCGGCACAAACCATTAAAAATCTTGGCGCTGTACCACTCGTTATTCTACACAGCAAGCAGGATGCTCAATCACAAGCGAGCGATATGTTGGTGATTAGCGATATGAACCGCATTTTTGGCAATGCTGTCGTTTATTATGAATTTGGCAATGAAGATGATTTTCTCGGTATTCCTGCTCCTGTCTACACTGCGGAATGGAATATTAGTGTACCAAAGCTCAAAAAAGCTGCATTGAACGGTCAGTTTATTGGACCTGTCAACTATCACTATGACGCGGCATACCTCACCTACTTTCTTAGTCATGTCACAACACTACCGGACGAAGTAAGCTGGCACGAGTACGCCTGTCGTCCTGATGCCACGACTAATCTATGTATGGCTCATCTTGCAAATTGGACACTTCATATTCAGAATGCACGCTCTATTATCAGCACAACAGGGAAAACACTCCCAATCATGATCACTGAATGGAATTACGATGCGACACCATCACTGAACGATGGCAAGAGCAATAACACCACCTTTATGCACGACTGGACCGTCGCGGCACTACAAACCCTTGCACAAAATAACGTTTTTGCCTCCATGCAATACTCTTGCACCGACCGGATCATGCCCCTTGTTACTATAGGAGGAACGCTATCAGGGCAAGGCATGGCCTTCTCCGACTCATATGGACAACTTGTCACGCAACATTAAAATATGTAGAGACAGATTTTCGTATAAAGCGAGGCACTAAAAACGTATGAGTGGATTTGAGAGTGCGGCATATATAGTGCTGGGAATAGTTGGCTTGCTCTGGCTCTTGCTGCCCCTAACAAGCAAAACACTTCGGCAAAGAATAGATAGCCTCCCGCGTATGGCGTTTTGGGATAGTATAACAGCATTGCTCTTTGCCGTGCTGGGCGTTGTCTGTACAATACGCCTGTTCGAGGTATTCAAAACACAAGAATTCAACTTGGACCCAAGTTTAGACCCGCGTTTCCTGGGCCTGTTGTTGCTCTTACTCGCCCTCCTGTTCTTCGGCAGAGCGGGCGCGAGAAGACGCACCCAATAAAACATATCCCGCTCTTCTCTTTCGTGGTATACTGCTAAATAGAAATTATACATTTCATTTGTGGTTGGGAGCTAATCAATGGAAGATAGAACTTCTTTATCAAACGTACCCTCGTCAAAGACGACAGGACAGGTACAGGACGCGGCAAATACAACGGGCACAAAATCCGAGGCAGAAGCTCCAAAAGAGCATGGTGGCGAGTCATTAGAAGACGCGGTAAAGGCCGCAGACCGTGCTGGGGGAGCCGCCGCTACACCCGAAGCTAAGGCTCGTGAGCAGCGACAAGCATATGGTACAGCAAAGACGGAAAACTTGCGCGACTCCGGTGTGTGGAGAATTCTTATACCAGCATTTGTTATAGCATGCTGCCTACTCATTCTCGCAATTCCACTTGTTATCCTCGGCCCATTGCTCTATAATTCGCTTGATCCTAAGGCAGCCTCAAATGCGGTCGCCCACGTTCCCTTAGTCTGGGTTTGGATTGTGATGACAATTATCGAGGTTGGACTAGCAGCAGTCATCGGTTATGGCTTGCTTAGAATTTTCACGACACAGGCCGGAAACTATCGAAAATAATGGTGCATAACACAACCCCGAAAGCAAGGCACTTTCGGGGTTGTGTTATGCACCATTATTTTCCCTCTCTAACGCCAAAAGCCAGAATTTTGTAGGCAGCCCACCCCCATATCCTGTAAGTGCTCCACTGCTCCCTATAACGCGATGACACGGCACGATGATCGCGATCGGATTGGCACCATTCGCCGCCCCAACTGCTCGGGGAGCATTGGGGTGCCCGATTGTAAGCGCAAGTTCGCCATAACTGCGTGTCTCTCCATACGGAATGTTACAAAGTTCGCGCCAAACACGTATTTGGAATAGTGTCCCTCTTAGATCAAGCGGCGTGCTAAAGATAACCTTCTCGCCAGCAAAATAGCGTTGCAATTCGTCCTTCGCTTGTTGCAACACAGGATGAGGTCTTTGTTCCACATCCCCATTCCATCCACGCTTTTTTACCCAGAGTAGCCCCTTGTCTAGTGTCGCTCCTGGAGTTCCCATCCACACAAGGCCAGCATCAGAGGCCAATAAATTACACTCACCTCTTGGACTGGATACGCTATCCCATATGAGGGTGTCTGTCGCATTCTGGACCATCATTTTCTCCGCCTCTTTCGTACATATATTCTAGTTTTGGTAGTGTAACATGGAGCACACATCATAGCAAGAGTATCTATAGTCGACACCATAGATATAGTACCTATTCCTAAAAAAAATACTTGACTTTTGTCAAGTCTCTGAGTACACTCTGTACATACTCCGCAAAGGAGTGTACTGGTCTAATTGATTGTTGAACAGGTAAGAAAAAGGGGGTGAAGTTCTATGAAACAAGCAAGTGTAACGAAGTTAGGCACTGTGCGGAGTTACGCGAAGTATGGAACACACCTCCCGAAGCTATTCGGAGTGTAGTCGAGAAAGACACCATGCGAGTTACTATTGCGGTTCAGAGAGTTCCATATTTCTTATTAGGTTCGAGTAACATCGTCCACCTCTTACCCTCCCCACAAAGCTCAACACACCCACATTTAATTTGTACCCTGAATTTTTTCGTGAAGAAGGTTGCATGAAACGCCCAGTTGTGTTCTCTCCTACAAACACATCTTCATGCTTCGCGACAACCTGTACTCTTTCTACAGGACAAGAAAGGCATTGATTCTTGCTGAACCGACACCTTCTGTATGAGCAGAAGCAAAGCAACACCAAACTCAAAGGAGAGGAGGTGAACGCATGAGAGGAAAGCTACGCGATAAGCGCTCCATAAAACGCGATGTATTCAAGCGCGAGGTCGGGGAACGCAAACGCACAACGAAGCACAATGACCGTCTGGCTCCTTGGATCAATGGATCTATCGATGAGCAAGAGGATGAGTTGCTCGACGAGCTGAACGAGGAAGAAGCCGAAGCAGAAACTATAATCACAATTCTTCCTCAGCCACAGACCCAAAAGATATAAATTTGGTGCAAAAAGTACATCCATGCGTTGGGCTTTGGTCCAACGTATGGATGTACTTTTGCTTAGCATTTATGGAATGTCTATACCTGGAAAGAGGCGACGCGCGATAACGAGCCGTTGAATTTGCGCTGTTCCCTCAAAGATATCGAAAATCTTGGCATCACGGAACCACTTCTGCAAAAACTGCTTGGCCTCCGAATTCTCACCGGGCGCCGAAATGCGTACACCAGCTGCTGTAATCTTCATAACAAGCGAACCCGCGTATGCCTTACACATTGACGCCTCTTTCGAGTTAGGAATACGTTTGTCCGCCATCCACGATGCACGCCAGACCATCAGCCGGGCCATTTGCAGTTCTTGCCCTAGTTCCTCTAGCTCCTCTTCAATCTCCCGACGTTTGTGGTGTGGGAAGCCTTGAGGTAATTCCTCTTTCACCCACTGCTGCGTCATCTCATATGCTGCACGCGCAAGGCCAAGTGCAAGTGCTCCAACCATTGGACGCGTCGCATCTAACGTGCCCATCGCCGCCTTGAAGCCCGCTCCTTTACTCTTCTCCCGCCCTGCCAGCAGGTTCTCCTGCGGCACACGCACATTCTCATAGATCAGTTCCGC
>CAXTCR010000251.1:0-5656 GCA_964242555.1 uncultured Ktedonobacteraceae bacterium
AATAGTAATCTTCCTGCCCCAGCACTCTTACCCTGAATACTTCCTCTGACTCCAAGACAGAAGAATGGTAATAATAGTAACCTTGTCCTTCGTCTAAACAACGTCAGGAAGAATGGTAATAATAGTAACCTTGCCTCACTTCGTCTTCCTACGACTCAGAAACATTGGAAATAATAGTAATGATGGTAATCTTCCTAAAGCTCAAGAATATGAGAAATAATGGTCATGCTAGTAACCTCACCCCATTTCATCTTCCTTCGAGCCAAAAGACTAGCAATAGTGGTAATGATAGTAATCAAACCTAATTTCAAAATTCAAAAACATGAGGAAGATTGGTAATGACAGTAATCTTTGCGCTATATGGTACCATGTATAAAAAACGGAGAAACATCGTATGGTCACAGAAGTTGCAGTGCTTACAGCAGCAGCAGGTAAAGAAGATGCGCTCGGCGCGGGCATTCTCAAAGGTCTGGAAGTTATTCGCCAACATCCAGAATGCATCTCAGCAAACGTAACGCGCTGTATCGAACAACCTGGGCGCTATATGCTCAGCGTGAACTGGTCTTCTCTTGAGGCCCATATAGTAGATTTTCGCGGCGGACCACTCTTTCCACAATGGCGCAGCAATATCAACGGCTTGTTTACAGGAACGCCGGAGGTGTTCCATTATCAGGCGCTTTAAAAAGAATACCTGATCGAACAGAATAATAGCAGAAATTTCCGCAGGGTATGAAAGGTTGTACATCGTATGTCTGAGGCAGAGAGCCAACAGAAGCAAGGTTCAGCAATTGAGCAAGCCCACAACACCGAGGTAGAGAATCTTGCCGATCACGTCTTCCAACTACGGCATCAGATAGAAGAAGCAAATTACCAGTATTATGTGCAGGATAATCCAATACTGACCGATGCGGAATATGATCGGCTTATGCAGGAACTCATTCGCATCGAGCAAGAGCATCCAGAACTGCAAACACCAGACTCACCTACTCAACGTGTTGGAGCAGGTCCCGTACAGGATGTGCCACAGCATCGTCATCCAGTGCCGATGTTGAGCCTCGCTAATGCCTTTGATGAGACGAGTTTGCTAGCGTGGCAAAAACGCGCCCAGTCCATCCTTCCCAATGCAACCTTTAGCTATGTCTGCGAACTCAAAATCGACGGCTTGGCAATGGCGCTCACGTACGAAAATGGTGGATTGATTACCGGCGCATCTCGCGGCGATGGACTCGTTGGCGAGGATTGGACGCCTAATATACGCACCATTCGCACCATTCCACAGCGTCTGCGTGGCGATCGTATTCCTAGTCGCGTTGAGGTGCGAGGCGAAATTTACATGTCCATCAAGAGTTTTGAAAAACTCAACGAAGAGATGCAGGACAACAAGTTATTCGCCAATCCTCGCAATGCCGCCGCCGGTTCGCTCCGTCAGAAGGACCCACGGATCACCGCCTCGCGCCACCTTGATTTCTTTGGCTATCAGATTGGTTACATCGAAGGCTTGAACATTGACAATCAGTGGGATGCCCTCGCAGCCATTCGCGAATGGGGCTTCCCCGTCAACCCCAATGTGCATCTAGCTCACTCTCTGGATGAAGTGGTCGAGTTCTGCAAACAGTGGGAACAAAAACGCTTCGACCTACCCTATGAAATCGACGGCGTCGTAATTAAAATCAATGACTTCTCACAACAGCAGGAGCTTGGCACGGTTGCACGTGACCCGCGTTGGGCCATCGCGTTCAAGTATCCACCAACTCAGGTCGCGACGAAGTTGCTGAACATCGACGTGAATATTGGACGTACGGGCGCGGTCAACCCATGGGCTATGCTCGAACCGGTTAACATTCGTGGCGTCACCGTTTCGCGTGCCTCGTTACATAACGAGGGCGATATTCAACGCAAAGACTTACGTATCGGCGACTGGGTGCTGGTGCAACGTGCAGGTGAGGTCATCCCACAGGTGGTCAAACCCGTCATGGAACGGCGTACAGGTCAGGAAGAGGTGTACCACCTGCCTGAATACTGCCCGCGCTGCGGCACAAAAATTGTGCGTGTCCCCGATCAGGCAATGGCCTATTGCCCAAACACCCACTGCCCCGCACGCAACCTTGAGAGCATCATTCACTTTGTCTCGAAAGGCGCAATGGATATTGAGAACATCGGCGAAAAAATGTCTGAGCAACTCGTTGCCGCTGGCTATATCAACAATGTCGCGGACTTCTACAGCTTAACCCATGACCAACTTCTAGCCCTGGAAGGCATCAAAGAGAAAAGCGCGGACAATATAATCAAGGCCGTTGAAGCCAGCAAACACCGCCCGCTCTGGCGTTTGCTCTTCGGCCTCAATATTCGCTACATGGGCGAAAAAGCTGCTCAATTGATTACTGGTACATTTCATAGTATGGATAAACTACTGGAGGCAAGCGAAGCGGAAATCATTGCGGTACCAGGCATTGGTCCCAAAATTGGGCATAGCCTTTACTCCTGGTTACAAGAGCCAGTAAATCGCGCCCTGATCGAACGGCTACGTGCAGCAGGTTTGAACATGCAGGACGAGCAACAAGTGGCGATAGGACCACTCGCAGGTCAAACCTTTCTGCTTACAGGTAGGCTTAACTCCATGACACGCCCCGTTGCTGAAGCAACTCTTGTCAGTCTCGGCGGATCAATTGCCTCTGGCGTAAGCAAATCTCTCAGTCATCTGATTGTTGGCGAGGAACCAGGGTCAAAAGTTGAGAAGGCGAGGAAAGCCGGCGTCCCTATTCACGATGAACAATGGCTAATCGATCTACTCAAAGAACATGGAGCACAATAATATGCAGAGTTCTTCTGCTGAGTCCGTCAATACTCTACCAATCTTTGATGGACATAACGATGTCCTGCTTCACCTGCATTTGCCAGAGCGTGGAGCGGGACGCTCCTTTTTTGACCAAAGCGATAAGGGGCATCTTGACCTGCCACGCATGCGTAAAGGCGGCTTTGGTGGTGGCTTTTTTGCAGTGTTTGTGCCCCCTGAACCTGGGCCAACTATGCCTAAAGACGAAGATATTGTCATTACCGAAAATGGATATAAATTTCCTCTTGCACCAGCAATAAGTTATAATTACGCCCTTGAAACAACGCTTGCGATCACAGCACGTCTTTTCCACCTCGAAAGGGAGTCGCAGGGACAGCTAAAAATTGTACGAACCACCGATGAACTTCATATGAGCCTACAAAATGGCGTCATTGCTGCTCTGCTGCACTTCGAAGGTGCTGAAGCCATTGACCCAAAACTCGATACATTAGAGGTGTTTTATCAATCTGGCCTTCGTTCACTTGGCATCGTGTGGAGTCGTCCAAACATATTTGGCTATGGCGTGCCCTTCAATTTCCCACACTCACCAGATACAGGTCCTGGCTTAACTGATTTAGGGAAAGACCTTGTACGAGCCTGCAATCGATTGGGTATCATGATTGATCTCTCGCACATCACCGAAAAAGGCTTTTGGGACGTTGCGACACTATCAGACAAACCACTTGTTGCCACACACTCGAATGTCCATACCCTCTGTCCTTGCCCGCGCAATTTAACAGATAAACAACTCGACGCGATTAGAGCATCTGAAGGAATGGTCGGCCTCAACTTTGCGGTCTCGTTTTTACGTCCCGATGGTCATAATAACCCGGACACCCCTATTGACCTGATGGTGCAGCATATCGACTACCTCATTGAGCGACTCGGCGTAGATCACGTCGGGTTTGGCTCAGACTTCGATGGCTCAACCATTCCGCAAGAGCTACACGACGTAACAGGTTTGCCAAAACTGCTAGATGCTCTGCGCAAACATGGCTATGATGACACTATCCTACGCAAACTTGCATATGAGAACTGGATACGTGTCTTACGTAAGACATGGCATACATAAAAAAAAGAAGATGGACTGTTTGGTGAACAGTCCATCTTCTTGAACTAACTACGTCTAATCCTGTGAACTCGTGATCGCCATTGCCTCGGCAATCCACTGGGTCAGTCGGTCAACATCGGGAACGCTCGTCGCAATGTTGCCTGCTCTGTGTGCCTCGGAAAGCGTGGTATACAAATGCTCTGGATTGCGACGACGTAGATCGCGATTGCCGTTCACACCAGCCTCTTCGAGCATGACCGCTACATCGGGCGTAACACCCTGTAACTGTAGAAACTCAGACCGATCAGCAAGCATCCTGAGCATGTGTACGCTCACCTCAGTCCTTTGTGATAGTTCGCCGCGCTCCTCTTTTGTCCGCATCTGCTCCATCAATTGCTGCCGTGTTTGAATGCCTTGTGCTTCCAGTTTGCTCTGAATCTCAGGTTCGATTCCGGGGATCGTACTGAGCGCATCACCTATAGCAGAAGCCGATGCAAGGCTAGAGGACGAAGAAGTGCTGGTCGAACTATTAGTTGTGCTGGTTGACGAAGATGTTCGATTTTGCACATTCTGCTGAGCCTGCGTCGCTTGGTTCTTCGCTGTGTTTGCGGCATCCTTACTCGTGTCAGCTACGTTTGAAGCTGCCTGTTTCGTTGTATCTGCCACATTCGAGGCCACTTGCTTCGTCGTACTCGCTACATCTGAAGCAGTTTGCTTCGTCGTGTCGGTGACATTCGAGGTCGCCTGCTTCGTCGTATCAGCCACATTTGAGGCTGCCTGTTTTGTTGTATCAGCCACATTCGAGGCTGCTTGCTTCGCGCTGTCTGTCACATTTGACGCTGCTTGCTTCGTTGTATCTACAACGTTACTCGCAGTATCTTTTACATTTGAAGCCGCCTGTTGTGCCGTATCTTTCACCTGTGATGCCGCTTGTTGAACAGTATCCTGGGCATTCGAGACAGCTTGTTGCGCCGTACTTGCTACGTTGCTTGCTGTGTCCTTCACCTGCGAGGTGACCTGTTGTGCAGTGCTGCTCACGTTGCTTACCGTGTCTTGTACCTTTGAGCTTGCCTGTTGCGCTGCAGTCGTAGCTGCGTCCTTTGCATCTGAACCTGCTTGCTGCGCAATAGTTCCCAGATCGCTGGCAGTTCCCTTTGTGGTTGTACCAGCCTGCTGCGCGATGCCGCCCAGATTGCTTGCCGCGCTCTTAATCTCAGTGGTAGCTTGCTGTGCAAGATCACTCAGACTGCTTGCGGTGTTCTTCACCTGCGAAGTCGCTTGCTGAGCATAATCCTTTAAAGAGCTGGCACTTTGTGTGGTCTTATCAGAGATTTGCTGCGTATACTGATTGACTTGTGATCTCTCAGGAATGTAGCCACGTAACTCCTGAAATCTTTGGGCTAGGAGTCTTCGAAACTCCTGTCCACGCATTGGAGCTAGCAAGGCACCTAATCCAAGACCGAAAAGAAGTCCGCGTAAAAAATTACCCATTTTCCACTTCCTTTTCTTGCATTTATAGAGTAGCAAAAAGTGCTACAAAGCGGTTAAGTTGATGCTTACTGATAGTGCACGTATGAGCATAAGGCTTAGTTTCAAATTGGAAAAAGTCCTAGAAGGTGTGCTATAAACAACAGAAATAGGCGAATCACCATCTATTTCTGCTGCTCTCAAACACCCTCAATTACACAAATTGCATCGTTGAGTAACGGCTCCGCAATGCATGTACCTGCTCTTGCACGTTCTTACCACGAACGGCATCGTGAATTAATTGT
>CAXTCR010000252.1:0-5653 GCA_964242555.1 uncultured Ktedonobacteraceae bacterium
ATGAAATATCCATGAGCGGACCAGGCCCCATTATTAGACGCCCTTGTTTGAAGCCGCGAGGCATAAAGCCTGTCATTTCTTGCACGTTAAGACCATTACGGGTAAGCTCGCTACGTAACTCATTTGGACGAATAAACTTCTGGTAGCTATGAAGCCCGCGCGCGAGGCCGTTAACACCGATGCCCTCGCCTATCCAAATAAGTACCAAACGCGCAAGCAATGTGCGATTGATCGTATCAAAAATAAAAATGCCGCCCGGAGAAAGCACACGCGTAATCTCGCGAATGGTTGCTGATAGATCGCGTACATGTTCAAGTGTATCGAGGCACACAATTACAGAAAAACTACCATCCGCATACGGCAGCGACTCGGCATATCCCTGCTCAAAGTGGACATTCTGGCCCAGCCCGCTCTGACGCACCTTTTCGCGTGCCACGGCCAGCGCATCCTCTGAAGGATCGATACCGACAACTAACGCCTCACGTCGTGCCAGTTCGTGACTTATCAGACCTCCACCGCAACCTACCTCTAGCACCTCATGTTGGCGCAACGCATTCACGCCAAACACACGTTCAACGCGTGACTGAATATAATCGCAGCGTTCCTTCGTGATCTGAAAGAGCAGGCACCCTTTGTCCCACCAGTTGTAGTCCCGAAAAATCTCTTCCTCCGAGCGCCTCTTTAATTGTAGTTTCGCCATACAGGTTGCCTCAATTCGTTGCAAATTATGTTACATGCTGTGATGATATCATATCAGGTTATAAACGTATGAGTTATCATTCTTCAATGAGAGCTACCCACAAACTGTACTGGTCACGTCATAGGGGAAAATAAAAAATATGTGAGGGAAAGATGGATTTCAAAGGCAAAGTTGTACTTGTGACGGGTGCAAGCCGTGGACTGGGAAAGGTTATCGCACAGCACTTCGCGCAACAAGGCGCAAAGGTGGTGCTGGTCGCACGTTCCACGACACAGTTAGAAGAGCTTGAGGGTGAGATTATCGCGGCAGGGGGTGACGCACTCGCCGTTGCCGCTGATATCTCCGATCCCAGCGCAGTCCAGGCACTAGCAATGGAGGTTGGCGTTACCTATGGGCGTGTCGATGTAGTTATCAATAACGCCGCTGTCGCCACGCTTAAACCTATGACAGAGGTGACGCGTGAAGAGCGGCAACAAATGCTGGGTACCAACCTTGATGGTATGTTCCAAATTACACAGACCTTTCTTCCCGGCATGATAGAGCGCAAATCAGGTGTCATCGTCAATATCTCCGCGGCGCTCGCTCGTAACGGCTATCCCAATCTTGCCGTCTACAGCGCCACTAAAGCTGGCATCATCGCCTTTACCGAAGCCTTATCAAAAGAAGTACGTAGACATGGCGTTCAGGTCTACACCGTCTGCCCACACGGAATCAACACGGACCTCTACAAGTCGCTGTTCGGGAACACCGATCCCAGTAAGCTACTGTCGCCAGAACGCGTCGCGCAAGATGTATTGAAGGTCGCTGCTGGTGAGGGTGGTATTCGGAGCGGGCAGACGTTAGAAATATCGGTTGAGCCTACGAAATAAATCTCTGACGAGCATTTCACACAAAAGCACATCCACGTGGATGTGCTTTTGTGTTGTGAATTGTGCTAACTCTTCCCTGTATCTGCTATACTGATAGGTGAAATAACAGCAAAAAGCAGTGTTATTGGGAGATATGTATGATTTCGGTTGGCGTCATCGGCAGTGGAGCGTGGGGGACAACACTTGCGCTTATCTTAGCGGGCAAGGGAACTATTACAACGCTGTGGGAGCATCGCCCGGAGCGCGTTGTCGCGATGCATCAGCAGCAGGAGAACCGCTTTTTCCTACCTGATTTCCCCTTCCCTTCGACGCTCTCTGTCACTTCGGATATCGCGGAAGCCACGCAGCAGAAAGATATGCTGCTCCTCGTCACGCCATCTCAGCGTATGCGCGAGAATGTACGCCTCCTGGCACCCCATCTTTCCGCGCATACCATACTGGTGAGTGCCAGTAAGGGTATAGAGATCAGTACGCTCAAACGCATGACGCAGGTTATAGCTGAGGAAGTCCCCCAGTCCCACACACGCATCGCCGCACTGAGCGGACCCAATATTGCGCGTGAGGTTGCTCAGGAAAAGCCAACCGCAGCTGTTGTCGCGGCTCAGGATGCCTCGGTTGCCTTTGAGGTGCAACAACTGCTTACCACCAATCATCTGCGCGTCTATACAACTGGGGACGTTACCGGTGTCGAATTGGGGGGCGCGTTAAAAAATATTATCGCAATTGGGGCTGGTTTTAACGATGGCATGGGCTATGGCGATAACGCAAAGGCGGCGTTTATTACTCGCGGACTGGCCGAAATCTCGCGGCTCGGTATCGCGGCAGGTGCACATCCCCTCACATTCGCTGGACTCGCAGGTATTGGCGACCTTATCGCGACCTGCGCCAGCCCTTTGAGCCGGAACCAACAGCTTGGGCGTAGATTGGCGGCAGGTGAAAAGCTCGATGACATTCTGCGGTCCACCCATACTGTAGCCGAAGGCGTCACAACGACTAAAGCCGCATTACAATTGGCTGCACACTACAATGTCGATATGCCTATCACAAAACAACTTAGCCTTGTCCTATTTGAGGGTCTCGACCCCCATCAAGCCGTACCAGAACTCATGATGCGCGGCCCTAAAGGAGAGCTAGAATAACAAAGATTAGGAGCGCAAGGAATTTTGCCTCGCGCTCCTAATTTTTGTTATGCAACAGCAAGTACGTTATCGACCTGCTCTAGCAACCGTTTCGCATTCGCAAAGCCATAATTTACGGCATGTGCCTTGCCTGTCGCGTCCAGGATGACCGTTGTAGGCACGGTAAGCACTCGATATCGTTCGGTTAGTTCGGGTGACGTTGGTGCGTCAACCTCGACAATCGAGACGCGTTCGCCTCGTGCCTCCACGACACGTTGTAGGGCAGGTGCTTGCAGTTGATGGCATTGACGACAATCGTCGCTACTGAACGCAAGTATGCTCACAGGTGCTTGCGACTTTGGCTCTTGTATATTCACAGGAACAGCATTTAGTGCTTGCTGCCTACTTCGCTGGACGAAACTCCGTCCAATCCAAACGCTCAGTAAGGCAACGACGAGTACTCCGCCCAGAATAACGAGCCGTATGGCAAGATCAGACATACCTCACACTCCTCGCCAGTGGAAGCTGCCCTCGTAACGCACGCGTGGGAGTAGGCCTATACGTCCAAGATGATAATAGACGAAGCAACCAGCACAGAAGCCAACAGTGAAATTAATCGTTGAAAGCGCAAACACAATCAGGTCCAGTGTCCAACCCACGATAGGAGCATGAGCAAGGAAAAAGGCGACACTCGATGCCAGCAGGAATACGGCACCAACGCCTTGAGCGAAACGATGTGGTGCAGGATCGTCCTCTACGATTCGCGGCTTAAGTAAGTGCAACGGGAGGATTACCCACCTGTATACTAGCCGAAAAGGACTGATGGAGGGAGTTAGCGCGGACAGCACCATAATTATTGCGGCAATAAGTACAAGCATAGGTACATTGAAGATAAAAGATAACGCTGTCAGGACCGCGACTGACGCCTGCGAAAATTTGGCGAGATGCACGTCAACACGAGGCACAGAATGTGAAATTATCTGCATGAAATGTTGTTCCCTTCTGTCTGAAGCATCATCTCTAATGCTCAAACAAATACCGGATAGAGTTACTAACCAGCAACAACAAGACATACGATGGCAGTATTCCATACATTCCAGATAGTTATGAATAAGGGAAATGTGTTATGTAGGGACTGGTTCACCACGTCCTTGTCGACATTCGATGCGGGACAAGGACGTGGTGAACCGGTCCCTACCAGGACGTGGTGAACCGGTCCCTACGAGTTCGCCCATCTTCGGGTGAACCATTTTCGTAGAGACTACGTTCACACCAGTGGAGAAGATGGATCGTCTTTCGCATGTCAGGGATAGCCAATGAATTGGCCGACTCGGACGCCGTGAACGTGGTCCCTACGCGGTAACTCGCAATCGCTCTAATGAAGGACGTGGTGAACCGGTCCCTACCAGGACGTGGTGAACCGGTCCCTACCAGGACGTGGTGAACCGGTCCCTACGCGGTAACTCGCAATTGTGCCAACAAGTGCAATTGGTCCAATTGGCGTTCCGGCCATGTTTAGGTTGAGGAAGACATGGTTTGCGCTAATTTGTTCGAGCCGTGTTATATTCTTGCGGATCTGTTCAATAGTGCCATTTAGGATTGGTCGTGAGTTGGGTAGTGGCTTCTCGCAAGGGGTTCTTGTGCGAGGGAGGGAGACGCAAGTGCCCAAAAATGGGACACATGACATATATGAATGCAGTTCGTTTCGTATATGCTTATGTACATAGAAGTAGTAGTTCAGCATAAGGAGCGAGGAACGCCATGCAAGTATGTGAGAGGAACCTAGAGATGTATTTTCAGGAGGTCAATCCTATGTCTCGACGGTACGCCGAACAGGTTTTTCGACAGGATGACCCGAACAAAATTGAAGAAGCTCTATTGCGTGTAACATTTCATGACGAGGATTGGCGCTGGGTACAGTCGTACTGCCTCAAGTTTCTGATACACCCAAACAAAAGTGTGTGTGTGAAAGCTGCTACCTGTCTAAGTCATCTAGCATGCATCCATGGCACATTAGATATCGCAGTCGTTGTACCAGCACTTAAAGCACAACTTCGCGATCTCAAAGTAGCAAAAGCTGCCTCCGATGCGCTCGATGATATCGCATTGTTTGTACGCACCAATGTCGAGGCATAATTGCTATGCCTCGACATCGTCCAATAGGAATGGTCAACTACATACTTACACCGAAATGTTATTCACTTGAGCAGAAGCCATTGTCTCTACAGGTTAGTTCGAGAGCAAGTGCCTTCTCTCCTGTCTCCTCAAGCTGGTATCCCTTCTGTTTGGACTGTTACTGCTTCCACTGGCTTCGCTAGTTCGAGGTCAATAATTTCTGTGATCTCATCGCTGGCAACCAGACCACCACCTGCCAACACCGCATTCCAGTTCAAGCCCCAGTCTTTTGATGTGCTACTTACCCTATCCGAAGTGCCCGACCATCGTCTGCGTATGCACGAGATAGTCCAATGCGTCGTTTGAGTCGAAGCGGCCTGACACGTCTGATTGACCGATTAGAAAAAGAGGGTTTGTTGTACCGCGAGCGATGTGGCGAGGACCGGAGAGGAGCGTACGCGGTCCTGAGCGCTAAGGGCCTAGATGCATTGCGTCAGGCTTGGCCTATCTATGCACAAGGTATACAAAAAAACTTTGCGTCCCTCCTCAATGACGAGGTGGTCAGGGTAGTAACACAGGCACTCCAACGAGTAAATGAAGTCTCTCGCCGTTTTAACGCTGTATGATACACTTGAGAACGCGTCCGATAGACGCTACAACTGTACAGCAATGAACGGAGAAAAACAATAATGGAACGAGTGGGTATCATCGCTTTAACGATTGCGCTAGGCAGCGGAGTAGCTGTCGGAGTACAGTCGACACTCAACAACTGGTCTAGCAGAATTGCTGGTCCCATTTCAACAGGACTCTTAGTGAACTTCGCCGGTGGCATTATTTCTGGCCTTATTTTG
>CAXTCR010000253.1:0-5632 GCA_964242555.1 uncultured Ktedonobacteraceae bacterium
AGCTTGCTCACCTCCTAAGTGTAACGCTAAATGTGCAAAAATACTATCACTCAAGTGAGGTAATTTGGCAATTGTGAAAAAATACCACTGGCGGCGAAGCGTGCTTGCTCATCATGTACAACGTGTTTATAATTTAAAGTATTACTCAAGGAATTCAGTACCGGTTTGGAGCACATACGCATGGATATACCTATCGACTCAACTGAGCTATCTTCGCATGCGGAGATTGACGTAGAGCGCCAACAGCAGGCACGCGAGTACTCACGCATTCGTCGTCGTCTCTCATTTATCAATATTGGCATCTCAATTGTTGCCGTGTTACTGATTTTTTTCACAGGCTTTGATGTCTGGCTACGAAATGTATTATTACCTTTGCAATGGCAACCTTTGATTATTGCTTGTTACCTGTTAGTGCTTACGGTGGGCTATACGCTGATTACGCTTCCCTTATCGTACTACAGTGGCTTTGTACTCTCGCATCGCTATGGATTGTCAACGATGACGCTCAAGGGATGGATAAGCGATCAAGTCAAGAGTTTTGCGTTAGGTCTTGTGTTTGAGATACTTGTTGTCGAATTGATTTATCTTTTGTTGGCGACGCAACCACAGTTATGGTGGCTCTGGGTTGCGCTTATCCTGCTTTTCTTTTCCGTACTTATGGCCAATCTTGCGCCCATCTTGCTCTTACCCCTGTTCTACAAGTTCAGTCCGCTGCCTGATGGTGAGCTAAGACAGCGTCTGTTAGCGCTGGCAAATCGTGCGAATACGCGTATCCAGGGTGTATTCACCATGCAGATGAGCAGCAAAACGACTGCGGCCAATGCTGCGTTGATGGGTCTTGGCAACACGCGGCGCATCGTACTGGGAGATACGATGATTGACCGCTACACGCCCGACGAGATCGAGGTAGTGTTGGCGCATGAGCTTGGGCACCACATCCATCGCGATATCTGGAAGCTGATTATTAGTCAGGCGCTTTCTATGCTGGTGGGCTTGTTCCTGTTCAATCTATGTTTGACGTGGGTAGTTGACCATTTCGACCGCTATCATGGCCTTGCTGACCCGGCGACACTGCCGCTGCTTCTAATATTGACGGGAATTTTTGGTATGCTTATCGCGCCCCTGACCAATGGTTATAGCCGTGCGATTGAGTATCAGGCAGATGAGTATGCGTTACAGGCGACGCATATGGTCGAGCCTTTCAAAAGTGCAATGACACGTCTCGCCAATCAAAATCTTGCTGAGATAGAGCCGGCGCCGATCATTGAGTTTCTGTTTCACGATCATCCCTCTATCAGTAAGCGTCTGCGCCATGCCGACCAGTTCGCGAGAAAATAGCAGACATACTACACCGCTTGCATGCTTAGCGTACAAGCAGTGTAGTATGTCTGATGATTAAGCGTTTAGAGCTTCTTTCAAGGCGGAGAGCTGTGCGCCGACTTCGTCGATTGTACCACTGGGCATACCCATGAGAGGCTCATCGACACCAGCTGCACCCCACTGATCGAGTTTAGCTACAACTTCTTTCGGTGTGCCGATAATAGCAGTCGCGTCGAGCATACGCGGACTTACAGCGGCAACCGCACTCTTCAGGCTTCTATTTGCTTTGTCTGCTTCCAGTACCGCCTGGACATCTTCACCGTAGCCCTGACGGGTGAGCATTTCGGCGTAGTACACGCCCATGCGTGCGATATAGTAGGCAAGGGGTTGTGCCGCCTTCGCTCTTGCCATCTGACGCATCTGCTCATCGGCATTTTCAGGGAGGAAAATGCTGGTAATATATGGGGCGAGCGCGGCACTGTGCGGTGGACGCCCCGCTTTTTGTGAGCCTGCATCAAGTTGTGCGCGCAATTCGCCCCATTTATCGCCCGGCCAGTAGACGGGCAGGATGCCATCTGCGATTTCGCCGGCTTGCTCGACATTCTTGGGACCCATTGCGGCGATGTAGATGGGTAGGTCTGCGCGCAGCGGTTTGAAGCGCAGGGTGAAGCCGCGCTCAAGGTGGAAGAACTCACCATTGTACATGAGTTTTTCGCCGCGCAAAATCATCCTGATAATCTCGACGTACTCGCGTGTGCGTTTGACGGGCTTCTCAAACTTGACACCGTGCCAATGTTCGACGACGTTTGCACCTGAGGGTCCGAGGCCGAGCAGAATGCGTCCGCCTGAGCGTTCATCGAGGGTTGCGACTGTGCTGGCAATGAGCGCGGGTGTGCGTGAATAGATATTTGCTATGCCAGCGCCGACCTTGATCCGCTTTGTCGCTCGCACGAGATCACCCATTGATGTGAAAAGCTCGTAGCCCCACGATTCGCCTAGCCATACAGAATCGAAGCCAAGCTGGTCCGCGAGCTTCACCTTTTCCATGACCTCATTCCACTCTCCTGGAAAATTGGGGGCATCGGCCACAAAACCAACGCGATTACGATACGCCTTCGTTGCGTTTGAACCAGCTGCGGTGTCGGGTCCACTATTCGTCGTCATGTGCTCGTCCTTCCATCTTTGAGAATGCTTTTCAATTTGGCTGCTTACTTGTTCCCTTGTAGTACGTTGCGTGCCTCAAGCTCATTTTGCGCCGAAGTGACGGCAACAATAAGAGCATCTATCCCATCAAGAGTTTTAAGACGTTCGGCTTGCTCTTGAGCTAAAGATGCTAATGCAGGGAAGCGTTTCTCGGTTAGTATGAGAAGAATATGACGTGCTGCTTCTAAGCGACCTTGCTCTAGTCCCTGCTCTAGCCCCTGCTCTAGCCCAAGTTCACGTCCCTGCTCTAGCCCAAGTTCACGTCCCTGCTCTAGCCCCTTTTCCATGCCTTCCTGCAATATCATTTTGAAAATGGGGGAGTCTTGTATTATGTCGTGCATCTCGCGGAACCTCCTGATAAGCCACTCTAAATCTGTTGTCTTGTGTCTTTTTTCTAAAACAAATGCTGCAAGCGTAAACGCGATAACCTCAATCTCGGTTGCTCCTGTCTCCCCTGGCTTCCTTTGCTTTCTAAGTTGCTCGAATGTTTGTGTAAGCACTGCCTGTTGTATGCCATCTATTGCTAACGGTACTAGTGCTAAAAGCGTATTACTTCCTATACTAAAGAGGTCTTCAGCAGTCAAACGTCCAATCTCCACACTTACATAATAAAACGTGTGTACCAGGTAGCCAGTTGGAACGGAAAAGTCTACTGGCGATTGTGGTACATTGCCGTCTCTTAATAAGTAAATGACGCAGGACAAGACAGGCAGGTCATGTACATTCATTAGTATAGTATTATACGTCATGAGGCGCTTGCCCATCGTTGGATCATTGTACGTTTGAAATTCAATGTGTAGCAACATCGGCTGACCGTTGTATGTCGCCCTTAGGAGTGCATCAACCTCGCGCTGCAAACTTTCAATTTTAGTAGGAAGTTCCTCGTTAAACTCCGCTTCCGGTAACAACCACTCTACAAATGCTGGTGGATCAGCATGTACTAAACGCTTTAAGTTGGAGTCCCATGATTTCAAATTCGCCCTGTTCCCCTTCCATAAATTCTCCTTGCATTAGTGTAACATGGAAGTTCATCTATTGTCGAGTTTGTGGACTCTCTCGTTTGAGCATGGTTATATATGTTACGATAGAGATATGAAGACGAGAGTATACAGCATTTTGCTCGTTTTGTGCATGGTGCTCCTAAGTGCGTGCACAACATCGAACCCACCGCCGAAGGTCAATAAAACGCCGGTACCGGCGATGTGCAAGAATAATGGGGTTGTGCCTGTGGTTACAAGCAGTGCGACACCGCTTCCCGCGCAGGGAAACTGGCCCTCTTTCCGTGGCGATAGCAATCGTGATGGCGCGGCTCCCACTGCTACTGGCAAGAGCGGCGGTCTGTTACATCTCGCGTGGAGGTTTTGCACGCGAGCCTCCGTCTTTTCCTCGCCTGTAGTGCAGAATGGCGTGGTCTATATTGCCTCAACTGATATGACGCTTACAGCGATCGACATTCAGAGCGCACGAATGCTGTGGCAGATTCAGGCCGACGACGCGTTTTTTGGGACACCATCGCTTGTCAACAATACTCTGTATATTGCCTCGCTGAGCGGTGTCATCTATGGCATCAACACGAAGGATGGTTTTGTGCGCTGGCAGACACATGTTGACACGCCCGGGGCGAAGGTGTGGTCATCGCCAGCTGTGACCAATGGAACTTTGGTTGTGGGTGTGGCTTCGACGCTGAGCGAAAATCCGAAGAAAGCGGGCCAGGTTCTGGCCTATGATATCAAAACGGGCAAGTTGCGCTGGCGTGCGTATATCCAGCAAGGTGGAAAACCGGGTGGTGGCGTGTGGAGTTCGCCCGCCATCGATGCGGCGAACAATAGTGTGTATGTGGGAACTGGCGATCCCGATGATGGAGTGCAGGCGTTCAATCTTAAAACAGGGCGTCTGCTATGGCACTGGCGTTCCGTGGTACAGGATGTGGGCGATACGGATGTTGGGGCTGGTCCATTGCTCTACACCGATGAGCATAAACAACTGCGGGTGGTTGTTGGCGGCAAGAATGGCAATGTCTATGCGCTTGATGCGAAGACAGGCCAGCTCATATGGAAGACACATGTAGGTGATCATGTTTATAGTTCGCCGGCGTACACGAATGGTAGCATTTATGCTGTAGGTGTTACAGGCCAGAAAGCGACGGTTTGGGCATTGAATGCACATACTGGTAGTGCACGTTGGCAGCACCAATTGGTCACAATTGTGTACGCATCACCCGTCGTTGTAGGGCAGACCCTTTATGTACCGCTTGGCGATGGCTTTGAGCCGGGAGATGGGGGCATCACCGTACTAAATATCGCCAATGGACAACAGGTGCAATATACATCGCTGCATACGACGCTGTCTTCTTCTCCAGCGGTAGTAGGCGCATGGCTCTTCGTTGGTGCACACGATGGCAATTTGTACGCGTTTGAGCGAGTATAAGAGCCTCAATCTCACGTTCCACGTTAGAGCTTTTCGGGTAGTAGTGGAACCTTTGGAAGCAGGGGAAGGTGCTTTAGAATCAAGCGTAGACTGAAGCCCTGTACGAGGAGTGTGAAGAGGACGACGGCATAGGTGGCGAAGACAAGCAGGCTGCGGTCAGGAACCTCTAGTGGTAGTGCCAGCACAAGTGCCATTGAGAGCGCGCCACGTAAGCCACTCCAGAAGAGTAGGAAGCGCCAGAAGTGAAGACGTTTACCGGGAACTGGGGGAATATTTTTCGGAAGCAGGACCACCATACTGAGGCGTGCGAGTAGCACGAAGGCGATAGCGATAGCGGCGATAAAGAGGAATGAAAGCGCACGTGACGAGGAAAGATACGCGATTGGATTTAATTGCACGCCGACCAGCAGGAAGACAAGCGCGTTAGCGATAAACGCCAGCATGCTCCAGAAGTTATCAACCGTTTCGCGGGTCTTTAGCGACATCGCTTTGGTACTACCAGGGCTACCCATGAGTAAGCCTGCAACGATTACCGCAAGAATGCCGGATGTATGCAGGGCATCCGCGAGCAGGTAAACGCCATAGGCCATCACAAGCGTAATGGTCGTCTCGATCAAAGGATCATCGATCAAGCGAACGAAACGGCTTACTGCAATAACACATATGCCGCCAATGGCTATGC
>CAXTCR010000254.1:0-5624 GCA_964242555.1 uncultured Ktedonobacteraceae bacterium
CCGGGACTGATCTGGCCAATGGCGATGGATTGGGCAAAATAAGACTCTTTTGCCCAACCATTGCCAAGCAGGTCCTGGTGCAGACTGGGTAGATTGCTGAAGCCGCCACTTGAGAAAAGGGATGCTTTAAGGAAGAGCAGGAAGTAGATCAGCGGATTGATCATTGCTGACCTCCCTGCTCCTGCGGATATGATCGTTTGGGAGAAAAGAAGAGGATGCCGAGGACCACGGCGGCAAGGATGACGACCGCAACGGGCAATTTTAAGAGCACGACAGCAAAGAGACAGGCAAGCATAACAGCGGCACTGCCAACTGTATAGAGCAACCCTTCTTTATAGCTTCTACGGAAAATGGGCAGAGCAAAGTTGAGGCCGACGAGCAGCATGACGCCACCCGTTGCGGGTATGACGCCACGTAGGGCGGCCTGTACCGCGTCAAGCTTCTGGACCTGGATAAAGAGAGCGGTAAGCAGACAAGTAATAGTGGCACTTGGCAGTAGCAAACCAGCCAGGGAAGCTGCAATACCCCATGCACCCCCAAGTCGTCGCCCAATAAGCACAGTGAGCGCGACAAGGTTGATGCCAGGCGTGAGGATGCAAAGGCTCCAATAGTGCGTAATGTCCTCCGTCGAGACCCACGGATGTTTTTCAGTAAAAGTGCGCTGTATAAGAAATAAAGTCGAGGCACCACCCCCAAAAGATTGAAGGCCAATAGCGGCCCAGAGTCGGAAGAGGTGCCATGTGGTCGGTTTTGGGGGTGGTGATTGTTGCATGAGGTTGATTAGCTCCTGAGCGTTTTAGCTGCTGCTTGTCTATACGAAATACTAATATATAACCATTGTGGCTATTATAGCGCATTATAGCTTTAGTAATGTTGGACGTATGCTGTAGCTTAGGCATGTAAATCTTGAGTATAACAAGCATTAACGTTCGTCGTATAAGCTCTGCCGCGAGAGGCCCAAGAACAGCAGCTTCGAGCGTAGTCTCTCTCATGGCTTCCCAAGAGGAACGAGCATAATTTGGCCCAAAAGTGAGGAGTCAGTCATTTGCCGAAGATTTTGTCAAACTACATTTTTAAATTGACAAGGGAGCAATGTAACTCATACAATGATATCGTTTGCAGCTAATCACACTTTGGTGACTGGCTGAGGATTGAAATTATGTGATTATTGTATTAGGAAGCATTAAGGGAGTAGCGTCTCTTCGATAAGAGACGCTACTCCCTTTTTTAGCACTAGACTTTTTCTAGTTCTATGTTATTATAGTAATGTTAAAACTACGTTTTCATCAGGAAGGAGAAAAAAATGGCAGAGCAGAAGAAAAGTAATCGGTTTCCATCTGAGCATACATCAATTACAGTTTCCAAGACAAGTAGCGATATTCATGGAAATCAAGTAACTAGTAGAACTTATTGCTCAATTATAAAACGTGGACAGCACGTTGTAGAGGGCACAGAACCAACAAATAGCCAGCAAAAGTCAGACAAGAAAGACAGCTCAAACAAACCATCCTCAATGAAGACCCCTCGAAAGCGCAGAGGCAAGAAGTTCACTCAGATGTTCCTATTTCCAGCTTCAAAGTAAAAACATAGGACAGAGGAATGCAGACTGCCACTTTTTGCATTTACAAAAAGAGTGTTCTTATAAGGGATGAGTTACAAATCACATCCTTAATAGTTATATAGAACATAGGTACTAATTGCAAGGGCGGTGATGGATATGCAGAATATTGCGCATACAAAAAATGAAGTAGGGGTGCGGCAGGGATTAGAGGAGCACTTGACCAATGTTGCGAAGATGGCAGAGGAATACAGTCGTGCGTTTAGAGGCGAGAAGTTTGCCTATTATGCAGGCTTGTTGCACGATATCGGCAAATATAACCCTGCATTTCAGCACTATTTATTAGAGGCAGAGCAAAATCCGCTGCAACGCATGAGAGGACCAGATCATAAGAGTGCCGGTGCTGTGTTTGGCGAAAAGTTTGAGGATAGAGGTGCTCTGTCAGGTGTCCTCTTTGGACATCACGGAGGAATACCAGACGCTGGAAAGTTGCAGTCGGTAATACTTGACGGCGAAACAAACAAAGTTATACAAAACGCTATTCTATCTGCGCAAGAGAAATTTCCAGAACTCCAGACTCCTCCAGGAAAGCTTTTTCCGTCATATGTAACGTCATGCCGGGACATGGAATTTTTTGCGCGTATGGTTTTTTCCTCGCTGGTCGACGCCGACTTCCTCGATACGGAGCAACACTTCAACGCAGGGCAGAAGACAGAGCGCGTTCACCCCTGGAGTATTACAGACCTCTGGCAAATGTTTGTCACGTCATATAAAGACAAATTTGCACACGCTAAACCAACGCAACTCAATACTATTCGTGCTGAAGTTTACCAGCATTGTCTCAATGCCGCCCATTTGCCACCTGGATTTTTTCGTCTTACCGTGCCAACGGGAGGTGGAAAAACGTTGTCAAGCCTAGCATTCGCATTACTACATGCACAAATGCATCATTTAGAGCGCATCATTTATGCTATTCCGTACACAAGCATCATTGACCAGACTGCGGAAGTTTTTCAAAAGATGTTTGGTGACGCACAGGCGTTTATTGAACATCACAGCAATATTAGTATAGAAGATGCGCAACAACCTACATTGAGGGAAATTCGCAGAAGGCTTGCAGCAGAGAATTGGGATGCACCATTGATTGCCACGACGACAGTACAACTCTTTGAAAGTCTTTTTAATTGTGGTACAAGCAAATGTCGCAAGCTTCATAATATAGCAAAAAGCGTCATTGTGCTTGATGAAGTGCAGATGTTGCCAGTGTTCTTTCTGACTCCAATTCTCGACGCATTACGTCAACTCTGTGCAAATTATGGCGTAACAGTTGTCCTATGTACCGCGACGCAGCCCGATTTTGCGCGGAGACAGGATTTCGAGGGTCTACCTGATATTCGCGAGATTATCCCTGAGCCGAAACGTTACTTCACCGATCTTAAGCGGGTCGAGTATCAACTACCAAGTGCGGGAGAGCAATGGACGTGGGAACAGGTGGCCGAACGTGTGCGTGCAGAGCAGCAAGTCCTTGTGATTGTCAATTCAAAGCGTGATGCGGCAGAACTGTTTACACTTTTGGAGTCTGACGATGAAGGACAAGATAATTCAACACTTTTCCACCTGTCCACGCGGCTCTGTGGTGCACATCGTAAAGCTGTCTTGGAAGAGGTGCGTCGAAGGCTAAAGGCAGAGGAGCCATGTCGCTTGATTGCAACGCAGGTTATCGAGGCAGGTGTTGATGTTGATTTTCCGTTGGTGATGCGCGCTATCGGGCCGCTAGATAGTATCGTGCAGGCAGGGGGACGTGCTAATCGAGAAGGCAAGATGCCTGTCCTGGGAAAGGTGATTGTCTTCGTGCCTCATGAGGACCACACGCCCAAAGGTTCTTATTCGCTGGGAAAAGACATTTGTGAGCGTTTGTTGAAAGATGCTGTAGACCTTCATGACCCCAAACTCTATCAACGCTACTTCCATGAATACTATGATTTTCCCCATCTTGACCACTACGGCATTCAAGAGCTACGCGAACAGTTCAACTATCCAGAGGTTGCAAAGAAGTTTCGCATGATCGACGATGCGAGCACTCCAGTGATTGTTACGTATGAACCCGCTAGAGCTAAGATAGAGGGTTTGTGCGAGAAATTGCCAAAGAAGAAACAACTCAATCGGAATGACCTGCGTGCTCTGCAGCCATACACGGTGAGTCTCACGGAATATGAATTTAAACAAGCTGAGAAAGAAGGTCTCGTTAGAGCGATTATTCCAGGCATTTGGAGATGGAGAGCTAACTATAACAGTGGAGAGGATGGGAAACATGGACAGGGTATTCTGCTTGGCGGTGCAATAAGTGCAGAGAGTTTGATGTGGTAAACAATTGAAAGGAGATCATATGGAATATTCACCAGTGCATGTTTGCGTGTGGGGAGATTACGCGTGTTTTACTCGACCAGAGATGAAGGTTGAGCGCGTTAGCTACGAGGTTATGACGCCATCGGCGGCGCGGGGTATTCTGGAAGCGATTTTCTGGAAGCCAGAATTTAGCTGGCGTATTCGCGAGATTGGGGTATTTAAGCCGATACGCTACTTCTCGCTTCTGCGAAATGAGGTTAATAACCGGGCAAGCGTTGCCACGGCACGTAGGCGAAACGTTGAGGGTTATTACGCAGAGGAGGATCGTGCGCAACGCCATACGCTGTGTCTACGAGACGTGGCCTACACCATTGCGGCAGATGTTGTACTGCGTCCAGGAGTGCAGGACGACGAGGCGAAGTACCGCGACCAGTTTCAACGGCGTGTGAAACGAGGGCAATGCTATATCACTCCCTATCTAGGATGTCGCGAATTTTCGGCGCACTTTGGGCCAGAGTTTCCAGAGGGGATAGGTGCCAACCTGCAGAGAACTACAAGTGAGCTAGGACGCATGCTTTTTGACCTCGACTATGCACAGGATGGAAGTGGAAGAGGGAAACCGCTCTTTTTCGAGGCCGAACTGCAAGGAGGTATAATGCGTGTTCCCGAAACAGTACACAGGAGGGGATAGGGATGTTTCTCGAGCAACTGAGCAAATATGCGAAGAACATGAAGGATATTCCACCGCCGATGTACCAGCGTACGCCGATTCGCTATATGATTTATTTAGATGAGTCAGGCAACTATGTCGATATTGCTGAGTCAGTAGACTCTAAAGGCAGGGCAATCGACATATATGAAGCACCATATTGCAAGCGTTCGTCGGGTGTCAGGGCGAAGTTACTGGTGGACAATGGCGAATACGTGCTTGGTATAGGACGAGAGAAGAGTGATCCACGGCGTGTGCAGGAACAGCATCAAGCATTTGTGACGCTAGTCCATGAATGTGCGGACGCAACGCACGAACGATCTGTTGAAGCAGTGGCGCATTTTCTAAATTTGCCGGACATCATGGACGCTATTCTACAAAAGAAGCCGGACTTTGACCCCGCTAGCAATGTCGGGTTTAAGGTTGCCAACGTTCGTCCATTTGAGCTACAAGCGGTACAGGTTTTCTGGGCGAAGAAAGCTTCTGCAGCCGGCGAGACTGACATGCTGATGCAGTGTCTTGTTTGTGGAGAATGGCAACCGCCGGTTGAGCGGTTGCCGATTGTGATCAAGGGCATTCCTGGCGGTCAATCAATGGGGTTAACGCTTATCTCAGGAAATGCACCGGCCTTTGAGTCGTATGGCTTAACGGCATCGTTAATAGCTCCTACTTGTGAGACATGTGGTGAGCGTTTTGGAAACGCGCTCAACGAACTTTTACGCAAGGAGAACACACATATTATCTTGCCTCCACTGGCCTATGTTTTCTGGGTTCGTCATCCCTCCAAAGGGATTTACGACGACGGCATAGAAGTTCCGCGCTTGATGAATGCCAATCCAGAAGCCATTAAAAACCTATACAGAGCACCATGGTATGGCAACACTATGGCAACAAATGTCTCGGCCTCTCAGTTTTATGCCGCGACGCTTTCCGCCAGTGGCGCACGCGTTGTGCTACGCGATTGGCTTGAGACGCCGATAGTAACAGCGCAAGAGCATCTGAAGCGTTTTT
>CAXTCR010000255.1:0-5599 GCA_964242555.1 uncultured Ktedonobacteraceae bacterium
CTTCGCTGAGGCAACCCCTCAGCGACCCTTTCCTGATTTATGACCACTCCTCAATGGAATTAGACCCCTACTAATAGTAGCACGATCTTGTAAAATGTGCATCAGGTCATATACGTATTTTCGTGCTAACATGCCTCTGAAGCATTGAGATATAATACTATAGCTATGGAAGAAACTACTCAGACTGTTGACAATCTTGCGGAACTGGAAGCGGTGCTAGGGGTGAGGTTTACTGATCGCACGTTATTGCGGCGAGCCGTGACGCATCATACCTGCTGCCCAGAGACGGCAATTCACGACTCGTATGATACGCTTGAGTTTTTGGGCGATGCGATTATCAGCGCGCACGTCGTCGAATATATTTATCGGACGCGACCAGCGGCGTCCGAGGGCGAAATGACAGCCTTGAAATCGGAGGTTGTTAGCCGGCGTGTTTTTGCGCGCATTGGTCAATCGCTCGGTCTTTTTCCATTTATTCGCGTGGATACGACCAATTTGCGTACGTTCAATGATCGTTCACGTGACTCGCTGTGTGCCGACGTGTTAGAGTCGATAGTGGGTGCGATACAAATCGATCAGGGGCCAGAGGTGGCACGAGCTTTCATTGCCCGCGTCATATTTCCGGTCGTCGAGGAGATAAGTCATCAGGCGCTGGATACGAATCCAAAGGGGCGTCTGCAGAAGATTGTGTTGCGCCGGTCAGGAGGTTTGCCGAGGTATCGGGTGTTGGAACAGAGTGGGCGCAACAATGATCGTGTGTTCGTTGTCGGGGTGTTCGAGCGCGATATGCTGCTGGGCATGGGAACGGCGTCCAGCATTAAAGAGGCGGGCCGACTAGCGGCACATGATGCGTTGGATGTCATGGCAAACAAGGAAGAATTGTAGATGAGTTGGTATGAGGCTAGTCTATCAACTCATGAGCGTAGGGTGCGCGGCCACTATTCTACACCGCCTTCGCTTGTCGATGTTATTCTTGACGCGGTCGGTTACACGACTGATGCACACCTTCCTAGGTTGCGTGTTCTCGACCCTGCCTGTGGGAGTGGAAATTTTCTTGCTGGTGCTGCACAACGTCTGCTCACTTATGCGAAAGGGAGAGCATTATCGCCTGCCCAGACATTGGCAATGCTACAACGTAACCTCTGGGGCTTTGACCCCGATCCCGTAGCCTGTTTTTTGGCGGAGATGCAGCTGCGTACTCTGCTTGAGGAGCACGATATAACACGTCAAGCCCGGGGAAAATTCTCGCTGCATGTTCATCAAGCGGACGGGTTAGCGTTTCCATGGGAGCAAGTACAGCGCGAGTCTGTTGATCTCTTTCTTGCCAATCCACCGTATCTCGCCGCGAAAAATACCGATTTGAGTAACTATCGTTTGATGCAGGAGTTTGGACAGGCCGATAGTTATCTCTTTTTTCTGCGTTTGGCACTACAAATTGTGCGGCCTAATGGCTGGATAGGGCTTGTGTTGCCTGACCCTGTGTTGGCACGCGCGAACGCGGCCCGTGAGCGACAGCGCCTGTTGCAAGAGACGACGGTACACTTCCTGTGGCATCTTTCTAATGTCTTTCCGGCCTACGTTGGTGCCGTTGTGCTCATCGCGCAAAAGCGACCTCCGGCACGCACCCATCAGATTGCGTGGACGCGGCAGAAGTGGAGCAAGCAGGAAGAAAAGAGCCGTCAGGTCGATTTTACACAGGTAACTACCCGCATACCCCAGCAGCTTTTACGAGACCAAACAGGAGCGGAGTTGCGTTACTTGCTCGGCAATGAAGCCCAAACGCTGGTGAAACGGCTACATATGTGCACCATGCAAGGGAAAAAGGACAAGGTGCTTACCCCTCTGGAGAATATCGTCTCCATACGACGTGGTGAAGAACTTGGCAAGAAGAATGGACTGGTCGTGGATAAGCCTCCAGCACAGGAGGGATGGCGTGCGTTGCTTCTTGGTGGCGTCGATGTGCGTCCTTATGCCCATCCTCAGGGAGAGCATTGGATTGAGGAAAGGGTGCTTGACAAGCCTCTGGCAAGATATTCCGCGCCAAAACTCCTTGTGGTCAAGAGCACAAATGTGTTGCAGGCCGCGCTTGATGTGCAGGGGCATGTCGCGCTACAAACCTTGTATTTACTACTACCGATTGATGCAACACTGTCGTTAGATACGTTGTATTTCTTGCTGGCCCTGCTTAATTCGCGTCTCCTGCAACGGTATGTTTATGTGCTGCATACGGCGTATAAACTGGTGCAGCCGCAGATTGAGCAGCATGTGCTGGCGCGGTTGCCTATTCCTGTTGCTGCGCCCGAGAGCCAGCAGGAGATTGCGCTGCGAGCGAGGGAGATTATGGATGCTTGCGGGGATGAGAGTGCCGTTGTAGAATTGAGACAACAGTTATATGAAGAGCAAGAGCGTGCGATTTGTGCGCTCTACGAATATGCATTAGATTTGTAATATGGTGTCAAACGTCATTTGGCAAGAACCGGGTCTCCCGCAAGGGGAACGCCTTGATTATGAGGGCAATGTATTTTGACAAGGTATTACAAAGAGCCAACAAAGGAGTTGACGTATGCCGACAGATGCTCGACCGATACGTGTGCTGGTTGCCAAGCCGGGGTTAGACGGACATGATCGTGGCGCGAAGGTAATTGCGAGGGCGTTACGCGATGCTGGTATGGAGGTGATCTATACGGGAATTCGTCAGACGCCGGAGATGATTGTTGAAGCGGCCATTCAGGAGGATGTGGATGCGGTTCTGATGAGCATTCTCTCGGGCGCGCACATGGCGATCTTTCCAAAAGTGATGGAGTTGCTGAAGCAGAACGAGGTGAACGATGTGCTGGTCGCTGCCGGGGGTATCCTACCAGACGAGGATATTCCAGCGATCAAGGCAATGGGCATTAAGGGCTGCTTCGGTCCAGGCACCTCGACGGAGGAGATCATCAAGTTTGTGCGCGAGAATGTGCATGCCGACCGCTTGAGCGTTGAGGTATAGGTGCAGCGTGCAAAATATCGTGGAACGTCTCTTGCAAGGGGATAGGCGCGCCCTTGCTCGTATGGTGACATTAATCGAAAGCGAGTCACCTGTAGCGCATCGCTACCTCGCCCAGCTACACAGAGCGGCGGGTCATGGACATATTGTCGGTGTGACTGGCTCTCCGGGTGCGGGTAAGAGTACGCTTGTGACGCACCTTGTACGCGAGTTGCGTAACCGTGAGCACAAGGTTGGGGTGGTGGCGGTTGACCCAACCAGTCCCTTTACGGGCGGAGCTATCCTGGGTGATCGCATTCGCATGATGGAGTTGTCTGGCGACCCAAATGTGTTTATTCGCAGTATGGCGAGCAGGGGTAATCTTGGTGGTCTTGCCTCCTCGACGCGTGATGTAGTACGCGCGATGGACGCAGCTGGCTATGACCCGATCATCATCGAAACGGTTGGTACGGGACAGGCCGAGGTCGAGGTGATGCGTACCGCGCAAACTGTGCTGGTAGTCAGTGCTCCGGGCATGGGCGATGATATTCAGGCGATCAAAGCTGGCATCTTAGAGATCGCCGATATCTTTGTGGTCAGCAAAGCCGATAAGCCCGGAGCTGATCAGACCGTGGCGGAACTGGCAATGATGCTCAGTCTCGACTCGAACCGACGTAAAGCGGCATGGAAAATTCCTATCCTCAAGACCGCTGCTTTAAAGAGTCAGGGTATCGCGGAGCTTGTCGATGCAATGGAGCAACATCGAGTATATCTCACCACAAGTGGGATGCTGCAGCAGCGAGCGCAGCGGCAGGTACGCAGCGAACTGCATGCCCTAATACTGCATACTGTGATGGACACGCTTAACGCGAAGGTCAGCGAGGAAGAGTGGAACACGCTTGTTGATGAGATTGCTAAGCGCGAACGCGACCCTTATAGTGTTGCTGACGAGCTGGAGGCGAGGATAGGGTTACTATAAAAAAGAATGTCCTCGTCAACTAAAAACGGGCATTGCCCGTTTTTAGTTGACGAGGACATTCTTTTTTATATGTGAAGCTGGACGTGCCGGACGATTAATCAACGCAATACCCGTCGCAACCGCTACCAAGCCAAATGCGTCGCGTAGACCAAAGGGTTCACCGAGTAGGAGCGCGGCGAGGGCGAGACCAAAGATTGGCGTGAGGAAGTAGTAGGCACTGACCACACTTGCCTCGCCTTGCTTCAGAAGCCAGAACCAGAGCAGCGAGGCGCCGATGCTGATGACCAACACGAGATAGAGGAAGGACTCTATAAGCGGTGTGTCGATGTGTACCTGCGTTGGGTGCTCGAAGAGAAACGCTGGGATGAGCAGGGCGAGACCGGCAGCCCCTAATTGTACTGCGTTGACGACGAAGCCGTGTTCCTTGGGCGGATAGCGTTTGTACAACAGTGTCGCGCTAACGAGACATATAATGCCGAGGAACGCCGTAAACATCCCACCCACTGTATCGAGATGGCTGGTGCCACTAAGCCTCGCGCTCATGACGAAGAGAACTCCACCGAAACCAAGGATAAGGCCAAGGACACGCAGCCATGTCAAACGTTCGCGCAGTACAATGGGCGCGATAAGGGTGAGGAGGAGTGGATTTGTGGCTGCTATGATCGAACCCATGCCAGCTGAGAGGTAGCGCAGTGCTTCATAATTGAAGCCGAGATAGAGACCAGAATTGAGCAGTCCGAACAGTGCTAATCGTCCCCATGCTCCACGTCCCTTAGGGAGTGGCAATTTTAATGCCCACGCGAGTAACGCCATGATGAGGGCTGCAGCGAGGAAGCGTACGGCGAGGAGGGTCAGTGGTGGACTGTGCGTGACGCCGACTTTTGTCGCGATGAAAGCCGAACTCCAGAGTAAGATATAGAAGAGTGCCATCAGCGTAACCAATGGAGAACGCTTGAGAAGGGTAGGAGTGCTTTTGCTTGTGAGTGTTTGTGTCTCGCCTGAAAGGATATTTTCGTCTGCCGTCGCCATTGGTGAGTGTCCTTGTCTTTGTCTGATGAGGGTAGATATTGGTTTACATTCCGGTGCTTTTTGTCCCTAGTTTGGTGTAATGCTGCGCAGTTGTGTCAGGCAATCGTCATAGACCGACAGTTGTTTGCGCTGCTCGATACGTGTTGCGATGTCGTCGGTGCGCTGTATCTCCGCCAGTTTCTCGCGGTTCATCCTGCGAACCGTTGACTTGATTTCCTGAATATCGTCCGTTTCGTCAAGCAGCATCAATATGGAGACGACGGCCTCGATATACGAGTTGCCTTCATTAGTGCGCTTACTCTTTTCGGCGAAGTAGTCGATGAGTTCTCCTTTAGTGGTGATTTTGGGCATGGTGGGTGAGGCTCCTTCCGTTGATTTTGTAGAAACGCTTATTGTTAGCATAACACATTTCTCGGTTGAAATTGAGACATAACGAGGAGGATTTGCCCGTGATAGAAGCGTTAAGGAAAGCCTTTAAACTAGCACTGCACTGGTCGGAGGACAAAACAGTGGAGTTTATAGCACGTGTCACTCTTAAAACTTTCCTCTTGTGAGGCTTATGATAAGAATACAAATATGAGTAATACATTGAGTGCAATAGGTTGCACCAAAGGCAAGAATATTTG
>CAXTCR010000256.1:0-5568 GCA_964242555.1 uncultured Ktedonobacteraceae bacterium
CCGAATGAATGCATGGTGCGTCGATCCGGCTTTGGCAGAACACCCATGAGATTCTTCATACTCAGTGTCATCGTTGAGACAACATGCGTCTTGAGTACAGGCAGATTGATCAGGCGTGCCTCTTGCAAGATGCTTGGCTTATGATAATGACGCAAGACCTTCGCACCATCTGGTCGTAGCCCCATCCATCCTTCGCCGCCCTCGGGATCAAGGCGCAGAATGCGAATACCATTTTCGGCACAGAACTGTTCAATGCCCAGAATAGTATAGGTTGCGTCGCGATCAAACTCTGTCCCCGGCGTCTCGCACAGCACAGGTTCGGCACCACAGGCTCGGACCTCTTCCGCAACGGCCTTCATCAGTGCAAAGCTTGTCGTGGAGCCTGTCTCCGCGCTCCGCCCTGCTACAAGGTTTGGTTTGAGCACGGCAATTTTCGCGCCACGAATAACCGATTCCATACCACCGATTTGTGCGATCAAGCGGTGTGCTGCCTCTTCAATGCCATCAAAGGTACGGGTGATTGCTATTGTATCTGTATTCGGTTGTGTTGCCAGCATAATTTTTAAGTTCCTCTATGTCTTCTATAAGATGTGTATATAGGTATAATTCGGCTTTTTTGTAGGAGTCTTTAAGAACTAAACCTTGCTGGCTAAACAAATGTTGGAGAATATGACGAACGTCTTCATTGTCTCTAACAGTGTGTTGTGCGAACAAGGTGTAATCCAACAGGGTGTAATGAATTAGACCCCTACAGATAGCTTACCCAATATACGAATGCTTATATATCGGCATAGAGGAACTTGCGAGAGAAGGATGATTGGTGCCCCCGGCGCCATTGCCATTGGGGACTGTTTGTACTACTGGCCGCGGAATCTTATGCTTAACCTCGTAGATCGTGATTACAATACTGTCTTTGCCTTCATCAGGTGTGCTAAATTGTGCGACAGAGACTGAGTTGCTTAGTGCATCTGCGAGAATTTGGTAGTGCTGGTTTTTAATATCAGTGGTCATACCGGAGTCCGCAATGATGTAGTCGATGCGGTCCCAGTTATTGCCTAACAGCGTTCCGTTTACTTCGGGGTCGGTAGCGACGTTCTGATACATATGGGCGTAAGGATAGGTAGCACCATCACCCACACCGGTACCTCCTGGGATGCGCAGTTCCATGTACAGGTAGCTGTTTATGACAATAAAGTCATTGTGTGGGATATGCTGGCGCACCCATGCGACTGCTTGATCTTGGGCTGATGTTGGATGCTTGGTAAAAAGGTCGCCAGTATTCACATTTAATACGTCATAAGGTATGACTGCCGCGATAAGGCCAAGGATAAGCACCACGCGTACAAAATCGAGATGAACCGTTCTGCCAATCCAGTTCATGATAGTATGTACTGCCATCGCGACGTTGATCGCCATAAGTGGAATGAGCGGAATAAGGTAGAACGAGAGGACAACGCCTCCACGTACCAGCAAGACCCAGAACGAGATAGCAAGCACGGCAAGCAACAATTGCTTTCGGTTCCACCAGCCCATGAGCAGGTTAAACACTGTAGCAAGTATACTACCTCCGATCAGGATTTTATCGGCATACCACCAGTTGGAGAAACTCTGCGCGAAGGGACCTTCGGCCTGTGTACGTTTGGTTTGCCCAATAAATGTTTGAAGTAGGCTCAAGTGTTGTGGATTATGATCCCACGGAAGGTGCCACGCGGCTGGAAAAAACTCTCCCTTGAGAAAAGCCATTAAGACAAACGCGGAGGCAACAGCGATAATGCTATAGACAAAGGAGACTACAGCAAACTTGCGCTGAAACTGTGTTGTATGTAACCACGCTCCATAGATCATGGCGGGTATGAAGAGCAGCATCACCTCTTTTGAAAGAATAGCAATGCCCAGCGAGACCGCGGAAAGCACAATATACAGCAGGCGACTGTTACCAACAACCATAAAGTAGAGCGATAGCAGGAGCCAGAAGGTTGCCACGTTATCCAGTAGTACCTGACGTTGATAGGTGATGCTCAACGGGGAGAGAGAAAAGACGACCATTGCCAGTAGACCCGCGCTCCGGCTTCCTCCAAAGCGACGTACAATCAGGTATACCAGGAGTGCGCTTGCTAGTGAGTACACCAGCATGAGCACACGCCCACTATTGATCGAATTACCGAATGTGAAGAAGCCGCCGGTAAGCTGTACCCACAGGGCAATCTGCATCCAGGCAAGGGGAGGATGCCCATAACCATAGGCATAGGGCCAGAGCTTTCCGTTGATAACCGCCCATGCGCTCGACATGTATGTTCCCTCGTCAAGCGCATAGCGAGGAAAGTTGAACATATTCAACGTATGGGCAACGCCTCCGATTAATAAGCCCACCAGGATGACCAGTGTTTCGAGCCATCTAGGGACAGGAATACGCCCTTTTTTGTTGATGGGATTGATTTCTGTAAGCTTTGGCAGCATACGTGTTTCACTGGATGCTACACGCTCGCCCTGCTGTGGCATGATCTTGGGTATGGTTGTCGTATGTCCTGTTGGCCGACGGAAAGGAGCGATCGGCTTCCCGGGGCTGTAGGCCGTTCGCAAGTAAAAGTGCTGCGAACGGTGCAAAATGACATTGTTGTTCTCGATCTCCAGCCCGGTTTGAGGCTGTGCTCGCTGCAACAAGCCCAGCCCACTTGAGCCTGGGTTGCGACCAAAGACCTGACTTCCGCCGTGATTTTTGCTCGCTGGATTTGGCGAGGCCGGTGGTGACGGTGGGAATTGAGGATTGCCGCCAGCCTGTCCTGGACTCGCAGGCACAGACGGGCGACCATTTTGTAGTTGACGCATCGCATCGGGTGGAGGAGAATAAGGATTCCCTGCCTGTTGCTTACGCTGCTGTTGTTCTTCTGGACGCTGAGTTTGTTTAGAAAAAGAAGTCATATGTTACTCGATCCTTATGCCGCAACGTTTGTGCGATGCTGTCCAATGTGTGCCGTTTTCTCCCAGTTACTGCTGCCCTTGACATAGCGGTACACGGCGCGAATTGCACCTATACCGAGCAGAAACTGGTAGGGAAAGAACGCGATAAGCATTATCGCAGCCTCGCGCCAACTCCACTTACGATGATGAGCCTTCAAGAACGTATGCAATCCCGCTACGTCAATGAATGCTGCCAGGATAAAGCAATAGAGCGGCAGGTACGTAAACATCGCCAACCAGAGCGGCAGTTGCACAAAGAAAAACATCAGGATTGATACTGGTATCATCAATGCCAGCAGCGCCTGCGCCTCCGGCAAGATCAGGACATAGAGTGCCAGGAGCTTACGAGCAGGTGTCTCAAGCTTCATCCATTCTTTCTTAAACAAAATCTGGATAAAGCCCTGATTCCAGCGTGTGCGCTGCTTGATGAACTGTTCTATCGTGTTTGGAGTCTCTTCGCGCGTCACAAACTCGTCGTCATAAATGATGCGGATCCGAGCATGTGAGAGGCTCAGGCGAATACCTAGATCAGCATCTTCAGTAAGACAAGTCTCATCCCAGCCACCGAGTTGCTCCATCAGTTCACGCCGGACAAACACGGTGTTGCCGCCAAGCGGTGTGATGCCTGTACGTGCGAAAAAGTGCATTGACGATTTGAACCAGAAGAAGTATTCAAGCACGTTCAGGAAGCAGAACCACTTGGTATTGTGATTCATCAATTGTACCCCGCTCTGTACCACGTCCACGTCCTCGTCAAGCATTGTTGTATTAATGATATTAAGAATATCGGGATGCGGCTCGTCTTCCGCATCGAAGATGGTGACAATGTCACCTCGCGACACCTGTAGTGCATGATTTAAACCACGAGGTTTGCTTGTCGGCTTATTGTTATAGATAAGCAGTTGCACATTGGGGTCGCGCAACTCATCAATCTTGGCCTGAGCCTCAGCTATCGTGCCTGTATCGTCATCACTACAGATCGCGATGATCTGCATCAATTCCTTTGGATAATTAAGATCGTACACCTTCTGGATTGTTTCACGGTAGACATCTTCCTCGTGTCGCGCAGGCAGCATAATCGTGAAGGATAGGCAGGGATCACGATAAATTGTCGGTGCATGATTCAGCCAGGCATGATCCGGAGACTCCCAGATGAAGAGACGCAAACGTATATTAAAAATGGCCTGCGCGGTCATAAGCAGAACGATGAGCAGGTATAAAGCTTCAAGTGTAGTGCCGAGAATGGTCAAAACCACTGTTTGTCCCTCTCTTTATTAACGATAGAGAATAATTAACAAGGAATGTAGGGTGATAGTGGATCAGCACTATGCCCGCACACGGTATATTTGATAGGTGCAACATCGGGATTCGCATTTGTTGGAGGAACAAAGCTGTAAGCCTGTGAGGTTGTCGCCTGTCCCTTATGCAGCGTTAGCACAACCACGCTGTTGCCCGCGATCTGTACATTTTGTGAAGGCCATGCACTAAACGACGCGAACTGTGTCGTAGGACTAATTTGCGCCACCTGTGGGTCATATGACTTGTTCACAAACATCAGACTCACCGTTTGACGCGCGTCATCCACTGTTGCATAGACGCTCACCGGCTCACGCTGAACCGAAAGAGGCAGCAGATTTTTTTGCAGGTGCGTAAACATTTGCATTACGCGCCCCATCGCTGTGAGCTTTGTCCCATTTTCTGTAAAGAGCGGGTACGGCTGCGCCACGCCCTCGGCTGAGAAGAAGCCTGCATAGCCCACCTGCTGATTCATCAGTGTCCCCAACGTATCAGCCCACCAGAGTGCTGCCTGTCCCGTTGAAGGGGGCGTGTACTGGCTTGGATTGGTGTTGATCTCCGTAACCGCAATTGGTGGAAAAGGAGCATCTGGTTTATTTTCACTAAGCGTCTGTCCAACGGTTTGCTTGATAAGCGCACGTAGTGGTGGCAATAGATAGTTCCACTCGTCTGTGCTACTCATGAGTAGTGCAGGTTCCTTATTTGAAGTGCTAAATTGATAGCGATGAAAGGAGACACCATCAAGGATATGGAATGGTAGTTCTGGATGATTCCGTTGATACTTCCCAATACCTGCCAGAAAATTATCCATCCATAAGTTCCCCTGTGCATCCACAGGGCCGACACCTACGCCGTAGAATTGACTGATTTCTGGGCCAAAGACCTTGATGTTCGGGTCGTTCTGGTGCATCTTTATCGAATACTGAATAAAAATGTTTGTGTACTCAGCAACAGTAAAGGGTTTTCCTGTTTCCGGATTCTTCGTCAAATCTGGCTCATTGCCGACGGTCCAGAACTTTATTGGATGAAACGGTGCCCTAGGATCAGTGCGTTGTGTACTTCGCTTATTGTTCATGTAGTCAACAATACCGCCAGCATATTTCGCGGCACCCGCGACATCACCTATACCTTGTGGAAAACCGTTGATGGGACCCGTGATGTGTGCCTGTAGCATGCCCTCGCTGCCCGTTGCGTTGAGTATGCGGCTAAAATCGTCAAGCTGCGCAAACGATAAAACGTGATTCTCGCCCCAGTTGCCTCCTGGATAGCGGAGTAACTTGATGTTCATGTCGCGTAGACTTGTGTTCATGAACG
>CAXTCR010000257.1:0-5568 GCA_964242555.1 uncultured Ktedonobacteraceae bacterium
CCACTGCGCTCTGGTGGTCTGGGAGGGGCGTCCCCTTGCGGGCGCCCTGGTCTCCATTCAAGCCTTACGTTAACGCCTATGGGCGCTACCCTACTATACACGATATGGCCCGCGTATAGTAGGGTCGTCCCTGGTGGGCGTCTATTTCTCAGAGTAATTCAACAAGAATAACCCAATTCCTATTGCACCTTAATGCCGAGACGTTCCAGGAGGCGTCGACTGAGTTCTGCCCGATATTTGATTGGTTTTTTTGCCGGTCTATGCGAATCTGAACCAGAGCTGACGAGCAAATTGTGTTTCTGCGCATATTCCAGATACATAGCGGTTTGTTCTGGTGTATGAACGGGATAGTATGCCTCGAAGCCATCGATGGGCACTTCTTGCCGGAGCTGATCTAGCAAGGATACATCGTAGCGCGTGATGTTTCCATCGCCTCTGCCGGGATGGGCTATGAGACAGACGCCACCACTGCGATGTATGACATCAACGACTAACGCAATATCATTGGTTGTATAGTAAAAGCCCGCGTCGTCGATGTCCTGCTGTGCCTTTTCCTCATCTAACAGGTAGTTATGTCTTTCCAGTAACATGAACAGTTCCAAGGGCTGACGCGGCATATCGTGCTGCTCCCCAAATGTGTAGCCTTTGTGTAACAAGTTCACGTACGTTTCCTGTACGACCTCTTGCTGGCGGTGTAATACGTCCTGTGCAAGAGCGCGTAGTGCTGCATGTTCTGGATTGAAGCCATAGCAGAGCATGTCCGTTGCCTCACCTCGCCACGACGTACTCATTTCCGCCGCTACAAGGATGGGTAAGCCCTTTTTGAAAGCAAGCTGTTGCAGGGCAGGAACTGTATCCACACGGTCATGGTCGGTGATGGCGACCAATGCAAATTGCTCCTGCGCAAGATAATCAGTTAGCTCTTCGGGCGTCCAGTCGCCGTCGCTATAGGTTGTGTGCATTTGGAGATCGATAGGGGCCTCTGGTGCGAGTGTGAGATCCGTTGTTGATAGCTGTTCCAAGTTTTTCCCTTCGTCCTCGTCGATTTAGTAGATTATAGTATAGCACTGAAGATTGTTGAGTATTTTTTGTATTGTGTAACAGGTATAGGCAATGAATGGCCCGGCGGCGGAGGCGGTACACCTGGTCCCTACGAAAACTTAATGATTTTCGTAGGGACCAGGTGATGCTGTTTAACTAATAAATAGGGGTATGATAAACCAAAAGCAGATCCAGATGTACTCGTGAAACAGCAGTATCACGTCCTTGTCCCGATTGAGATCGCGAAGAGGACGTGATACATCGGTCCCTACAGATATCTTGATTACATTGTTAAACAGCATTACCGCGTCCGCCATTAAAGCCGATTTATCGGATATATTTTCACACGATGGGGGCCTAAACAATGGTGGTCAATACTTGACATGCTACTTTGTATAGAGTATATTAGTGTATATATTACACTAAGTAAACATGGTAGTTACCGACATCAGTATAAAATGTCTCAGCTTTTTTGTCGAGGGTATGGAGGTTATTTGCATGGACGAGCATGCGACAACTACAGCAAAGAGGGCTGTAAAACCTATGGCGGTGGAGGGGACGGAGGCACAGGTACATAATTATGATGCAAGCAAGTACGAACGGCCTTCGGTGACGGTGGATGTGGTGATGATGAGCCTGCGCCAGCGTGATTTACAGGTTCTGCTTATCAAGCGGCGCTCCTGGCCTTTTGAGGGGATGTGGGCGATTCCGGGCGGCTTTGTTACTTTGAATGAGTCGCTGGAGGAGGCGGCCAAGCGCGAACTGCAGGAGGAGACGGGCCTACAGGATGTGTACCTGGAGCAACTCTATACCTTTGGCGATCCTGGACGTGATCCGCGCACACGCGTCATCACCGTTGTATACTTCGCGCTGTTGGACTCGGAGCGTTTGCAGGTGCGTGCCGCCAGTGACGCCGTAGACGTGGGCTGGTTCTCTGTTTACAACCTGCCGCCGCTTGCCTTCGACCATGACAAGATACTGGACTACACGCTGAACCGGTTGCGCGGCAAACTCGACTATACTACCATTGCCTTTAGCCTGTTGCCTGAGCAATTTACCTTGCGCGAACTGCAGCGGGTCTACGAGATTATTCAGCACAAGAAGCTCGACAAGCGCAATTTTCGTAAGAGGATACTCTCAACCGGCATTCTTGAGGATACGGGCGACAAGAAAATGGAGGGCACGCACCGGCCTGCGCGCTTGTATCGTTTTAATCCCGAGGCCGAAGCGAAATTGTAGTAATCGTGCAGGTACGGGCGTAATGAGGGATACGATGGGATGTGAGCGGGTGTGATACATCAGACCCGTATCGGCATTGTCATATTGATTTTGCACCAATAGCCCTTTTTGAAAGGAAGCATTTAACATGACCACACAAACAAATACGTCATCAGTTCTTGAACAGGGAGCCGAGTTTTTGCAGGCACTGGTGGAGTGGGAGGAGCAATTGCCTACGATCTCCTGGCACGATATGCAAGAGGATGCGAAGGCGGGGCGTGTTGCGGTATTCAGTGTTGATATGATTAAGGGCTTTTGTACTGAGGGGCCTTTGTCCAGTCCAAGGGTGCAAGGAATTGCGCCAGAGGTTGTCGCGACTTTCGAGAACGCGTACAAGATAGGCGTGCGCAATTTTGTGCTGCCCCAGGATGCTCACACGCCCGATGCCGTGGAGTTCGAGAGTTATCCGCCGCACTGTATCGCGGGCACGAGCGAGGCGGAGACAATTCCCGAACTGGCAGAACTCCCCTTTGCCAGTGACTTCACGATTGTACCGAAGAACTCGCTCAACCCCTTTTATGGGACAGAACTCGCGGGTTGGCTGTCGCAGCACCAGGACCTGAATACTGCTGTAGTGATTGGGGATTGCACGGACCTGTGCGTTCATGAGATGGCGATGCACCTCAAGCTCAATGCGAACGCGCACAACCAGAAGATGCGCGTGATTGTGCCCGCGAATGCGGTACAGACATTTGATACGCCACTAGAGACGGCGAAGAAGTTGGGAATTTTGCCACATAGCGGCGATGTGATGCATCTGCTGTTTTTGTACTACCTGCGGCTGAATGGGGTGGAGGTTGTGCGGGAGATTACAGTATAAAAAATACACCCATTGGTAACGTGCAAGACGCGTTACCAATGGGTGTATTTTTTATATCTTTGGAACCTCTAAGAGGTCTAACAACTCGTCGAGGGAATGGACAAGGAGGCAGTCGACGACACTTTCGTCGACACGCTTGGGGCGGTCAAGCAGGACGGGAGTGATGCCGACGGAGCGGGCACCGAGCACATCGTAGATATAGGAGTCGCCTATGTGGAGGGAATAGTCGGCGATACTGTTAGTGCGGTGCAGGGCGAGGTCGTAGAGGTGGGGAGAGGGTTTACCGTAGCGCGTGACGGCGGAGACCATCAGGGCGTCGAAGTATTGGGTCAGGCGCAGGTGACTGAGAATGGAACCGAGGACGATACCCCAATCGGAGATGACGCCCATTGTGTATTTCTGGCGACGTAACGCTTCAAGTGTGGGCAGGACATCGGGATAGGTTTCCCAGCGCAGGGGATTACCGTATTCGTCGGCGACCGCTTTAGCAACCTGGCGGAGACGGTTTTCGTCGTGCTCAACTATCAGGGGGCGAAGCAGGTTCATGAAATAGCCGAGCCACATCTCGTTAATAGCGTCTTCGCTGCTCCAGATGTAGCGGTTCTGGCTCATCTGACGAAAATAATAGTCCTCGGTCTCGTACATACGCTGTTGCATCGCCTCCAGTTGCACATGTAGGCCGAGTGACTGACAGACTTCCAGGCAAATCTCTGCGTCCGATGGATTTGGGCGTAGGAGCGTGAAGCCTGCATCAAAGAAAACGGTGCGGATAGATTGTGGTTGCTCAAACGGCATGCCGAACCTCTTTTATGCTATACACACAATTACACAATACTAGCGAAGCTGGTATTGTGTAATTGTGTGGAATAATTATCGCTTGACTTCTTCGAACAGGTTTTGTAGTTTGTCGGCCTGATCGACGGTAATCAAGTTGTCAATAAAGCCGTCAAGCTCGCCGTTCATGACGCCGGGGAGATTGTGACGGGTGAGGCCGATGCGGTGATCGGTGACGCGGTCCTGCGGGAAGTTATAGGTGCGGATCTTCTCGCTACGGTCACCTGTCTGCACCTGTGACTGGCGCGTCTTGCGCAATTCTTCCTGGCGTTTGGCCTCTTCGATGTCCCACAGGCGAGCCTTCAAGACGGTCATGGCCTTAAGCTTATTTTTCAGCTGCGACTTCTCATCCTGACAGGTAACGACAAGGCCGGTTGGCAGATGTGTCAGGCGTACGGCGGAGTCGGTTGTGTTGACGCTCTGACCGCCATGACCCGTTGAACGATAGACATCGACGCGCAGGTCGCTCTCTTTTACGTCGATTTGAATATCATCGTCGGCCTCTGGCAGCACAATGACCTTGGCGGTCGAGGTGTGAATACGGCCATTGGCCTCTGTGGTAGGGACGCGCTGCACGCGATGGGTACCGCCTTCGTACTTCATGCGGCTGTATGCGCCCTTGCCCTTGACGACGAAGGTGACATCCTTGATGCCGCCCTGCTCTGTGTCGTTGATATCGAGAATTTCAATCTTCCAACGCTTTGTGTCGGCGTAGCGCGAGTACATGCGGAAGAGTTCGCCGGCGAAGAGGGCCGCCTCATCGCCACCAGCGCCACCCTGAATCGTCACAATCGCGTTCTTCTCATCCATGATATCTTTCGGCAGCAGCATCACTTTTACATCGTCGAGCAACTGCTGCTTGTGAGCCTTGAGCTGTTGCAGTTCCTCGTAGGCGAGGTCACGCATCTCCAGATCGTCGCTATCGTAAATTTCTTGTGTCTCGGCTATCTGTTTATCAGTAGAGAGCAGTTCGTGATATTTGTTGGCAACATCTTCGAGGTCGGAGTGTTCGCGGCCATAGCGTTGCAATTGTTCAAGGTCGTTGATGACCTCTGGCTGGGCCATCAGGGTATTAAGTTCTTCATAACGCCGTGCCAGGCTAGCCAGCTTGTCCATTAAGTCCATAGTATTCCTCCCAAATAGTTCGCCCGACAGAACGTCTATAGAAAAGTAACGAACGGATAGGTGTCTATTATGCTTTCATATAGTACAACACATCGGAGCGACTAAATATTGCATGTAGTGAGTAGGGTCGTAGTTCCAAAAGCTTCTTCATAAACCAATCGTCTATGTATAATAGGGTAATCCCTTTATGGGCGTCCAGTAAGTTTCAAAGAAGCTCGGAAGAGGCATGAGGAGATGCCGCTACCCAGCGGCAAGCAGATAGGGTTCTGTAGAAGTATGGTGTGTCTTGTTTATAAGAAAGTCGTGCTTCATAAGCGTAGTATATCATGTTTTTGGGAGGAATGTAGATATACCCATGCCCATCAGTTCCACATCCTTAATGAAGCTGATGAGCATGGGTGTATCTACGCTGTTTTAAACACTTCCAGATTGTCTTTGATAAACCGGACGAAGGTAATAGGCTCCTTCTT
>CAXTCR010000258.1:0-5539 GCA_964242555.1 uncultured Ktedonobacteraceae bacterium
GATGCACTATAACGCACTACATACAATTTCTTCTATCTACATAAGATATAATTCTTGCTGAGCGTTGTCAACTAAAAGAAAGCACATGTTCTATCTTAAGCAGATGATATTGTTTTCAAAAACAAAGGCTAGAGGCCTGTATCGCTCGAGGTATCCTCCCAGGCGGCCTCACTACTAGCAATAAGTCCACCGATGGCAGCTACTACGATCACAGCGATAGCAAGACCGCCGACGAAAATCCACCACTGGTTGTTTTTGATTAACGTCGGAATCCATGAGTATGTTAGAATGCCAGCGATAGTGAGCAAACAAGCCAAACTTCCAACAACAATACTTAGCCAAAGAATAGGTGTGGGAAATGCGAGGCGTTGTCGTAGAAATTTTGCGCTATGACGGTATAGGAAGAGCAGGTTGATGAAGAAAAAGAGAGTAGCAAGAGTCCATACGAGCGTTAACGCGGCTGAGATTACATTGTAGATTACCACCAGCGTGTTCGCCGAACTACCACCTACTCTAGCGATATAAGGAGAGACGATGAACACAATTATAACTACTGCGGCAGTAAAGGTTGACTGAAATAGTATTGCGTTCTTTGGTGCACGTGCTTTATTCAGCCGCGCAAACCACAGAGGTAGACGACGATCTATACCAGCAACCATCAATAAGCGTGAGGAGGTCGCACTATAAAAAATTGATGATGCGAAGCAATAGGAGAGGAAACCGCAAGTCGCTATATTACCTACCCATTTACCAAGACTGACATCGACGGCAGTAAAGGCTTCAAAAGGCAGAATAGCCGCTGTTCCCATTGCCTGTCCGCGTACTATCAGAATGGCAAGCGAGACAAGGAAGTAAAGAGCAAAGACACAGAGTGATCCCCAACGTAAGTGTCGCAGGATAATAGACCGTTGTACTACTTGGTTTTCTCCCGCACCTCGAAACTCGCCAGCCATTGTCAACGGCCCGGATGTGCCGATAAAGTTTAGAGTGATAATCCCAAAGAAGAAGAAATTTCCAGGATTAATGCTCCAGCTAGAAGAATGCACAAAGTCTGTTTGGACAGGATATCCTCTAAAGATCCAAGCAAACGCACCAGTAATGATGAGCGCAGCCGATACCATTGTTGCAAGCGCGATGCCATTAATGATATTTTGAGTAGTTCTCATGCGCTGCAAGCAAACAAGGGTAGCAACGAGCAGGATGCCTAAAATGACAAGTCCTTGTTGCCAAGGTTCAGGGAGCCATGTATTATTTAAACCCTGCAAAATAGTGACAAAGGCGTCACAGCCTGTGATTATAGCGAGTACACCGGTCACCCAATAAAGAAGTGCTACAAAAACCGACCAGTATGCGCCAAGTGCGTGGTAGGTCCAGTTATATACAGCGCCCTCATGTGGCAACAAAACACCAAGTTGTGTCGCGACAATTACACTAGGCACAAAAAATATAACCGCACCAATGGTTAGATAGACTAATGAGACAGCGCCTCCTGATGCTCCAAGAACCGCATTTGTGAGGAGAAACAAAGCAGACACATACATGAGAAACATGTCTCTATGTCCAAGTACGTTCGGCATCGTGCGCGGAACATAACTCTCTGAAGCAAGTGGTGGACGATATACATATCCATCATTATCTGACGCTGATGTAGGGCTATCTGATGGCTTTTGCTGATCAATCATGATATTCTCCACGACACTATTTAGGAGCTAGTGAGTCACTACATTGTAACTGTAGCCCTTTCTGTATACGTTTTATAGATGATTTAGAAATACCATAAATAGCTTAGTATTGTTAGTAATTGGGAGAAAGTGGCTATGAAACGACATTAGAAACTGCTGAATTAACAATGCGTGTGGTCTGATTCACCTCTTCTGCATTCAGTGGATCGAGGGGATGACGTGTAGCTAGGTTGGTGGCAGTAGTCATATGTAACCTGCTTTCCTTGGTAGAACAGTCTCTACAAAATGGTAAACTGAACATACTACATTGTCAACTAGTGTTTTGATGCACAAAACATATGGTGTGCAAGGTGATGCTATTTGATATCGTTAGAGAACGTGTATATAAAGAGGAAAGAAAGATAGAAGACATGGAACGTACCGGTATCGTCTATGGGCTGCTAGTTGCTGTCTCGTGGGGGGTTACAGATACGCTGGGGACGCTTGTTGCGCGCAAAATAGGTTCTCTACTTACTACTTTTTTCTCTCTTCTAGCAAGTGTAGTTATTCTTATGCTCTATGGAGTTTTCACGGGACAGATAGGGCATGTTCTGGCATTACCACACACGACGCTTTTGCTAAGTATACCTATAGGTATTTTTACTGGTTTTTGTGCCGCGATTGGTTATTTTTCGCTTTATCAAGGATTGGAACGAGGTCCACTAGCGATTGTCAGTCCGCTGGTTGCATCTGATGGGGCAATTGCAGCCCTGCTTGCAGTATTTTTCTTAGGTGATGCACTCACTTCCTGGCAAATAGGACTCCTGTTGTGTATCTTCTCTGGTATTGTGTGCGCGTCGACAGATGTACAGGAGTTACGTGCCGTGTTTCGACCGCGAGGGGCAGAGGTAAAGCATGTGGGCAAAGGGGGGATACGCTGGGGCTTGTTGGCAACGGTGGCATTTGGGCTTATGCTTTTTAGCATTGGTGCGACCTCTAAGATCTGGGGAGAATTCTGGCCAATTTTTTGTGCGCGTGTGTTTGCAACCGTATTTCTCGCAGGTGTTGTTGGATATCAGAAATACGTTAGCAAGGGTCGGCACATGCAGGAGCGTCCCTCTCATGGTCCGCTTCCTTTACAGGCAGTGAGCCTTGCCGCTACAATGGGTATGACAGAGACAGTAGGGTTGCTTTTCTACAGCTTTGGTACGGCACAAGCGGAGACAAGTGTGGTTGCCTCTATCAGTTCTTGTTTTGGATTGATTCCCCTTGCGGTGGGACTTATCGTGTTTCACGAGCGACCGAAAAGGGTGCAAATACTGGGGGTTCTGCTTGTTATTGGAGGACTCGTCCTGTTAGCGGTAAAGCCAGCTTGAAAAATGTTTATGCCTGCCGCTTCGAAGCTACAGTTAGCGAAACGTGCAGGACTATCTTCTTACTTACGAATATAGCACTGTTAGCGGGAATATACTGGCGTGTTTGACGCATTGTAGTATAGCGAGTATAATTTTCCAGATATTTACCTCTTTCTATGCCTATACTGTGCATATATGTTTGCAGGGGCAATTGGTCCCGCACGACTGACTAAGGAAAAATGAATGCCAAAGATGTATGGATGGGTGCGTGAGGTTGTGCCTGAGAGTCCGGCTGATCGTGCTGGTTTGCAACCGGGCGATCTTGTGCGCACGATAAATGGACATTTGATTCGCGACCTTGTGGACTATCGCTTTTATGTTGCCGATGAGGAGCTGGTGGTTGGCTTTGACCGCCAGCAGGAGACGCACGAGGTACGCATTACTAAAAGCACTGATGAGAATATGGGTGTGTTGTTTGGCGAGGAACCCGCGCCATTTATCCGACAATGCGCAAATAAGTGTGTGTTTTGTTTTATCAAGGGTTTGCCAGAGCGCTATACGCCGCAACACGGTTTGCCACATGGGATGCGTTCGTCGCTGTATATCAAGGATGACGACTACCGCTACTCGTTTCTGTTTGGCAACTTTATTACACTCACGAACTTGAAGGAGCAGGATTGGCGACGGCTGGACGAGCAGAAGTTGTCGCCACTGTATGTTTCAGTTCATACCACGAACCCGGAGCTACGGCGCAAGATGGTTGATGGGCCGCGCGCGGGCGATATCATGGGGCATATAAAGCGGCTGGGGGATATGGGTTTAACGTGTCATACGCAACTCGTGATGCTTCCCGGTATTAACGATGGCGAGGAGCTAGACCGCAGTATACGAGAGTTGATCGAGTTGCGGCCAATCGTGGAGTCAATTTCAGCGGTGCCATTGGGTGTAACCAAGTATAATAATATGATTAAGACGGGGGATTTGCCGCCGTTGAGACCTTATACGCGAGCGGAGGCGGAGGCGATAGTGTCGCAGGTAGAGGAGCACCAGAGGCGCTTTGAGGCAGACAATCCTGATAGCGACCCATTTATCTATCTGTCGGACGAGTGGTATTATCTGACGGAACACGAGTTTCCGCCAGCGGAGCACTATGGCACATACGCGCAGATCGAGAATGGCGTGGGAATGTCGCGATATCTGATTGAGCAGTGGAATAAGACCAAGCGCCGACTGCCAAGCAAGATGCAGGAGCCAAGACGCGTGACGATGGTAACGAGTACGATGGCGCGACCTGTGATAGAGGGCATCGCGGAGGATATACGCAAGATCGAGCAGGTAGAGGTGCAGGTGTTGCCGATTGTGAACAAGTTCTTTGGCGAACTGGTCACGGTTGCTGGCTTGTTGTGCGGGCAGGATGTGCTAAGTGCATTGCAGGAAAACGGCAATCTGGGCGACCTTGTACTCTTGCCACGCGTGATGCTTGACAACGAAGGGGTGCGTTTCCTGGATGATATGACTGTTGAGGAGTTTAAGGAGCAGGTTCCGACTCGCGTTGAGTTTGTGCGAAATGCACAGGAGACGATTGAAGCGATTCGTGGGTTAGCGAGACCTGATCTGGCGGTGCTCGGTACGAGGAGGCCAGTAAGGGTGCAATCGAGGTTATAAAAGCATATAAAAAATGGTGCATTTCTCCCCCACGCGTGGAGGAGAAATGCACCATTTTTTATACTGTTCTGCGTTTTACGATGGTCCATGCGATGGGTAGGAGGGCGGCGGCGATGATCAGTTTGAGCAGGTCGCCGGGAATGAATGGGACCAAGCCGAAGACGAGGGCCTTGGCAAAGCTGATGTGGAGGGCGATGGCGAGCCAGGAGACGCCGATGGCGTAGATGATAAGGGTGCCGGGGAGCATGGCGAGGGCGGAGGTGAGGAGGCGGCGATCAAGGCCGCGTTCGCAGAGCAGGCCAACGACGAAAGCAGCGATGGGAAAAGCCCAAAGGTAGCCACCGGTGTAGCCAAACAGCGCGACCAGTCCGCTCGTGCCGCCAGAGAAGACAGGTAGGCCACATGCACCTTCTGCGAGATAGACGAGCATAGCAAGAGCGCCCCGTCTGCTACCGAGTGCGGCACCGGTGAGCAGGACGGCTAATGTTTGCAGGGTGATTGGAACGGGGGTGAAGGGCAGGTGGAAAGATATTTGTGCGCAGAGGGCAAGAAATAGGCTGAAGCCGAGGACGAACAAGCTATCGCGGACGAGAAGGGTTCTGCGCGATGTGCGTTGGGCGGGAATGAGATAATCTGCGAGCGTTGTGCCGGAAGCGATGGCCATGAAGCTACTCCTTTGTGTGCTACGTAGGTGTGATCGTACAGGGTGTAATGAATTAGACCCCTACAGGGTGCCTAATACAGGATGCCTGTACGGGGTGTAAGCGTACAGGGTGTAATGAATTAGACCCCTACATTATACAAACATTGAAGGATGGTTTGGTAGGAATAGGGTATACTCATTTGCTTGCCTACCGC
>CAXTCR010000259.1:0-5503 GCA_964242555.1 uncultured Ktedonobacteraceae bacterium
GGCGCGTCAGATTGCCCATGTCCCAACATGTCTAACGCGACAACATGAAAGCCCTGTTGCGCAAACACATCCAAGTGCCTTCCCCAACTTGCCGCGCTACCAGTAAAACCGTGCAGGAGCACAAGTGTTGGCCCTTCCGCCGTACCGCGTTCCTCAACACCCATCGAAATGCCATTAACGTGTATGATCATTTTCTATTAAAGGCTCCAACACCTGCTCTACACTCTTCCACAACTGCCGGTGCATACGTACGTTGCTCCCTCGCTCCGTCGGAACCTCAATGATGTGCAATCCACTATTGTGCATACCATGCTGCATGGTCACACGGAACTCTTCCCAGTTTGCCACTCTCTGATAGTCTCCATCATAAAGGGCCGCTGCGTGCCGGTAGTCCAAGCCGAGAGGTGTGCCAAAGAGCTGCTCAAAATGCTCCGGGTAGTCGGCCTGCGGCAGAAACGAGAAGATGCCCCCGCCGTCGTTGTTGATGACGACTATCGTTACATGTAAGGCATGCAGTTTAGCGGCAAGCAGCCCATTCATATCATGAAAAAACGAGAGGTCTCCAAGCACAAGCACATTCGGCCCATTATTGACCGCGCTCGCTCCCAACGCACTCGAAACCAGACCATCAATTCCATTGGCACCCCGATTGCCCAGTATACGCACGTCATTGCCTCGCCAGAAAAATGTGTCCAGGTCACGCACAGGCATACTATTGCCCACATACAAGAGCGCTCCATCCGGCAAAAGATGTGCTAGTTCCTGAAAGACACGACCTTCAAAAAGTTCAGAGAAATCTCCTATTGTAGATTGTAGTGCTTCTTTTGTATACGCGTCAGCCTGCTGCCACGTCGCAAGCCACTCACGTTCTTGCCCTGTAGGGACCGATGTATCACGTCCTCTGTCCTCAACCCTAATCGCCAAAGGACGCTCTAAAATGGCCTTCACCATCACCTCACACAACAACACCGGATCAGCATGTATCAGTTCCGCTGCTAGCTGTGTTGGCTCCTGCCAATCTTCATTGCCGTCAATGACAATCACTGGACACGAGGGATGACGTTTGAGATAGGTCAGGACGGGCTTAGAGGTCGGCATAGCACCAAAGCGCAGGATGACCTCTGGCTCCATGTGTCCCGCGAAGGCATCGATGCGCAAAAAGGCATCGTAGCTCGTAAGGACATAGTTTTGCGCGTCTCCTTTGAGGGAACGCAATTGCGAAAGTGGGTCGGCCAGGATTGGATAGCCAAGGTGCTGTGCCAGTTGTACAAGCGGTTCGGATAACGATGCGTTCTCCTGTGGTCCAACGACAATCAATCCACGCGTTGCCCTCTGACAAAGCTCTGTGAGGTGTGCAACGAGTGCACTATCAGGTGTTTGATGCGCGCTGTCATGGACTGCGACATAGGGCGCGTTCTGTGGACGCCCTAACCACGCGAGGGTATCCCGTTCCTCAATAGGAGGCAACGCTTGATTAGCGATTGGCGCGGGAGTGAGTGGTTCGCGCACCGGAAAATTAAGATGCGCAGGACCGGCTGGTAGTGCCGTTGTGAGCGCAGTAGCCCTGTCCGCCAGTGTGCGAACGTAGCGGAGCGCGGAGTTTGTCGCTTCAGGTAGCGCGACATCAACGGACCATTTGACGTGTGAACCATAGAGATGTATCTGATCAATCGTCTGCGGTGCTCCGTTCTCGCGCAACTCATGAGGCCGGTCCGAGGTTAGCACCAGCAGGGGCACATGCGTCAGGTGCGCCTCGACAATGGCCGGAAAAAAGTTCGCTGCAGCTGTACCTGACGTGCAAAGCAGGGCCACTGGTTGCTCCGCCCGTTTTGCAAGACCAAGCGCAAAGAAGGCGGCGGACCGTTCGTCAACGTGCATCCACATACGTAATCCTGGTTGTGACGCGACAGCTAATGCAAGTGGCGTCGAGCGCGAGCCGGGGCAGACGACGACGTTCGCGATTCCTGCACGTTGTAACTCATCTACAAATGCACATACATAGGCGTAGGTTGGATTCGCCGCCTGCGTTAGCAGGGGCGAATACTGTTGTGTGTGTTCCATATCCCACTCAATTCTGCTCGCCCAGCCCACGGAGCATAACCTGAAACTTCAGACGCGACTCCGCGAACTCACTTTGAGGATCAGAGTCACCCACAATCCCGCAGCCCGCGAAAAGCGTCGCCTTGTCTGGCGAGAGGAGACCCGACCGCAGCGCAACCGCGAACTCACCATGTCCACTCGCACCAATCCACCCAAGCGGTCCCGCGTACCAACCCCGGTCAAGCCCCTCGATACGTCGAATCGTTGCAAGTGCCGTCGCGCGCGGAAAACCGCCAACCGCTGGTGTTGGATGTAAGTCCCCCATGACATCAAGTATGCAGCGACCGGGCAAGAGCGTGCCGACAATCGGCGTCTCTAAATGCTGCACATTCTTAAGCTTCAGCAGGTGTGGCGCGTCGGACACATGGACCTCGTTGCAGTGGGCCAGCAACTCTTCACGTACTCTAGCAACAACAACCGCATGCTCGATCGCGTTCTTCTTGCTGTGCAGCAATTCCTCACCCAGGCGCTGATCTTCTGCCGGCGTCGCGCCACGCGGTGCGGTGCCAGCAAGAGCCATGGTATGTATCTGCCCATTCTGCGCCTGTACCAATCGTTCAGGTGTCGCGCCAACAAAAAAGCGCGTTCCACGTTGCAGCGCGAAAATGTACGTTCCCGGATAACTCTGGCGCAATCTGCTTAAGACAGCACATACATCGAATGGGACTCCTGTTGCCGGCGTGACCTCAACGCTCCGTGCCAGCACTACTTTTTCATACTGCCCGGCACGTATTTCAGAAGCCGCCTGTGCCACTCTTTGCATCCACACATCCGGTGAAAGAATATCGTGTATGTGAAGAGCGTCCGCTGCTTCAGTATAGACATACGTAGTATTTCTTATAGTTCTTATAAGACCATGTGTTTCATCATTAATGCGCTTAAAGTACTGCTCTGCATCGTCATCTTCGTTGAGTCGTATATTAATTGTGAGTGTTGTAGTGCCTTTGCTATATCGTAAGAGAAAGCGCGGTAGAATGAGCAGTCCATCGGGAAATCCCGACCAGAGTGATGTGCGAGCATGCATGGTATCGAAGGCAAAGCCACCAAAACAGATCGGCCCTCGTCCATAAATCGCATCCTGCTCTTGAACATCAGGTGTAGACGAGATAACTGCATCCTGCAGCAATGCGCGCCATTGTGTCGCTGCGTCTGCTGTGCTCGCCCTACCTGTCGTCTCAATCGTCGTTGCGTTTCCAACGCCAATAAGCGCGTTCTGCTCAGAAGGTTGTTCCCAGAAAAAAACATCTCCAAGGCCGGCGCGTTGCACACCCGCAAATGCCTGAATTGTCTCGAATCGCTCAATAGGTAGCGTGAAACTAGCGATCATGGCTTTATGTAACTGTGCCGCTTGTACTATTGCCCGCTGTAACGTTGACAGCAAGTCTTGTTTGTAACGATAAAGAAATGTAGTTTGCTCTGCGGCATGTTCTGTTATCAACGTATTTGTCATAGGTAGCATCTATCTGTCATAAAAACAACTATTGTAGTTGGTAGGTCTATCACTATTGTAGGACGCATGAGAAGATCATGCAAAGTCACAAACATTCGGACTATTACTTGCGTTCTTTCGTCAAAAGAAGTACAATGAAATCTATATACTATTATTTATTCTCACTGAACGAAAGAAATACAGCAAGTTCTATTCATGGTTATTTGGGAAATTTGTAAGCAATAAGTTGAGAAGAGAAGCTCACGTACTAACATAAAAACGTATAAGTACAACAAAAAGAGGAAGCCATGATGCAAGAAGTGATGCAACCCATGTCCATTGGAGAAACATTGCGTCAGATGCGGCGTCAGCAGAGTTTGACACAGTCAGAATTAGGCGGAGAGCATTTTTCAAAATCGTATATCAGTGCCGTTGAGCGCGACAAAATTGTCCCTTCCTATGAGGCTCTACATTTCTTCGCTGAACAATTAGGTCAGCCGCGGGACTACTTCGAAGGTTTGCTTTCTCTAAGTGAAAGTAGTAAGTCAACCCCGGCTCTTATCGAGAGTGAGGCTTCTACACACAGCGAGCAACTAGTGCAAGAAAAGATATTGCCCTTGCTCGACACGTTACTGATGAGCAATGAGCTATATGCACGTCCATTTCCTGGTGAGTTTTCTCCACTAGATGCTGATGTGACCGCTACCCTCTCAGCAGATATACAAGGACGTTACGCCTTCCTGCTAGGGTTAATTGCGCAGCAAAAAGAAGACTACTCGACCGCGTTAGGCTTGTTGGAGCAAGCGTTAACGCAGGCGCCAGGAAAGTATCGACCCGCTATTCTCGATACGCTCGGCACAAACTACTACTATGTGCAGTCATATTATGTCGCGATAGATTATCATGAACGCGCCCTCGTCCTGTTAAAAGAATTGGAAGCCGTCGGCACAGAAAAGAGTGAAATCGCGGCATTGATCGCCCTGCGTCTAAAGGTGGAGTATCACTGTGGCAACGATTATCACGCCTTAGGTGCACATAAGCAAGCTCGTGAACACTTCGAACAGGCCCGCCAGCGTCTACGTGCGGAACATGACATAAAAACAGCGGCACAGCTGTACCTCAAGCTTGGCTACTGCATCTATGCCGATGTCTACCATCACACCTCTGTTACCTATACGACCACTATCGACGAGATAGAGCGCGAATTCGGGCGTGCCGTGAGCTACTTCGTTCAAAGTAGAACCCTTTACCAGGTGAGCAGCGAACGTATTGGAGAAGTCAGGGCGCGTCTCTCACAAGTCATGGTATTGCTCGATCTAAGTACCCGGCGCCGCCAAGTCGCGTTAGACAAATCTAACACAATCGGCAAAATACCGCCTATCAATAGCACAACTATTCTCGCGGATGCAGAGGAGCAGTGTCGTCAAATCCTTCTAGGTTGGGAACCAGACAATGCTTATCCGACTGCTGAGATAGAAATCCTGCTCTATACGGCTCTTGCCTATTATGTCCGTGTGCACGCTCAGCGCGCCATGATTACAGTACTCAATGGATACGATAGCACTGCAACCCGTGAATGCTCGGTCGCTACCTGCTTGTGCCAGAAGATTATTGATACTTTTGGACGCGCCACATTCCCATGGATGCTCATGCGCGAAATGGCCTCGCTTCAGGACGGCTCAATTGCTGACCATATGCCAATGATACCCCGCATACCAGATGTTCTACTGGACGCTTCCACATCGCATCGTCAGGACATGTCGCGCTCCGTCGTGCTCTTTGCAATTGGCGAGGTCATGGAAGTGCTGGGTTACAGCGCAACACAAGAAGAATACGCCCAAACCTGCTACGAGCGAGCCAACGAAAGTTTCCGCGCCTCACTCGACGCATACCACCGCGTTTCTCCCACACAGGGCTACGATAGGAGCTATCTCTATCGCGTCTACCAACGCTGCATAGAGATATTGGAAGAGC
>CAXTCR010000260.1:0-5474 GCA_964242555.1 uncultured Ktedonobacteraceae bacterium
CCCATCCGCTCTCACAGGTTATGCAAGAGGTCACGGCCATATTCGCCAACATGGGCTTCCAGATCGTGCAGGGGCCAGAGGTTGAGACAGACTACTATAACTTCCAGGCCCTCAACGTACCCGCGGATCACCCCGCACGCGATATGCAGGACACCTTCTGGGTTGTTCCCGGCGAAATCTTGTTAAGGACACAAACCTCTCCTATGCAGATTCGTACGATGGAAGGCATGCGCCCACCTGTTCGCGTCGTCGTTCCGGGTAAAGTTTATCGCTATGAGGCAATCGACGCCTCACACGAAGCCATGTTCCATCAAATCGAGGGTCTGCTGGTCGATGAACACTGCACGATGTCCGACCTGAAGGGCTGCCTCGAACGCTTTGCCCGCGAGATGTTCGGCGAGAAGAGACAGGTTCGCTTCCGTGGGAGTTACTTCCCATTCACCGAGCCAAGCGCCGAGGTCGACATCGACTGTCCATTTTGTGATGGCAAAGGCTGCCGAACCTGCAAATATACTGGCTGGCTGGAAATTCTCGGCTCCGGTATGGTTGATCCCCGCGTCCTGCGACAGGTTGGCTATGATCCCGCAAAATATCGCGGCTTCGCCTTCGGCTTAGGTGTGGAGCGTATCGCCATGCTCAAATATGACGTTAACGAAATCCGCCTCTTCTCCGGTAACGACCTGCGCTTCCTGCGCCAATTCTAATAAACATTCATTTCTATGGAACGACCGCTCTCTGTATGGGTCTGATTTATCACACTCCACCCGATGTGTGGCGGGCGTTGACAATCGCGATAATAAGGAGATGCATTTATGCGAGTGCCACTGAGTTGGCTTAAAGAATATGTCGACATCAAGATGTCGCCAGAGGAACTGGCCCATATTCTTACAATGGCAGGATTAGAGGTTGAAACCATCGACTATGTAGGTGCGAGTTGGGGCGATAAGATTATTACGGCACAGATCACACACTTGGAAAAAGTGGAGAAATCGGACCACTTGAACTATACACACGTCAACACTGGACATGGCGAACTGGGCGTTGTGTGTGGCGCACCCAATATTAAGCTTGGCGACAAGGTGCCACTAGCTCTGGTCGGGGCGAAGGTCGGCGACATCACCATTGGTGAAAGCAAAAAAATGGGCTATGTCTCGCAGGGTATGCTGTGTTCGCCGCGTGAGCTTGGGCTTGGCAGTGACCATTCCGGCATCTACATTCTTGACGCCGACACATCGATTGGTGAACCACTCGTCGATATCCTGGGCGAGGTAGTGCTGGATTTCTCAATTAAAGCGCATCGCGGCGACCTGTCATCCATCATCGGCATCGCACGCGAGGTGGCTGCTCTGACGAAGCAGGAGTTGCACATACCACAACCAGCTATCCACGAGCAGGGCAAACCCGCTGCAGAGATGGCACAAGTCACTGTAGAGGATTCTACCCTCTGCCCACGCTATTCGGCACGCATTATGAGCAATGTCAAGCTTGGACCTTCGCCGAGTTGGATGGGACGCCGTCTGCTTGCTGCGGGTATGCGCCCAATTAGCAACGTTGTCGACATCACCAATTATGTCATGCTGGAATTCGGTCAACCCCTGCATGGCTTCGATTACGACCTTGTGCGCCAGCATCATATCATCGTACGACACGCACACGAAGGAGAGACGCTGACAACGCTTGATGATGTCAAGCGCAAGCTTACCCCTGATATGCTGCTGATCACTGATCCAGAGGGACCAACCGCGGTTGCGGGCGTCATGGGTGGCGCGATCAGCGAGGTCAACGATAAGACGACAACCATTCTATTAGAGGCAGCGAACTTCAATGCTACCAATGTTCGTCGCACCTCGACTGCACTCGGCCTACGTACCGATGCATCGGGCCGTTTCGAAAAGGGTCTGGACCCAGAGCTAACGATAGTGGGAGCTAATCGTGCGGCACAACTTATGGTCGAACTGGCTGGCGCGACCGTCAATTCCGGCATTATTGATGTCTACCCAACACCTGTGAAGCCGCGCACGATTGCTTTCTCGGTCTCCGAGGTCGAGTGGCTTACGGGTATGAAGGTGACACAGGACGAGGTGATCGATGCCCTGCGTGCTCTGCACTTCGAGGTCATGGCCGATTCCGATGAACTGGGCAACACAATGCTTGTTACGGTTCCAACGTATCGAGGTGATATCGAAGAGGGCGCCGATCTGGTTGAAGAGGTCCTGCGCATGATTGGTTACGACACATTGCCGAGTACCATTCCAACCGGTCCACTACCGGAGCCACTGGCAGCATCATGGTTTGACCGCGAGCAAGAGATACGCGCACGCCTCGTTGGTGCTAGCCTCAACGAAATCGTCACCTATACGATGACGAGTAGGGCACGTATGGTCAACATCCTGGCACAAGCCGATGCCGCATCAGCTCGTTTTCTGCTAGGTGCGGGCGCAGCCCCATCAAACGGCAAACAAGAACAGAGCGTTGCATCACAACAAACCAATGGACACGTGCTGGCATCATTCGACCCACAGAGTGTACCAGCTGTGGTACTAACCAATCCCCTGTCAAACGACCTTGAGGCAATGCGCTTAACCCTCATGAGTGGTTTGCTGGAAACCTTGCAGGAGAACAGCAAGCGCAACTCATCGGGCTTACGCTTCTTTGAAGTTGGACGCCGCTACTTGCCGACAGGGAATATTCACCAACAGCCGGAAGAGCGGCGCAACGTGGGCATAGCGCTTAGTGGACCAGCCGAAATCTCCTGGGTCGCGGAATTAGCTCGTCCCGCTGATTTCTATGATCTCAAGGGTGTGGTCGAAACGCTGCTGGACGGTCTGCATATCGCGCACTATCGCTTCACACCGACGCAGCACCCCACGTTCCATCCCGGACGATGTGCCTTCGTCGAGGTGCCGCATCTTTCAGGGACAGGCGAAGAGATATTCAGCCCGGTTGGTGTGTTGGGTGAAGTTCATCCCCTTGTACAGCAGCGCTACGATTTACCGCATCGTGCCTACCTGTGTGAGCTAGACCTGGAACTGCTCTATGCGGCGGTTCCTGCTCGTCTGACGTACAAGCCTATCTCACGCCACCAGGAACTCACGCGCGATCTGGCAATCGTGGTTGACGGGCAGCTCTCGGCACAAGAGGTCTACGACGTAATCGTGACGAATGGTGGCGACCTGTTGCGGTCCGTCACGCTCTTCGATGTCTATACCGGCGACCCCATTCCGGTAGGCAAAAAGAATTTGACCTATTCTTTAGTCTATCAAGCTCCTGACCGGACGCTTACCGATGTCGAAGCGAATACATTGCAGGAAAGAATCGTGCGCGCATTGCACAACACTTATAATGCAGTGCTACGCTAGCACCTATAGAGAAGAGTCCATGTGCAGCAAGTATACTTATCGCGCATGGACTCTTCTCTATAAGTACTACACCAATATTTATCGATGTGATAAACATGCTCGTCAGCACGTTCTATAATATAGGCAAAGTATCTGTAAATGCCTATGTATTGAGAGACCACAACAGGGGATGCGGCAAGCTATAGCGCCTTATTTTTCTTCCTGCATCCCTGTAGGACTGTGAAGGTTGGCACATGCGGGTAGAGAGTTTGGATAATCAGCACCAGCGAGACATCAATACCTGTCTCCACTGTAACAATCCGTGCGCGGGTACAGCATTATTTTGCGATACATGCCAGTCGCACCTGTACCGATCGCAGCAAGGTGATATCGCGCAAAGCGTGGCGCAACACCAGGATGTTGCAGATATTGTTACCGCACCTCAGCCAATTGTCGTTGCCCCTCCCAAGGAGTATGAGCGTGTCCAGGGCGGCGAAAGTACTGTTCCTTTACCAAACATTGATACTTTTGGACCCGCTCAAGACCCACAAACGCCGCAGCTCTCGCAGCATGACGCCTACGTTACCATGGTGGATTCTGCCATTCAACGCCTCAATGACGCTGCTCGTCGCATTGCCGCTGTTCAGCAACATGAGAAGCGTCCACCACGCGCATCGCGTCTCTCGCCTATTCGCGATATCTCTGCCGATATCCAACGTCAGAGTACTCCTCTGCCAAAAACCTATGGAGAGACGGAGAGTGCACCCTTAAAAAGCTCTGAGGTCAACGCTAGCAACATGCCAGATTTATGGCCATGGCTACACGAAAACGATGAGATCGACAACAACAATCCGTGGGAGAATTATACGGACCCACTGCTCTCGCGTCACTTTCCCGATAGTGCAGAGGCGGCACGGATTGATGCCGAAGATGAGCGCCGGGCGCGCGCAGAGGGATTGCTCTCAACGCCCTTGTTACGGCGCACTTCTCGTGCCACGCGCCTGCGCATTGTGTTTGTTGGCCTTGCCATTCTCGCGATCCTTGCCCTGACAATCGATACCGCCCTTGTCTCGGTTGCATTCCTACACCCGCATCATAAGCCACCTGTACCAGTAAGCGGGCCACCAACGCTCACGATTACCTCGGATGTTACACAAAATAATCAGGCCGTCTTTGGACAACGCGTGACCTTTCATTTGTCTCATTTCACGCCATCCACAACCGTCCTCATCACCCATGATGTAGAAGTACCGGTAAAGCTCAATACAGGACTACCCAGCATACAAGTTGGGAAAGACGGCAGTGCGAACGCGTGGACCGTTGTCACACTTGAAAGTTGGGGTGGACCCGGTTTCCATACAGTAGACGCGGAAGATGTAGAAACACATTATACAGCTAACGCAACGCTGCAAATTATCCATGCAGGGCCAACAAAGCCCTCACACCTGATTATCAGGGATACTGTTCTGGACCTGGGTGCGGGTTATCAAGGCTCAAATACCATACAGCCCTTCACGCTCTCCAATGACGCAAATGCGAGTGGAGCAATCACATGGGCCGCCAGTAGCAATAAACCATGGCTGCTCCTGACGCCAAATCAGGGTACATTTAGCAGTGCGCAGACGATCTCCATCGCCGTGGAACGTGGTACACTGCCTCCCGGTCCACAAGTTGGGAAAATTTCGTTCTCATCGAATGTGGGTGCGCCAATAACGGTAGAGGTGCAGATGACGGTGCTGGCGTTGCCCCCAAATGCCGGTGCAGTGCTCTCAATCATGCCTGCGGTCCTCTCGTTTACAGCGCAGGATGGCTCGCAAACTCCGAATACTAGTCAGGTCCTTGTTGTAAGCAATCCTGGACACGCCGCGCTTTCATGGTCTCTCACCAATAATTCTTCAACGGTAGCCGCCAACCAGAATACGTCGATGAGTACACCTGGCGTCACTCCTAACTGGCTTACCACCAGTATCACGTCCGGCACCGTCGCTCCTGGCGAGACAGAAAACGTCACTGTGAGCGTCAATAGTCAGAATATGCTGCCTGGGGCCTATACAGACTCGCTGGTCTTCTCATCACCGGACCCGAAGACGATTAATGGCCTACAAACCGTAAGCATCTCTCTGACCGTGCAACAAC
>CAXTCR010000261.1:0-5464 GCA_964242555.1 uncultured Ktedonobacteraceae bacterium
ACCTCCCTTCAGCTTACGTTAACGCTTATGGGGTCGCCCCTTGTGGGCGTCCGTTGTATATAATTACGAAATTGCATGTAGTTACCAATGATGTATATAAATACCAAATTTGCATGTACTTACGAAAGTTGCATGTAATTACTAACCTAATTGGTTAACGTGGATCCTTATGCCCTCTGCCCACTTTACAATCGTCCAGTAACACGACAACAAGGTAGGAATCGTACCCGTTACGTCCTGCCGCCAATGCGATTCCTCCCTTATTCTGCCCTCCCACAAGTCCTATGCAATTGCTAATTGAGCAGGGGGGATGTTATGATTGCGAGAGGGAAACTGTTGAGGGTGTATCCTGGTATATCAAGCGATGCCAGTATACGTACAAGATGCTATACGGTATGAATAAAAAAGTAATTCTACTTACTCTCGTCGTGCTCGGGCTGGCGGTCCTTTCAAGTGTGTATGTGGTGGATGGAACACAGGCGTACTCGCGATTTCAAAGGGCAAATATAGCAAAACAAAAACAATGCGGCACTTCGGCCCCCGTCACTATCTGCGTTCTGGTTCCTAAAGCGGTCTTTAGCGCTTATTATCCCTCATATCTAGCGGCTCAACCACAAAAAACACTGTTCACCGTTGAATACAGTAGTAAAACACCTATAGCACTGTTTATCCATGTTACAATTGACGAGTTTAGTCAGACACAATCCAAAAGCGTGAGCGCGACAGCGCGGGTGCAGAGCAAAGACTTCTTGCCGCCCTTATTGAAGCAGGGGCAGGTACTGGATACGTTGACGAACGATGTGAATATGGCGCTGCATGTGCAGGTGACTGACGCGAGCAAACATCTCTATTATGACGATGATGTGCCCTTTGCGTTGCACTCGCGTCTGCTGATGCAGTGGACGCACGAGAATCGTCTTATGATTGCGGCATGGGTTACACCGGGTGATTCCGCTATTCAAGCACTGGTGCAGAAGGCGCAGGACTATCTGCCGAACCAACTCGCTCCAGCACCTGCGGGTATGATTGGGTATAAGGGAGCTACTGTGCAACAGGTTCGCGACGAGGTTGATGCGCTCTACGATGCCCTACGGCTCTCTTATACAATCAAGTACGTGCAGGAGAGTGTACCTTATACGGGAGCAAATGAAAGCAGCGCGGTAGAGAATATCAAGCTGCCTAAAGAAATACTGCGCCAGCGTAGTGGTATGTGTATAGAGCTAACGACACTGCTGGCGTCCGCGGTTGAAAGCATTGGACTGCACCCTGAAATTGTGATTGTACCGGGGCATGCATTTCTTGGCGTTGCTATGACAGAAGACAACACAAATTTTCAGTATTGGGATGCAGTTGATTTGAACAACAACATTGGGGCTGACTCGGCAAATGTAGCGACGAATACAAGTTATATGAACTACAAAGCTCAACATGCAATCGTTGATACTGTTGTCATTAGCGATGCGCGTGCAGCGGGCATCGGGCCGATGTTCTAAGAAAGCAGTGTAGAGAGAAACGAGGACGGGACTACGAACACGATAGATTTTTCGGCATGGTTTAGCGTGGGTTGCTATGGCGGATTGGTGTGCTGCATGCTTGCGGTGGCTGCAAACGCGCTATTCACAACATTGCGTAGACGCGGAACAACAAGGCAACTTGCGAGTGTCATTGTTGTCTGCGTCATCTGTGCGTTGTTGCTCTTGCCGGCTGTCGTCTGGTACACGGTGCGTTTCGGTGTAGAACAGTCCTCACTGCCTATTGCCGAGGTGGAGGTCGCGCTGGCATATGTCGCGCTGTGCGGCTGGTTTCTGCCACTGAGCGTCACCACCTCTTATTGCCTGTTCACTCCCTCTCGCCTCCTCACCACATCGGTCGAGATCCCACTGCAAAAGCGGCGAACACGTCTCGATCAAACCACAACCGCGCTACAACCCCCACGTCACCAGCCAGGAGTGCCCGCGCCGTTTGTGTTTAACGAGGAAACCCCATGGGGCTGGCTTGAATACAGGGGAGGACGTTTCCAGGGGCAACGGCTCGCGCTCAAACGGGCCGTTGTGACAATTGGGCGTGACGAAGATAACGATATCTGGATTGACGATGAAATGGCTTCTCGTCATCACGCCGAACTCGCGTGGAACAATGGCTCTATCTGTTTGACCGACTGCGATAGTCTAAATGGTGTACTACTGAATGGCAAGCGCATCATGGGTTCTGTCGAAGTGCAACCGGATAATCTGCTGGAGGTATGCTCGCATCGCTTTACATTTTTGCCAGCGGAAAAGCCAGAGCCAACGCTTGAGACATTCGACCCCCTCAACAACCATAGGTGGCGCTCTTCGCTTGACTCTTTTACCGCGAGTAGCAATGTGGTGCCAGCGACACGCCCCCTTGAGGATAAGAGCGCGATTGAGCGCATGTCGACAAACGCGTCAGGCAATACTGCGTACTCAGAAGGGATGCAGAACGAGTGGCAGGAGACTGCGGCACTCTCTAGAGTAACACCACTCCCTCAACCTATGGAACAGTTCGGCATGCTGTTTGTTCAAAATGGTCCATTCATGGGGAGAACTATCCTACTTGACCAGCCAATACTCCTTCTTGGGCGTGGGACCGAGTGCAGCATTGTGATGAACGACCCGTCAATCTCGCGCCTACACGCGCAATTCTCACGACAGGCCAATGGGGATTATGTACAGGACCTGACCAGTCGCAACGGAACGCTGGTAAATAACGAGCCACTTCCTGCTCCGCGCCTCTTATGCACTGGCGACTCTATTTGTCTTGGCACAATTACGCTCGAATATACAGCTACCCAGGATGCCCGCATGACTCCTCTGCCTGGCATTATCACACCTCAGTCGTTTGGCCGTTTAATGAGCAGCCCTATGCCCTTAAAACTACCGAGCAAGCAAAAAGAAAATATATAGGCTACCACTCAATTCGCACATTGACTAATGGCTTTTTCCCCACGATTTGCCGCCCGTGACCGGGATAAAGGTAGTGTACAGGTAAACTTTGTAGTACCCGCAGTGTCTCGTTAAGCCCGACACGATGTATGCCGCGTCGCAAAAGCGGTGCACCGTTATCCATGGTGGTCAATGTATCTCCGCTCAACAACTCACCAGTGAAGGGATTATACAAACATATGCTGTCCGGAGTGTGGCCAGTATTACCAATGATGCGCCAATCTGGATGAAACGGTAAGCCTGCTACATCCTGTAGCCAGATATCCACGTGTTTGGCCTGTTGCGCGGATAGTGCTGTTGTACCCTGTCCCGTTGTGTTGTAAATTTGTTTGGCCATTCCATTCTGTACCTGCGGCTGATTCTGCATAAGCGCATGAGCGGAGGCGGCAATCGGAGCGGCACAATTGTGGCGTAGAAACTGAATTCCAGAGCTAGCGTCTTGCTGCAGATCGGTCAGGACGATGAGATCAATGTCAGCAAGAGAGCGATGCAGAAATGTTTGTAAATAGATCGAGAGCAGTCTACCATTGAGTGCTGAGACAGGGTCCACCACAACTAAGCGGGTATCGTCGATAAGGTACGTGTTGTTCATAGAAAAGCGGTCGGTGATGGTATGCACGCAACGAGGACGCGACGGGAGCGGGGCAGTATTATCAACTGTATTTGTTGATACTGAAACCATAAGCTGGCCTCCGGTAAGAACAGAATAAAATATGTCTGCATCATATCACGTAGAGAAGTGCCTGCGGGAAGATGTGTTATACTTGTTGACAGGTACAAGAAAACTCCCGCAGGAGGGCAGCAGCTATGTCACGAATTCGCGAAGGCCAATGGCCTGACTATACATACGTCGTGCCGCATATTTACACGAAGGCGAAAGTACGTCTGGTTGGGCTAGGCAATTATACGCCTAAGAATAGCATCACCAATGAATTCTTTGCCTATATTTCTACACGCCTGGGAGACCCACGAAGTGCCAGCGATCTGGAGCGTGTGACGGGCCTCGAAACGCGCCATGTGCGTGCGAGTTCAATCGAACTATGCCAGCGAATAGGGGGTGAGGACGCGCCGGGATTAATTCTCGATCCCTCGTCACCACAGGAGGAGTCGCTGGTAGACATGGCTGTTATCGCGGCACAGCGCGCTATCGCAAGTTCTGGGCGCGATATTTCAGAGATAGATACGGTGATTGGCGCCTCCTCTTCCGATAATGACATGTTTCCCACTATTGCGGGCCTTGTGCAGATGCGGCTTGGTCTGCGTCCGGTGCGAGCAACGATGCTCAAGGGGGCATGTGCATGTCAGTCTGAGGCGTTCCAGATGTGTGCCGAAATCCTTGCCGCTGGCTCCGCCAAACTGGTGTTGCTTGTCACTGCGGAGGGTTTGTTGCCGAACATCACAAATATCCTCGACTGGAAGACGAGTTCACTCTTTGGCGAGGGCGCGTCGGCATTCTTGCTAGAGCTTGGTAACGAGGATACGTATGTCATTAATGGTTCCGATGCGCATCAGGGACCTTCGTTGACGTTTCAGACGCCACTTCGTAAGGATGTGATCGAGATGGCCGAGGTAGAGGTGAAGATGCGCCAGCTTTTTAAAGAAGGCAATGGCAAGGAATTGAATGCGATAGTGACACAACACCTGCCGGGCTACACCAAAATGAATGGTAAAGAGGTGTACCGCGAGGCACCACGCGCAATGGCGGAAAGCCTTGATGCTTTACTGCGACATTCCCAATTAGGCTATGCCGATATCGCGCACATCATCCCGCATCAGGCAAATTCGCGTATCACAAAACGTCTGGGCGAGTTGCTGGTGAACGATTATGGCTGGCCCGCCTCAACGATGGAGAAACTTGTAGATAATTTCCGCTTTTATGGCAATCTCTCAAATGCCAGTATAGGAACTGCACTTGTGGAACTCCTGCGTAAAGAGCGACTTCACGATGGACAGTGGATTGCACTGCCCGCGGTTGGCGGCGGCATGAACTACGGCTGCTGGCTGCTGCGTTTCCACAGCCTGAAAAACATCGACGCCGTGCTCAATCCCGCGTAAATCCACATTGCATACAAGTGGCAGGGAACGATATATATGTTCGTCCCTGCCGCTTTATTTTTAGTCAACGCATTGGTCAACCATAGACGCTATAAACGTACTTCCCACAACGATACACACTACTACACTAGCAAGGGTGCTGTGCTCGTTTTCGTAGGGACCACGTTCACGGCGTCCAAAACCAATTCATTGGCTATCTCTTCGTCCAACTGACGTGCTCTAGACGATACATTCTCTCCAACAATGTGAACGTGGTTCTTGCGAAAACAGTTCAAAGGAAGAAGGGCGGACTACTACGCTTCACATTCCTGCTTCACGTGCGCGGTCGTATGCTATGCTAGGCTCCGTTCGTAGGTGTAGAAGATGTTGCCATCCCATTCGTATTCGATACCGGTAAGACCGTCGCGAATTAACACGAGGTCAGGGGCGTAGACATACGCGCTATC
>CAXTCR010000262.1:0-5456 GCA_964242555.1 uncultured Ktedonobacteraceae bacterium
TTCCTGCGCGTTATGTAACGCACGTCTAGCTTGTTCATCAAACTTGTCAAAGCGGTCTCGGTTACTCATAGCTTGCCTTCCTCTGTTTTCACTACTAATCAGGTGGCATTAGAGTTTGTACCGTACATTATATTATGTCAACTTGAGAATTGTACATTACGATTGCGGTGCACTGCTACCACTGTTGACACGTTGAATAAGCGAGAAGAGGCCGCAGAGCGCGGCTATCACAACGAGCACTATGGAGACCCAAAGTAAGCCGGACGATAAAACTTGATAGACGATACCAGCGTAGATTGCTCCCGCTATGACGAGCAGGAGGACGAAGAGCAACACGCCGACTTCGGCAAGGAGTTTTGGTTGGGCATAGCTTAGCCTTTCGCCTCCGGTGCGAGCCTTATTGACGCGCCGGGTCTCCTGCACGATTCCGACAATACTGCTAATGAGGATGATGGGCAGACTGACGATAAAGAGTGCGATCGCGATGGTATAGATAGAGCCAGTAGTAAGTTTAGTCATACTCTGCTCCTTCCTGTAGGCTTAGATACGTGCCATAATCATTGGGAAGCGTCCTGTTTTACCATGTTCAGCCCTGTGAGAGAAAAAACGGTGTACATTGTCGCTTGTGCATATTTTCGAGATTTCGATATGTTCAGGGAATAAACCTGCCATGAGCAGTTGACGCCGGTTTGTTTCCCATAGATCGAGACGTAAGCTGTCCCGATCAGGGAGTTGAACCACCGAAAATGCTGCCGACTCATGCACAAGACTACGATATTGCGGCACAGTAGGGCTATCGTCGAAATCCTGTACACCCATAAACAGGTCTTGCACGGCCTGCGAAACTTCATAGCAACAAGGGCCGATGGTTGGTCCGATACCAGCATAGATATTACGTGGCAAGGAACCAAATTTCTCTCGCATGGCATCAACCGTAGCGAGGACGATGCCGCGAGCAGTACCACGCCAACCGCCGTGTGCGATACCGATGACCTCCTCTACTGGATCGTAGAGCGCGATTGGGGTGCAGTCTGCGAACGAGAGGGCAATGGCTACACCGCGCTGCTGAGTGATGAGAGCGTCCCCTTTATGGATTTCCTGTGGCGTCCACGCCTGATCGTAATAAGAACGATAGGCCCAATCGGTACGCCAGTTGTTCTTGATGTCGGGAACAAAGACATCGGCTCCGTGAATATTCCACAGCGTGACACAAGGGTAGCCATGGAGTCCCAGACTATGTAGGGCTAGCTGGCGATTACGTACGACATGATCGAGGTCATCCCCACCACGTAAAGCTCCAGAAGTATTCAGTCCTTTATAGGGAGGATCGCTATATCCTCCTTCACGAGTGAAGACGCCGTGTACTAGATTGGGAAAGTGCGCAAAGCTGTTGAATTGCAGGAAGCAGGCATTGTCCCGTTGCTGTTCGATCAAAAGAGTCCCCTTGTCGCTTATCGTTGTTCCGAAGGGTATTGTAGCACAAAAACGCTTAGAAGATGGGTGCATGACAGGGACAAGCGCGTTACCGCTTATAATTTCAGACGCGCACAAGCACCTTTAACACGCCCTTTTGCTCGGCTCGTTCGAAAGCGGCTAGGCCCTCGTCGAGCGTGTACGAGGCACTGATCAAGGGGCGTACGTTGATGCGTTTGTGATGTAGGGCGCGCAGGGCGGGTTCAAAGGGACCGCAGCGTGAGCCTTGTACGCGAATTTCGTCGACGACGATGGGGGCAAGGTTCAGCGTTGATTTGTCGGCGACAGTACTTTTCAAGTGCAGCGTGCCGCGTGGTCTCACAAGTCTCATGGCTAGCTCTATGCCCTGCGCGGAGCCGGTACATTCGATGACGTGATCGACACGCTCGCCTGCACGCCGCCCGATATCCTTGAGACGATGTGTTGTGACGCCGTACTGCTCGACGATTGCAAGTTTTTCTTCATGCTTGCCGACCATTGAAAGATTGCATCCAGTGAGGGCTAGTACTTGCGCGGCGAGTTGTCCCATCTTACCATCGCCAAGGATGAGCGCGCGCTCGGTTGGACGTATGTGAACCTGCTCAAGCATCTCGAAGTTAGCAGCGAGCGGTTCGACGAAAACGGCCTCCTCGTCACTCACATCGTCGGGTACAAGGTAGAGATTTTCAACGGGCAACATCAAATATTCGGCGAAGGCTCCGTCGCGTTTAACAATACCAAGCGTGGTACGGTTAGGACAGTGCGTGTACATATTGCGCCCGCAATAGGAGCAATCTGGCCTATGGCATGCCGCATTGATGTCGCCAACAACACGTTGACGCAAAAGATGACTATAAGAATTCCTTGATGCCTCACCATAGATTTCTTCGACCACGCCTACAAACTCATGACCTGGCACGCCGCGAAAATCCATGTAGCCACGGATGATTTCTAGGTCGGTATTGCAAACACCAACTTGTAGGACGCGAATAAGAGCCTCACCCTCGACAGGCTCTGACAATACATAGTTTTGGTCCAGGACTAGGCGATTTCCATCATAAACTAATGCCCGCATGAAAATGTTCCTTTTATGTACCTATTGTTCTTTTCGTGCATAGTATAACATGTTTGTGTGGGCATAATAGAGTATTAGAGAGCATGACAGGGACAAGCCGCCGTACTACTATATGCATTTGCCATTGAATGGTTTACCCTGTCGGGTAGTGATGCATGTCTGTATCCTCTTGTAATCTTCACTGCACGTCGCTATACTAAGCACGAAATGAAGAACGCGTACAGAAGTATGCTTTATTCATAGGAGGGATTCTGATATGAGCAATGAGACTCCACAGCAGCCACCGAGAGAGCAGCCCGGCAACCAGTATACACAGCAACCGCCTTTTGAGCAGCGCTATCAGCAACCACCACAAGGGCACCCACAGTATGGGCAACCGCAGCAATTTGGACCAGTGCCACAAAATCCTGCATTTGGACAACCTCAGCAATTTGGGCAACAACCGCAGTATGCTCAGCAACCACCCATTGGACAACCGCAGTATGGACAGCCTCCATACGGGCAACCACCAGTGTATACGCAGCCACAACCGCAAAAGCGAAGTTTGCGCTGGCTCTGGATTACGTTAGGAGTTGTCGGCGGGCTTCTTGTGCTTGGATGTGCGGCATGTGGCATTCTTGGCGCATTAGGTGTGAACCTGTTCGCGCAGGCGGCTCAACCTGCCGTTGTAGCTGGACAATACTATGGTGCTGTAAGCCAGCAAGATTATACTAAAGCGTATAGCTATCTGGATACGAGTTCTGTTTCGGTACAAGGTCAGACGCTAACTCCGCAAGCATACACACAGGCGGCACAGGTGCTTGATACTACTCAAGGAAAAGTTACAAAGGCCAGCCCGACCAGTTACAATGTTACAAACGATACCGCGACAGTAACAATGGCAGTTACTCGTGGAAGCGCAACATACGATGCCCATTTGCAATTGAAGAAGATTGGCAATGACTGGAAAATTGTAAGCGTGGACAAGCTTTAACAACAAGGATTTCATGGATACATATGATCTAATTGCGCCCTTTTACGATGCCGAGCATGCGCACTTTAGCGAGGACCTGGACATGTACCAGAACTTCGCTGAGTCGAGTGGTGGGTCAATTCTGGAGTTAGCCTGTGGCAGTGGGCGTGTGCTGTTGCCGTTGGCAGAGGCGGGCTATGATGTTGTTGGCGTTGACACATCGGAGCCGATGTTAGCAATCGCTCGACAACGTATACAAGAGACCGAACATGCAGTGCGATGTGAACTGATTCAGCAAGATATGGTGACGATGCAGTTGGGACGCAAGTTTCGCATGGCGTTTATCGCGCTTGGCTCGTTCGCGCATATTGTCACACGTAAAACACAACAACAGGCGTTGGCGAATATTCGCGCTCACCTTAGTACTGGTGGTTTTTTTGTGCTGGACATCAGCAATGCAGATGCGCGTTACATGGAAGACCTTGGCGGACACGTCCTGCATCAGGGTACATGGAAGCACGACGATAGTACGATCCTGACACACTTTGTCAGTCCGGCATCTTCCCCTGCACAGCACCTGCTAGAATTGACGCATTTTTATGACCAGCACACACAAGGCGGGAACGTGACGCGTACAACGGTGACAACGCATCTCTATTTGTTCGATCGCAGCGAGATGGAGTTGCTGCTGGCACAGGCGGGTTTTGTGGTAAAAGATGTCTACGGCGACTATGATCTGGGACCTTTCCTGCTTGATAGTCCACGTATGATTTTTGTAACGGAAGCGAAATAAAGAACATGACACAAGCTTTACACGAATGGAATTTGAACGAGGAAGAGGCGCGAGCATTACAGCGCGAACTGGCGGGACGCATTATCCGCGAGGACCAATTTGAAACGGTCCAGTTTGTGGCGGGTGTGGATATGGCGATCAACGAGAACAACAATATGGCACGCGCCGCCGTGGTGCTCATGAGCTATCCAGAGCTAGAGGTAATCGAACGGCACATCTATGAGGAGCCTATTCGTATGCCCTATGTGCCCGGTTTGCTATCGTTTCGTGAAGCTCCCTGTGTTTTGGGAGCGTTCCACCAACTTCGTCAACGTCCACAATTGGTAATGGTCGACGGCGCAGGAATCGCGCACCCACGCTATTTGGGTATTGCATCACATCTCGGTCTGTGGCTCGATTTACCTACAATCGGGTGCGCGAAGTCCATTCTAGTGGGCAATTATGATGCATCGAAACTGGGAGAAGAGGCGGGGTCGTGGCAGCCATTGATCTATAAGGGCGCAACGATTGGAGCTACAGTGCGAACGCGTACCCGGGTCAATCCGATGATTATCTCGCTTGGACATCGCATCAGCTTGGCAAGCAGCATCGACTACGTACTGAAATGTGCTCGTGGCTATCGTTTACCAGAACCAACCCGGCAGGCCGATAAGCTCTCGAAGGATAACGCGTGGCGCGAACCCGAAGATACGGGCATTCGACAAGAGCCACTGTTGTAGTACATTGGCAAGGTTGCTGTGACCGTTTTCGTAGGGACCACGTTGACGGCGTCCGAGGCCAATTCATTGGCTATCCCTTCGTCCGACTCGCATGCGAGAGATGATACATCGTCTCCAACATGGTCCCTACAAAAACGGTTCCTAGGAAGATGGGCGAACATGTAGGGACCGATGTATCACGTCCTTCTCGCCGCTCTACATGCTAGCAGGACGTGACCAATACGATCCCCTACAGAAAAACTATTGCCTATGGGTAGATGCCGCGAATCTCAGTGGCTTCGGCAACGCGTGACACTGCGAGCAGGTAAGCGCCCATACGCAGATTTGTATTTTGTTCGACGGATTTCTGCTGAACAGCTTTGAACGAACGCGTCATGATCGCTTCGAGCCGGTTGTTGATTTCGTTTTCGGCCCAGAAGAAGCGCTGCAGGTCCTGCACCCATTCAAAGTAGCTGACGGTAACGC
>CAXTCR010000263.1:0-282 GCA_964242555.1 uncultured Ktedonobacteraceae bacterium
GCGAGCAAAACGACAAGGGCGATTGCTGTTACAATGCGAGCGCGGGTTCGGGTTGGGGATGGAGGAGGCCGAAAGGTTTGTTGAGGATGGTTGACCGGAGGAATATATGCTGGTTCGTTAAATGAGCGTGTTGTTCGTCTCTCAGGCTGTTGAGTTCCAATAATGGGCGAGGCAGCAGGCAAAACGAGCGGGGCGGGTTGTGCTAGCACGTTCCCCTGCCACGCAGGTGGGGCGGGATTAGCAATGGTGCTGGCTGTTCTCGGTGCACTTACGGCTTGACAG
>CAXTCR010000263.1:292-5419 GCA_964242555.1 uncultured Ktedonobacteraceae bacterium
CTCGGCAAAGGCTGTTGCACTATTATATCGCAGGTTAGGCTTCTTTTCCAGACCGCGCAGAATAACACGCTCGACCTGTGGTGGAATATTCGGGACGATACCGCTTGGTGCTGGCGGCTGTTTTGTCATGTGCATGGTGACGATGGCGATCTGGTTTTCCGCTGAGAAGGGTAAGCGGCCTGTGACCATTTCGTAGAGCAGGACGCCGAGCGAGTAGAGGTCGCTGCGGGTGTCGGCCCTGTGGTTTGGCTCGAAGAGTTCGGGCGCGACATAGTCAACGGTGCCGAGAACGTTACCGGTTGAGGTAAGTCCGGTGGAGTCTGAGTCGGTGCGGGCAATGCCGAAGTCGGCTAGATAGCTATTGCCATCGGCGTCGAGCAGGACGTTAGATGATTTGATATCGCGATGGATAATGCCCTTGCTATGAATGTAGTCCAGCGCGCTGGCAATTTCGCGCAGGTAGCGACAGGCTTCCGCCAGTGGTAAGGGGCTGCGTCGGATGCGTGTGCGTAGTGTGCCGCCGTTCATGAATGGCATGACGATGTAGTAGCGGGGAATTCCGTCGATATCATCCACGCCAGTATCGAAGACAGGCATGAGGTGTGAGTTGCGGAGGGAGGCCATTAGACGCGCCTCGCGAATGAAGCGCTGTAAGAGTTCCTCGTCTTCGCGCTTGAACACTTTGACCGCAACGTCGCGCCCGAATTTGGTGTCGAAGCCGAGATACACGTCTGCCATACCGCCGCGCCCCGTCAGTTGCCGCAGTTCATAGCGGTCTAGTACATGCCCTTCTAAGCCTGTCATATGTTTACTCCAATGGTTGGGAGGAATGAGCGTATGGTATACCGCTCGCCAGTTCTATTGTCTCTCCTATAAAACGTTGCAATTACGCTTTAGTTGCATTTCGCGCAAGTATACAACAACGTTGTAGAATGATTCAAAAAGGCTAAATGTTACCATGCTTCAACTGCTCTTTGCTCTTGGTTTGCTCCTGTTGGGGACGCTATTGCTTATTGTAGGGGCGGATTGGTTTTTGGATGGGGTGAATGATGTGGCGCGTGGCTTGGGTGTGAGTGCACTTGTATTGGGGGTGTTGCTGGCGGGGCTTGAGCCGGAGGAGATGTTGACGGCGGCTATTGCTTCGGCGCGAGGTGCTCCTGCGCTGGCGATTGGTGATGTTGTCGGTGCGAATATTACTATTGTTACCGCGGCACTTGGGCTTTCAGCACTTGTTTTTCCTATGATTATTCAACGTGGGGTGCTGAGGCAGGCGATTATTGCTACGCTTGTTTCGATTTTGCCGGTTGCGTTGCTTTTTTCGGGCGTGGTGACACAGGTAGAGGGAGTGCTACTTATTGTGGTGTTTGTTGGATATACGCTTTTCCTGTTTCGAACAGATCGCAAGGCGTTTCAGCGGATGGCAGAGGAGGATGACGACGATGACGATGATGGAAACAATGAGGAGTATACCCGTTCGCGTATACATTGGAAACCGATTGTGCTCACGATTGGGGGGTTGGTTGCGATGGCGATTGGAGGACCGGCGATTGTTGAGGGTGCTCTACGTCTGACACAGGCTATTGGTTTTAGCCAGGGAAAAGTGGGAGCGACCATTGTGGGATTAGGGACGGGGGCGGAGATGATCGCACTGGGTATTAGTGCGGCTCGCAAGAGGCAGGCTGATGTGCTAGTGGGTGGTATACTCGGCTCGTTTGCCTATAATTTGCTTGTTACGCTGGGGCTTGCCGCTACTATTCGTGCTATGCCTGTAGAGCCTATTGTCATAAGGATTGCTTTACCAGTTATGGTAGTTACGCATTTGGTGCTACTAGGGCTTGCGTGGTATGGGAGAATTTCGCGGGTTGTTGGGGGATTGCTTGTGGGGGGATATGTTGTTTATCTCGTTTTTGTGGTGTTAGTGTGAAAGTATGTATATAGGAAGCGGGAGCGATGCAGCGTGAGGGTGTGACCAAATCAGACCCGTGCAGGCAGGTTTCTGGTATTGGAAGCGAGGGGGCGCAAGGACGTGACCAATACGGTCCCTACGTCTATCCCTACGCTTTTACATATATGTGTGACCCGTCATCGTATTTGTACAAGGGGCCTCCTTTGTGGAACTTTAGGGTTCCGTTATCGCTGGACAACCAGAGAAGTACTTTTGTTCCGGCGGGTAGGTGGATGCCGTAGTGCCAGTGGTCGAGGGCGGAGGGGCCGGTGATGCTGAAGAGCCATGTGCCGCCATCGTCGTCGATTGAATTGGGCGTGAGCTGATCGCAGGAGAGCGAGTTGTCGTCGTGTACATCGTCGGCTGAGAAGTCGCAGGCGCGCAGGGTCATGCCGTTGAGCGAGGCCTTTGGATCGGCGTAAGGATAATCGGGGAAGCCGGGCACGTTTTTGCGGGCGAGGGCGGCCTGGGTCCAGATCCACGAGCCGACCTTGATGACGATTGCTGTATTCACTGATAAGTGGATGATAACCTGTGGCGCAACTTTTACCGTGAGCAAACAACCGCTGGTGCAATCAGCGGGCAAGGGCTGACCGGAGGTTCTGATCAATGGCGTTGGCAAGACCTGTTGAGGCGAGTTCGCATCGATTTTCTGCACAACTCCACCGAAGGCGACCAGCGGATACTGGGGGGATAATGGCAATACCATGCCGGGTTGCAAGGCGTGACAATCCTGACCGAGGGTACTATTTAAGGCTTTGACCGTGTTCGGGTTTACGTCACTAAAGACTTGTCCCGCGTTTGCCATACGCATTTGATAGGTGAGGATACTATCACAGGAGTCGGCTTCTTGTACTGTATAAAGCAGAGAGCCAGCCTGCGGTAGTACGGTTGGAAAGGCGGGTTGTGGTGTTGGATCTGCTTGAGGTGTCGCAGCGGATAGACCATAAAAGACCTTTGTGATGCCTGGGACAACTCCTTTTCCTACATTTGCAGCCACAAGGTAGGCTGGTATGGCGAGTGCGACAAGAATGGGAATGAGAAGCAGCAATTTCCAGGGAATAAGACGTGCGACGATACGCACATTTTCTCCTGTTGTACTGTGGAGACGAAAGCGGCGAGCCATTGGCAAATCCTTAAGAGTAGTGACCTGATCAGAAAGTATTATACCAGTGAATGATAGAGGAGACTAGTCATAAAAAAGCGTATCCTATAAAGAGTATACTCTAACAGTTGCATCTCTACCAGATGTAGTTTTTTGAGACTTCACCTTACACGACCACGAAACTTGAGCACTTTACCTCCAAGGGGTACAGGATGAGGAGCTACAACATCATCTTCATTGCTCTCCACATCTAGCTCTGTCCATGCAACGACAAGCACCGGCAAACTTACAATAAGCTGAATCATGCATAAGAAGGGGAAAAACCAGAACAGCACACTCCGTGGCGGTACTACTAGTTTTGGAGCAAATAGGATGAAGCATAGTATGCTTATTCCCAAAAGCAAAAGTAGTGAAATGCGATGAGCAATACGGAAAGCGCGATCACGAACCACTTGTTGACGTTCATCAATCTTGCTGCTCCGTGAAGACCAAAGAAGACCTATTTGACCGATAAATGGTTTGATAGAAAACCGCAGCAAGAACGTTATTGTAATAAACACAGCCATAAGTAACCACTGTAACAATACATAATACCAGTCCTGAATAGAAGAATGCTGATCAGAGGTGCTAATATGTACCTCGGCGAAGAGGGCAGTACTTAGAATAAGAAGTACTTGTATTATTACAGCGACACGTCGCCGAGTCCGATTAAGAGGCCAAAGGAATGATAGTAGGCTTTTCATATTCCTCAACCGGTAGCCTCAATTCCGTTGTCCTTTGAGCGCGCATATAGCTCTTCGCTCAGTGGCTTAAATGGCTTACGAGAGAAAATAGCTTCTATGGGCAAATGAAAAAGTTCACTTAGGCGGAAGGCTAATTCCAAGCTAGGATAGTAATCACCACGCTCAATATAGCCTACTGTCTGATAATTTACACCCAGTACGTCCGCTATTTCCTGGCGCGATAAACCACGCTCCGTTCGGAGAACAGCGAGCCGATTATAAATAGCCGGACTGGACGACTCATTTTTGTCGTTAGCATGCGAATTCTTCCTCATGTTCCTAATATTACCTATGCATAGAAGAGCATGTCAAGAACGAACATAGGTATTTAGGAAGAGGCAATCCTACAGATGGTGCTAATTATGTCTTCTCATCCGAAAGGCAAGCAACAGGATGATACCTACAAGGTAGAAAAGAGCCGCTGCAATGTACCATAGGTTTGTGTTCTGTCTAAAAACCACCGCGCAACCTGTACAGACAACACCGAGTGCAATGAACAATATAGCACGTCTTCTTTGTGATCTCGATGACATGATTTTTCTCCAATTTGTGTTCATCATAGCAACCGAAGAGAAGCAGGGTAGACATTGCGTAAACTATAATATTTGTATCATAAATACAACATAATGTCAAATTATTCAACAATTTCATTCTGTACACAAAAGTGGAAGGATATTAAGAAAGGAACTGGAGCACCGCTATAGAGGTATTCCAGTTCCTTTTATAGCACACAGAAGAGTATTGTTAGCCCTGCGAAAGCGCGGAGTTGCTGCTTGTCACCATTTTATTGAAGGCGTCATCGACGGACGATTGGCCTTTAAGGACGCTGGTGAAGGAGTTCGCGATGATGTTGCGGCACTGGTCCCATGCAGGGACAGTTGAGGCAACAAAGCCGTACTGCAAGGACTGTGGGCCAGCTTTACGAGCAGGGTTCTTGTCGAAGTAGCTCTGCAATGCAGTGCCGTTGAGGGCCGACTGGCGCACTGGCATGTAGCCGGTCTGCTGGACAAAGGCTGCATTTGACTCAGGGCTGGTGAGGAACTTCATGTAATCCCAAGCAGCAGACTGCGTGTCGGCGTCTACACCGGAGTAGATAGCTAGATTGGTACCGAAGAGCGTTGTGAACTGGCCCTTGGGACCTGCAGGAACAGGGGCCTCTGAGAACTTAAAGGTATCTCCAACCGCTTTCTTAAGGAACGAGTAGCTAGCAACAGTGCTGATAGCAAAGGCCGACTTCTGGGAGGCGAAGTCGTTCTGCCAGTTGTAGCCAGTTGTAATGTGAATGGCCTTCGACT
>CAXTCR010000264.1:0-5367 GCA_964242555.1 uncultured Ktedonobacteraceae bacterium
TCCTCACGAGCGTCAGCTCGTCCCCCCCCCCAATTCATTGGGCGAAGAGAGGGACCCCGTTATGCTCTTTTAGGAATTATTTCGGGTACCTGCAATTCATTGCTCGTGAAATAGGGACCCGATTCCATCGCGTCCGCCGCGATTCATCGCCACAACGATACCCGGAATAATTTCTTAAACTCCATCACGGCGTCCGCCTCGCCATTATGAAGTTTAAAGAATTAACCGGATGAAGGTACACGCGAATATCATCCGCTTATTTTCTTAAAGTTCATCATGGCGACGCACAAAACTGTCAGGGAGAGAGGGCATGGACACGTCCTCCTTTTGGTACTTTTACCATGCCTTGCGCGGCGGTGCGCGCAACAGAATACGATGCGTCTGCGTTCTGGGTCGGGGTCCTCTACGCCGCTGTCGAGGAACTGGTGAAGTTCTTCGTCTACGGTGTCGGAAACTTCGAGCTTTTCGTCGTTGCACTCTATTGCGAGTGTAAGGACCTCAACTGATGTGCTTGCCTTTGCGAGGCAGGCTTCGATGACTCGTGTCGCATCCGTCTGGGCGCAGTAGACTCCTCGGCTCTGAAGAGCCAACGGTCATTTCTCTTTTCTCTCCAAGGTCTCATCTAACCAGTCGAAGAGACGCTGGTGGAACAGGGTCATCGCTCCCTCATGGCAATGCTCCTCAGCCCCCTCCTCGGCTGTGAAGCGAATGAACGTCTTCGAACAGGAAAGCCGTTCGTACAATTTTTCAGGCTGCCCTTGGAAGAAATGATCCTTCTCTGCCGCAAGGACGAGCGTCGGACAGACGATCTCATCAATGACTTTCTCAAGCGTGTACTCTTCAAGCTTACTCAAAAACGCTCTTGGGGTGTCCACCCCATACGTCCACATGCCATTGGTGACACCCCAACGTAGGCTTGAATTCATTGTCATCATGAACTGGAGTACGGCATCAAATGCGTGAAACTGCTCTTGCTCCAAAAGACGCAGAACCGGATCGGCATGAGCAAAGGTACTGCGTCGTAACAATTGAAGACGCCATCGTAGGCAATCAGGGCATGGAGCCGATGCTCAAAGGCCGCTGCACGTGGAGCGAAGTATCCTCCTTGACTCATTCCCATCAGTGCAAGCCGCTCAGGGTCAACCTCTGGCCTGCTGACTGCGTAGTCTACGACGGGAGTCACTACAGCTTCCCAGTCGGGACGGAAGGGCATGTGCTGCTGACGAATCACCCGACCTTGCCCTGGACCATCAAACGTCAAACAATTGTACCCATGCTCGAGAGCCGCCGCCGCACCGGCAAAGTAGAGTTCCTCGACCGTCGAGTCAAACCCACCATGAAAGAGCAAGGTCGGTCTTGGCGTGTCTGAAGTATCCGCGCGATAGAAGTAGCCAGGTAGTGTTGTTCCTTCATACGGTATCTCGATGGCCTCACAGGGGAAGGCAAAGAGGTATGTTGCTTCACGGAAGCAGTGCCGACTCTTTCCCCAAGTGGATAGAATGCGCGGATCATTCGGATTAGTATGTAAGAAGAACTCGGCGGTTCGATAGTAGTTGGAGGCACGCAAATACGCCTTGCGTGCGCTGACCGTGTGTCCACGAGTCAAACAGGTGTCGGCTACCACACGGACCCGGTCTGCGGTTGCCGTCCATTCGGTGTACCACCTTTCAAAATCGCCTTCTTGGATACGGGCAGCCGTCGAGAGACACTCGCCAATATCGGCACCCTCATAAACGGTATAGCCAATGGCACGCAAGAGTTCAAACGAGAAAGCCTCATCTTGAAACAGCAGTTTCATTTACATCCTCCTTCTTCGGTTTTGTATGCGTAGAGATGATAGAGCCAGCAATACGTTCTGCTTTAGTCTCCTGCAGGATGAATATGACCACTGCCATCTCGCAAGGCATAGCCAAGTGCTCGGTCAAGAGCAATGTGAACGAGCCAGATGAACATTATCCGTCTTACTTTGTGAATGCACCAATAATGCGGTTTCAGAAATTACGGCGTGTATTGAGGAAGGCGATGGCGAGCACGGCAAGCCTGACCCCTATTTTCCGCGCTATAAACGGCTGAAGATGGTTGGAATATTGTGTCATCATCCATCCATTTATGGAGCAAAAATAGGGATCAGATTATGCTTTTTCACAAATTATTCCGGTCACCCATCCGCAATTCATTGCCCATCAAATAGGGACTCAGTTCTACCACGTCCAACACGCATCAAGATACGCCTTGCGGAACGCACCATCCCGCGTCGGGCGGGTAGAGCAAGACCCTTGCGGTTGCCCGTGGTGGGGGGGCTTATCTTGATCCATATTGGACCCCGGTTTTACCGCGTCCACCGCGATTCGTCGCCTGTTCAGGTAACAGGTATCCAGCCAGTAGTTTTTGTGTGGTTGGAGGATGAAATGAGATGAGAGACACATAAATAGGACATAAAAAAATGCCAAGAGACGGAATCGAACCGACGACACCAGCATTTTCAGTGCTGTGCTCTACCAACTGAGCTATCTTGGCGCGTGACCGTAATATAACAGAACTTGCCCGTTCCGTCAAGAACTTTTCCCTCCCTTTTTCTGACTCTCTCGAAATGTCTCCAACCTTCTAAGACTTTCCATACAGCCCCTATCACTTTGCACGCCTCTTTCGACAAACCACAGGAGAAAGCCCACACCAATTTCTGCTCTACAAGCGCATTGAGACTGCACAACGCCTGCTTAAAGAAACCGATCTCCCCCTTGCTCAGATCACCTTAGAGGTTGGCTTCCCTAACCAGAGTCACTTTACCCACGCATTTAAACACCGCCTGAACCTGACCCCATATCTAAAACGAACATTGCACTCCAGTCAACCGTATCGGTAATACTAGTAGCCTTTTATACTACATCCTCTCTCCATGCTAGATAACACAAAATACCCCCACTTTTTCCTCATCAGTGCAGCTTACATATCCTTTTTGTGTACTTTGTGTCATCTCGTCTCACCATGCATAGTTATTTTCTCCTATCATCCACCGTGAATGTGGAAGACCAACATCGAGATACGCTAATATAGCCATCGACGGCTATTTATTCTAGAGAGCAGGCAAAGTGCTTGTGTTGTTTTTGTACAAGAGGAGATCAAACAAACGTATGTCGAAACTTCAGTCTACCTGGCAATATTTCCGTCAACATCGAGTTGCCAGCATTATCGCAGGACATGTTGTGGTGATGACCATCCTTGCTACTGTCCTTTTGAACAATGCCGTCGGCGGTGCGCTCTTTAGCGCTTTTGCAGATACGGTCTGCGGCAGTAATGATCAGGTGTATGTTGTTATGGGGGGTGATACTCTCGGAGCAATTGCCTACAACCACCAGACATCCTGGCAGGATCTCGCGTCGTACAACAAATTGGCGAATCCCAACCTGATCTACATTCAACAACATATTTGTATTCCTGGTAAAGGAGCTGTCAACAACGCTCCCCAGGCACCCGCACCCCCAGCCCCATTGTCGTCAAATGTGGGTGGAAATGGCGTGCGTGGAAACTCAAATCCCTACCCCTTCGGTCAGTGCACATGGTATGCATCGCAACGCTACGCGCAACTTCACGGATTTTTCGTGCCCTGGACAACTATGGCAAATGCATGGCAGTGGACTGCACGCGCTTATCAGTTCGGTTGGCAGGTATCAAGTCAGCCTCAGGTCGGCTGGATTATGGATCTGCAACCTTTTACAGGAGGGGCATACGGCCTGGGCCATGTAGGTGTAGTCGAACAGGTACTATCTGATGGACGCTTTATCGCCAGTAGCGCAAACTGGAACGGCAGTGGCGCTACACCTATCAGTGCAACATTCCATACAGGTCCTGGCGTCACCTTCCTTCACAACTAACTTCTCTTACTCTCAATGGGATGCGGCAGAAACCGCATCCCGTTGAGTTTCACGTGAAACATATGCACTAGAAGCACAATAGTCAATCTTCTCCACACAAGACGACCCCCACAGCAAACAGAGATGATCAACCCATGTACTCATATGCTCATCACGCCTGATCTGTGAACTGCCGTCTTCTCCCCCAGCTCCAGCTTCATCATCCAGGCGAGCAGCGACACATTCTCTTGCGCCGACTCCGTCAGGGTTCTCTCACGTTCGCCAACCCTATCGAATTTTGAAACATCATGCGTCATCCGCGCACCACTCCCTATGAGGTAAACACAACCTCAGAAGATACTGCTGGCAAACTTCCTCGCTCACAAAAATGTTCGATTTCCTCTCCATTGGCCCTTGCCACGCGCTTCAGCGCCTTCAGAGGGACCATCATTATGCTCTTTCACACATTCTTCCAGTCACCCATCCGCAATTCATTGCTCGTCAAATAGGGACCCCGGCTCCGTCGCGTCCGCCGCCATTCATGGCCAAAGGGGGTGTGATGCTACTGTGGGGCATCACATCCCATGACGAAAGCGGTCCACTTAAGGGAGAGAACTTAGCGTTCATATTTCTGGATGGCGTCCGCGCTGCTTGGAGTGAAAAAATTGACCAGGTTGCCGTCAGGATCGCGAAACAATAACGCGTTTCCTCACGAGCGTCAGCTCGTCCTCCCCCCAATTCATTGGGCGAAGAGAGGGACCCCGTTCACGGCGTCCGCCTCGCCATTCATGGCGACGCTCTCAGACAGAGAGATGGCACCATCCCGCGTCGGGCGCGACCCTTGCGATTGCCCACGGTGGGGGTGCAGAATGCTCCACTTGCGGAACGCCCCATCCCGCGTCGGGCGCGACCCTTGCGATCGCCCACGGTGGGGGTGCAGAATGCTCCACGACGGGACATCCCCACGAAGAGGAGGGTACAAAAGAGCACGAGACCCTCCCCTACGCGACCACCATTTCCTTCTCTTGATACGTATTACACCCTGCTACCAGCGATCCCAGTGCAGGACCGATTCGAGCGGCTCACGTGGCGCTGGCTTGAAATCTGTGCCTTGAGTGTAAGCAACAGGAATCAGCGCGACTTGCGTCATCTTTTCATAGGGAATGCCGATCAGTTCGGCAACTTCCTTCTCATACGTAAGATGCAGGGTCGTCCATACAGTACCCAGACCACGCGCACGCGCGGCTAACATAAAGCTCCAGACGGCAGGCACAATCGAACCCCACACTCCTGCATGGTTTAATATGGACTGCCCCTCCAGCCGACCACTAACGCAAGGAATAAAGAATACCGGTACCTCATGCAAGTGCTCCTCCAGATAATCGGAAGAAGATTTTACACGCTCCTGCGTCTTCATACGTTCCTGATTATTGGCAAAAGGATTCTTTGCGGAGGCTACTTTACGGTATCCTTCATATGCTTGCCGATAATAATTCGCAATTTCCAGACGCTTCTG
>CAXTCR010000265.1:0-5346 GCA_964242555.1 uncultured Ktedonobacteraceae bacterium
GAACCGTTGGCTTGTGTGAGTACTGTTCTCTTATGAAGAGGTACCCATGTCTTTCATATTCTGATACAATGAACACATTCTAGCAAGGGAAACAGAGGAAAACGTGTATGTGGATCGAAAGCCGACCAATGCGTGAGAGTATCCTTGCGGCAGCGGTGCAGTTATTCGCGGAGTACGGCTATCATGCTGCACCTTTACGCGATATTGCACGCATAGCGGGAATACAGGCCGCAAGTATTTATCACCATTATCCCAATAAGCAATCACTGCTCGTCGAGATTATGGAAGTCTACATGAATCGCTTGAACACGCAGTTAGAGCATATTATCCAGGAATATCCGGACCCGCTACAGTGTCTGCAAGAAGCGATTGCTAACCATATTCGTTTACATACTGCGCACAAAGCAGAATTTTTCATTATCGACACAGAAATTCGCGCGCTCGAAGGCGAAAACCGTCTTTTCATTCTTGCTTTGCGTGATACATATGAGAAGCTGCTACAGGGCATTTTGAAGCGTGGCATGGAGCAAGATATATTTCGACAAAGTGATAGTAAGGTCGCTTCGTATGCTATTATAGCAATGTGCACGGAAGTGGCAACATGGTTTCGCCCCGATGGTAGGCTCAGTACGCAACAGGTCATCACACTGTATCGTCAACTTATTACTCAGGGCTTACTTGTACCAGAATGCACTCCAAAGAAATAGGAGCAGAGATAATGTGAATAGACTTCGCAAAGAAAGAATGGTACTGCTTGCGTGCAGCTCCCTTGTCCTAATTATTTTGGTTGGCAGTATACTATTCACTTCTCGTCAACAACAAACAGCAAAGTCACCAGTACCACCGAGAACACTGCGTGTACCTCGTCCTACAACAAGCCCAACACCGCCTGTGCTTTTCTCTGACACATTCTCTGACAACAGTCAGAACTGGGATGTTGGAACTGAGGCAAAGTATGGAAGCACAATTAGCAGCGGTGTACTTACCTTAACCAATGCCAACCATACTCCTTTTCTCGAACCCCTTCCATCAGATGACGAGTACGATGATGTGGCAGTAGCTTTTACAGTTACACTTTTGAAGGGTGATGAAAATGATAGTGTAGGTCTGTATTTTCGCACGAATGGCGTTCAGGGATACTCTATGAATATTTACGGTGATGATAGTTTTGATATTGCGAAAGTAACCATTGACGCAATGCAAAAAACCCATGTCACCTATCTAGCTCAATCGCAGCATTCCCCTGCACTTCATTCTAAGGGTCAGCAGAACGATGTTATGGTGATTACGAAGGGCACGACTATCGTCTTACTTGTAAATGATACCATCATCAGATCTGTACAAGATAGCACGTTCTCGACCGGAAAAATCTTGCTCTTTGTTCAAAATGGCGATTCGTCCGATGGTGTGACGGCATCGTTCAATTCGATTGCAGTGTATAAGGCGCCAGAACGTCTTCCAAATTAGGACTTCATGAACGTATTCAAACACAAAAAACAGGTACAACGTTTCATTGTGTACAGCACTATTGTGCTCGTTTTTATAGTTGGGGGAATTTTTCTTGCATTGAGGGGTGCCAATGAGCAGGCATCCACTGCCTCTCGGCCACAGAAGACGAGTACACCTACCCAGCTTCTAACTGCCACGGGAACCGTACAACCACTCTTCTGGGATGACTTTGTAGATAATAGCAAAGGGTGGTCGGTCGTAAATGAAACTGGCTATACCCGTACATTTCAAGATGGTGCCTTGATCTTATCAAGTACTACACATAATGTGCTTGTAGAAAGTCTGCCAACACGCACTGTATTTACAAATTTTGCCCTTACGATGACCTTTACGCTCGCACAGGGGGATCAAAATGATAGCGTTGGTCTCTACCTGCGCGGTGATAGCAATCTCGATCATGACTACCGCATCGATATATTTGGCAATAATACGTATGCGATTAGCAAAGAAGCCCTTGCCGCAAACAATATGCTAGAGCAAACATATCTTGTACGCCCGTCTCCTACTCCATTGCTCAAACCGGAAGGGCAAAAGAATAAGCTTGTCGTTTCTATGCAGGGATCAACAATGACGGTACAGATCAATGGAGTACCTCTCCATTCTTTGACAGAAACAAGCTATACGCGTGGTCAAATCGCGCTTTTTGTAGCAAATGGACAAACCTCAAACGGTGTCACCGCGAAAATTCATGATCTCGTTATCTATCCCTTGCCCGAAAATCCCGATGCCAGTACGACGTGAGACTTTACAATTTTTTTGTGACTTTGGGCCTCTTTTTTAACATCTCTCCGGTATCATACTACTACACGAAGATAATCATAGCTGCTTATACTACAGCAGTAGTGAGTAAACATAGCCTGAAAGAGTGAGAAGAGGCGATGAAGAAGTTTATTGTTGCGGTTTCCATTATAGGTACCTTTGTTCTCTACAGCTTTCTCTATCATTCAAATACAGTTGCCGTAGTGCCCACAAGCTCGACGAAATCAAGTGCGTCATCTAGTAGTTCCACGCCAGTAATCACCACGCCTTCCACCTCTGGTGGGTCTACCCCATCAACGTCCGGTGGAACAACTCCGCCTACCGCCACTCCAACTTCCAGTGGACAGTATAAGGATGGTTCATACACTGGAAGCGTGGCAGATGCGCATTGGGGGAATATACAGGTCAAGGCCATCATTCAGGGTGGCAAGATAACAGATGTCCAGTTTCTACAGTTCCCCAATGAGCGCAATCGATCAATCGAGATCAATAACTACGCCGACCCGCAACTGACTCAAGAGGCGATTCAAGTGCAGAGCGCACAGGTAGATGTCGTCTCCGGAGCAACTGATAGCAGTGAAGCGTTTATACAGTCGCTTTCAGATGCACTCGCACAGGCAAAAGCATAATCATGAAACAGACACGCTTGCTTATGGGAATGCCCATTACAATTGAGATAGAAGATGCACACGCAACACAGGGGGACCTGGAGAGCGTCTTCGCGTACTTTGCCTCGGTAGACGGAACATTCAGTACATACAAAGCCACTAGTGAGATTTCGAGAATAAACGATGGAATGCTGTCTATAGCACAAGCCAGCGCGAATATGCGGACAATCTTTACTTTAAGCGAGCAAACCAAAAAAGACACACATGGATACTTTGACATTGGACACAATGGAAGATACGACCCATCGGGCATTGTCAAAGGCTGGGCAATTGACAACGCTGCAAACCTGTTAAAGCGGCGTGGCTTTCACAATTTTTATGTTGATGCGGGTGGAGACGTGCAGGTTGCAGGCCGCAAAAATGGTGAACTATGGAGAGTTGGTATTCGCAATCCTTTTAACCGGCAGGAGATTGTGAAGGTCCTTGCGCTTACGAATAAGGGTATTGCGACATCTGGCACCGCTATTCGTGGACAACATATTTATAATCCGCATGAAAGGGACGTGCCTGTCACTGATATTGTCAGCGTCAGTGTGATTGGTCCAAACATTTACGACGCAGACCGCTTTGCAACGGCGGCCTTTGCAATGGGTCGACAGGGCATACAGTTTATAGAAGGATTAGACGGTTTCGAAGGCTATATGATTGATAGCTCCGCTCGAGCAACACTTACAAGCGGATTTGAAAGGTATGTATTATCTCTATGATGGCGCCCGTAGACTACATTTTGAACCGTATAACGATGTATCGTCTCGTACTTTATGTGCTGATAGGCTTCATCGGCATAGCGGCTATTCTTGCCTACTTTACGCTGTTGCCCTTCTCTCCGCTGTGGTTGTTGGCTTCAACACTCTTCCTGGTCGTTATGTGCTGGGCCGCTAATACAATGTTTGCATACGTCTTTAAAGCCCCAACAAACATCGAATCTGGGCCAATTACAGCACTCATCCTGGCACTGATTATAACGCCATCACAGTCGTTCACATCGTTTCAGTTTCTTGGTTGGGCTGCAATCCTGGCAATGGCATCCAAGTATATTCTCGCGCTCAACAAAAAGCACCTCTTTAATCCTGCGGCTATTGCGGTTGTGATTACGCTCTTTGCAGTCGGGCAATCAGCAAGCTGGTGGGTTGGAACTGCTAGCATGTTACCAGCAGTACTGGTTGGCGGCTTTCTCATTGCACGCAAAATACGGCAAGAGGATATGGTCTGGTACTTCTGTGGAACGGTGCTTGTCCTTACCGGTCTCTTTGCGATTGTACAAAGACAATCTTTGTTCAGCGAACTACAAGCCATAGCAGTTCAATCGCCGCTCTTTTTCTTCGCGCTCATCATGCTCACCGAGCCACTCACAGTTCCGCCAACCAAGCTTTTGCGGCGAGTATACGCAATCCTGGTAGGTGTGCTGTTTCTACCTCAAGTACACCTTGGTACGGTTTATTCCACGCCGGAGATCGCTTTAGTTGTGGGAAATGTTTTCTCTTACATTGTGAGTCCAAAGCAGAAAGTACTTCTCAAGCTGCGCAAAAAAATTCGGATGTCGCCGTACATCTTTGACTTTGTGTTTAAGCCCTCACAAAAATTGGCTTTCCTTCCTGGGCAATACATGGAATTTACGTTAGCCCATGACCGTCCGGATAGCCGGGGCAATCGCCGTTACTTTACACTGGCCTCATCACCAACCGAGAACGATGTGCATGTCGGTGTGCGGTTTTACGAAGAGGGAAGCAGTTTCAAGCACGCGATGTATAGGATAGACAACAGCGGCGAAATAGTCGCGGCGCAAATTGCGGGCGATTTCACGCTTCCCTCAGACCTAAAACAAAAGCTCGTTTTTATCGCCGGCGGCATCGGCATCACACCGTTTAGAAGCATGCTGAAGTATCTGCTCGACAAACAGCAGAGGCGCGATATTGTGCTTTTCTACACAAACAGGAGCGCCGACGAGATCGTCTACACCGACATCTTGAATGCGGCATTTACAAAACTGGGTGTCAAAATATTCTATACACTCACCGATGAAACGGCTATTCCGCGCAACTGGTCTGGCTTTGTGGGCCGACTAGATGAGCGTATGCTTATGCAAGCGGTTCCTGATTATAAAGAGCGTGTGTATTATTTGTCGGGTCCTCCAGAGATGGTAAACGCATATGAAAGCGTGCTCAAAAACATGGGTGTTGGAAACCAACAGATTAAGAAAGACTTTTTCCCTGGACTCGTCTGATGCTTTAGTTATACATGCTAGACCATCATATTACCGAGCCTCGTGCATTAGAAAAGCTCTAAATAGTTTCCTTTTGAGCTAATATAGGCGCCAAGGTAGTCTCCACGTGAATACTTTGGTAGCCCCATTTTTCTTCCACTTGAAATAATATACATGTTTCCACTTTGCGCATCCGTCCACTCTGCC
>CAXTCR010000266.1:0-5341 GCA_964242555.1 uncultured Ktedonobacteraceae bacterium
GCGGCTGGCTTCAGGAGGACTTCAGAAGCTCCAAAGCTCGTCTTTACCATAAATGGAATTGTCGTTCCAGCCAAAGGAACTTGGGTCAGGTGCTTCTTAGCATCCTCAACACCTTTGCGAATTGCCTCGGTGTACTCGCTGGCCTTGCCAAAGCCGAAGCCAACATAGCCATTGTGATCACCAACGACTACCAGAGCGCGAATGCTGAAGCGGCGACCGCCTTTGACCACCTTGGAGACACGGCTTACTTCTACCACCGTCTCTTCCAGGTTTAGTTTTGTAGCGTCTATTCTTGCCATGAATTCTTTTTCCTTCTACAGTCCTAGAAGTCCAGGCCCGCTTCACGAGCGCCTTCTGCTAGGGCGGCGATACGTCCATGATAGGCGTAGCCACCGCGATCAAAGACCACCTGCTTCACACCTTTTTCCTGTGCACGCTGGGCCACGAGTTTGCCAACCTCGCGCGAGATCGCAACTTTTCTGTTATTGGAGATTGCAGCGAGTGCCTCGACAGGTGTTTTCGGAGCATTTCTCTGAGCTGCTGGTAGGTTTACCTTTGCCGCCGCCGTCGCACCAGCTTTACCACCTTTTTGGGGGGCATTCTTTGCCCCACCAGTGTTCTGGGTCTTGGCGCTTTTCGTCTTTCCCACGGGAAGGGCGTCGGTTGCGGCCTCCACCACGGACTGTACAGCACCGCTGACACGTTCTAGCAGCGATGGCTCTTTTGTCTCTTCCTGTGGCTCCTCCGGTTGCGCTGACTTAAAGGCGCGCAGGGTTTCATCGAGCGATGAGGCAGCAACTAGTGTTGTGCCAGTTGTATCGTCAATGACCTGAGCGTAGATATGCTGTCCACTACGGAACACGTTTAGACGCGGACGCGCCTTCGAGCCTGTCAAGTGGTTGCGCATACGCTGGTGCCGCCGCAGCCGTGCCTGATTTGCGTGAAATTTTTTGATCATAGTCCAAGGAGTGAGGGCGTTCTAAGGCTCTCACTACTCCCCTTTCGTTTACTCAGCAAAGAGGGAAGGTATGGCGAGAAACGTGGTCGGCACTACGGTTCTCTTCACCTTCCTTCATTTATTTCTTCTTACCGCCAACTTTACCAGCTTTACCAGCCTTACGACGGATGGCCTCGCCTGTGTAGCGAATGCCCTTGCCCTTGTATGGCTCGGGTTTGCGTACATTACGGATGACCGCGGCAACCTGTCCAACCAGTTGTTTGTCAATACCACTGACACTGATTTTTGTAGCCTTTGTCGCTGCGTCAACGCCGTCAACATTTAATGTGATACCGGCGGGTGGCTGCACCTCGACAGGATGAGAATAACCAACCTGGATGACCAGATTCTCACCCACTTTCGCGGCACGATATCCAACGCCGTGAATTTCTAGCTGTTTTGTGAAGCCAGTTGTGACACCAACCACCATGTTGTTGACCAGCGTACGGTACAGACCGTGTTTGGCCTTGTGCTCTCTGCTATCATCGGGCCGAGTGACTGAAAGTGTGCCGTTATCCAGCGTGAGCTTGATAGCGGGATCAACCTGCTGTGAAAGTTCACCTTTCGGCCCCTTTACTGTCACCAGATTATCTTCGGTCCAGTTCACTTGTACTTTCGCTGGCACAGTGATTGGAGCGCGTCCAATACGAGACATGCTATCCCTCCTGTCTACCAAACGTAGCAGACGACTTCTCCGCCGAGACCCTGACGATAGGCACTGCTACCAGTCATGATGCCTTGCGGCGTCGAGACAATAGATATTCCCAGGCCACCACGAACCCGCGGAATATCCGCACGCTTCGAGTAGACACGTAGCCCCGGCTTACTGACACGCTTCAAGTTTGTCAGCACTGGTGACTTCTCTACATAACGTAACGTGAGACGAAGTGTTCCTTGCGGGTTATCCTTCAGGATTTCGATGTCCTTGATGTAGCCCTCTTCCTTAAGCACACGTGCGATGGCCAGCTTCATTTTCGACGCGGGAATCGATACCCGTGTGTGCCGTGCAGTGACCGCATTGCGAATGCGCGTGAGCATATCCGCAATTGGATCAGTCATATTCATGGATGCCTCCATAATTCGAAGTACGAAAACATTCTGTATTTTCGCCTTTTCGCTTTCGCCATTTCAAAGGGGTATATCTTCTTACGCTTTACCCCTACCCAGTTCCTGGGCTACCAACTTGATTTCGTTACCCCTGGTAACTCGCCCCGAAGCGCACGTTCGCGGAAACAGATGCGGCACAGGCCAAACTTGCGCATATACGCGCGTGGGCGTCCACAGATGTTGCAGCGGTTGTGATGCTGCACCTTGAACTTCGGCTTGCGCTGAGACTTCACAATCATTGATGTTTTTGCCATTGTCGTCCTCCAGCGTTACTTCTTAAAGGGCATACCCAGATGTCTGAGCAGCTGTCGTCCCTCTTCGTCCGTGCGAGCCGTTGTCACAATGCTCACTTCCATACCGCGAACCTTGTCGACCCTGTCATAGTCGATCTCTGGAAACACCAGTTGCTCGCGTAGACCGAGGGTATAATTGCCACGACCATCAAACGCCTCTGCAGAGATTCCCTGGAAGTCTCGAATGCGCGGGAGAGCAGCATTGATGAGCTTGTCAAGGAACTGGTACATGCGCTCGCCGCGCAATGTTACCATACAGCCGATCTGCTGACCTTCACGTAACTTAAAGGTCGCGACCGAACGCTTCGCACGCGTGATGACTGGACGCTGGCCAGTGATCAGAGCGAGGTCGCCAACAGCGGCATCCATAGCCTTGGTATTCTGGATAGCCTCGCCCATACCAATGTTGATCACTACCTTATTGACTGTTGGCACCTGCATTGGGTTCTTGTAGTTAAAGTCCTTTTGCAGGGCAGGCACGACCTCTTGTCGATACTTTTCTTTTAATCGTGATACCATGACGTTTAACTACTCCTCAAACGCTCTGTATTGTCCGCGATGACCTTACCACACTTTTTGCACACGCGAACAGAGCGAACCTTTTGATCGGCACCGAGCGGTCGACGATCATGCGCGACGCGGGTAGGCTGGCCGCATTCCGTGCACTTGAGCATCACATTGGAGACATGAATTGGCATTGCCTTTTCAATAACGCCTCCCTGACGCGTCTGACCCTGCGGGCGAATATGCTTCTTTACCACGTTCAGGCCCTCAACAATCACCTTGTTGTCCTGTGGCATTGCCCGCGAGATGATACCTTCCTTGCCCTTATCCTTGCCAGTGATAATCAAGACGGTGTCACCCTTCTTGACATTTAACTTGGCCAAGTGAAGCGGCTTCTTCTCTTTGTTTTTAATTGCCATTTTTTTCCTCTACGGTATGGAGTTCTAGGAACTCCACCATTGCTAGAGCACTTCAGGCGCGAGCGAAATGAGGCGAGAAAAATTCTTCTCTCTCAACTCGCGGGCCACGGGTCCGAAGATACGTGTGCCTCGTGGATTGTTACCTGCGGCAAGAATGACGGCAGCATTCTCGTCAAAACGAATATGCGAGCCATCGGGACGTGCGTATTCCTTTGCGACACGCACGACCACGGCGTCTACCACATCACCCTTTTTCACCTGTCCATTTGGTGCTGCCTGTTTGACGGAAGCTTTAATGATGTCGCCGACCGTGGCATACCGCTTCGCGGAACCACTAATCACACGAATACACATCAGTTCTTTCGCACCTGTGTTGTCGGCAACCTTCAGGCGGGTTTCTGGTTGAATCATCTGACTCTCTCCTTATTCGGCTTCCTCATCCTCAGAGGAGTTTGTCAGATTGGGATCAACATCTGCCAACAACTCTTCGACGGGCACAACTCCACTACCGCGCCTGATAATTTCAACGAGACGCCAGCGTTTGGTTTTGCTTACAGGAGGACACTCCTCAATGCGAACCATATCGCCAATCGCGCATGTGTTCCCTTCATCGTGCGCGTAAAATCGCTTCGTCTGCTTGTAAGTACGTTTATAGATGCGGTGCTTCTTCAGGGACTCAACGATAACAACAATCGTCTTATCCATTTTATTGCTTACGACACGCCCAACTTTTTGTTGATGACGAACAACTTTTTGAGGCGTTTGTGCTGCTTGCTGTGTCATTCTTCATTCTCCAACTGTGTCAGCCGATGCAACAAGCGAGCAATATCCTTGCGCGTCTGCGCAAACACACGATTGTTTTTTACCTCGCCTCGCTGTTGCTGTAAGCGCAGGTTGAACAATTTGAGACGCAAGTCCTTGAGTTCACTTTGCGTTTGCGCCTCGGTATACTCTAAAATCTGTTTGCGACGTTCGCTAGCTTTCGACACTTTCAGCCTCCCCTCTTGTAATAAAGCGGGTCTTGACAGGTAGCTTGTGGCCAGCGAGACGTACTGCCTCTTTCGCGATCTCTTCGCTCACGCCGCCGATCTCAAAGATAATACGACCGGGCTTGACGACCGCGACATAGTGGTCGACCGCGCCCTTACCGCTACCCATACGGGTTTCGGCAGGCTTAGCGGTAATAGGCTTGTCCGGGAAAACACGAATCCAGACCTTACCGCCACGCTTCATAAAGCGGGTAAGCGCGATACGGGCGGACTCTATTTGACGCGCCTCCATCCACACAGGCTCAAGCGCCTGTAAGCCAAATTCGCCGAAGGCGAGGGTGTTGCCACGATGGGCTTCACCCTTCATACGGCCACGATGCTGGCGGCGGTATTTTGTACGTGATGGTGCTAATAACATTAATCCAAACTCCTCTACTCGCTCTGAGTAGCGCTAGCATCCTCTGTCAGTGCAGCTGGTGGTGGCGTTGGTTCAGTCGTCTGTTGCGTCTGAGCAGGCTCGTTAACAACTGGCGTCTGTGTCACAGGAGCCTCGTTGACTGTTGGCGTCTGCGTCACAGGTGTCTCATTAACGACAGGTGTCCCGATCGCAGGAGTCTCGTTGACTACTGGCGCGCCTGTTCCAGAAGCTTGCTCAGCACGCGGCTGACGATCGCCCTGTGGACGCGGACCGCGATCTCCTACTGGACGTGGGCCGCGATCACCACCCTGTGGGCGTGGACCCCGGTCTCCCTGCGGTCGGTCTCCTTGCGGACGCGGACCGCGATCTCCTACTGGACGTGGGCCGCGATCTCCTGCTGGACGTGGTGGACGTGGGCCGCGATCACCACCCTGTGGGCGTGGACCCCGGTCTCCCTGCGGTCGGTCTCCTTGCGGACGCGGACCGCGATCACCACGTGGTGCACCGTCATTTGGACGACGATCTCCACCACCGCGACGGTCACGATCTCCACCGCGACCACCATCTCTGGCTCCAAACGTCTGTTGTGGCTGCACGGTTTCCTGCTGCGCATC
>CAXTCR010000267.1:0-5336 GCA_964242555.1 uncultured Ktedonobacteraceae bacterium
GGTGTTGCATGCGATTCGTGTACGCGCTGTAGTTGCAACACGAGCGTACTGTCTTCGTTTGGCTCGCTCCGGCGGACGTTGCCCGCGTCCGAGTCACTTGCCGCTAGTATATGTACGCCATTAGGGAAGGCAAGTTGCGCCATGTGCTGTTGCTCGATGACATATGTTTTGCCCCCATCGACAAACGTGTTCGCAATCGTGCCCTGCAGTACATGGGCATCGTTGCTGCCACTAGCGGTTGAGGGGTACTCGTGCATTAGATAGCTGGCGTTAAGCAGTTCGGCCCCGCAGTCGATACAGAATTCGTCACCCTGCGCATTCTCCTTCGAGCCACAATTCCAGCACTGCTGGTAGCCTTGATGATCTTTCACCTCGTACACATGCTCTCCCTCGTCGGCCTGCAACACCTGCACAACCTCGTAACGGCCTGCTACCAATGTACCGACGGGCAGCGTTGATGCATCTGTTGAGGCTACTTCAGCATGTCCTTCTGGGGTCGACGAGGATACATCTGTGACATGGACTGCTTCAGCATGTTCGCCCACGCCCAGTGTACTCTGTCCTTCTGTTGAGACGGGCGCATCGGTTGAGGGAGTGAGAGGACGTGATACATCGGTCCCTACGGGTGTTGTATCCAGTGAAACAGGTGTAGCAATTTCAGGTGGAGTTACCGAAGCAGGTGGCGCCGCGGCCTGTTCCGCGTATTGCGATACGCTTGGATTACTACCTGAGGCGGCTAACTGCTCCTCTGAGGGTGGCGGTGGTGGAATTTGCATAGACTTATCTTCTCCTACATCTCCATTTTGTGACATCGTAGCAAGCTCAGGCTGTACGCCCTTCGTCGAGACTATCTGCCCAACTGCCGCTTGCTGCACACCGGCAGATGGTTGGGGCTGTTGTTCGTTGCCATCGGCAGATGGAACAGTAGTCCCTACAGGTGAGGTAGTGACCTCAACAGGGGTACCTCCTGCCTCCCTTTGCCAGCGCCTTGCATGGAATTGCTCCATTTCTTGCTGCGAGAGTATCTGGGTTGGCATGAGACTGATGTCATCTTCAGGAAGGGTTGTTCCTTGTGCCGGTTGTGGAGGCGTTTCTGGCTGCACGACAACCTCTACCGCCTGTGCGTCGCCAGAGACCGCTTGATCCGTGCCTCCTGCACCGGAAGGTGTAACTTCGGCACTACTGTTTGCAGCAGGCATGGGCGTCTCTTGAGGAGTATCCTGTACGCCCATTGCCGAAGCAGACGAATTCTGTGCTGCGGCGAGTTCCTCTGGCGTAAATGAGTAGCCGCATACTTTACAGAACTTCGCATTGTCTCGATTTTGTGTATTACATCTGGGACAGAGCATTGCTGCCCTCCTTCGAATTGCTAGAGTTGTTTTTGTAACCTGAGAGCTTCCGCATTGGTTGGGTCGCGTTGGAGCGTCTCATTGACCAATTGCCGAGCCTCGCTCTTTTTGTTTAGTTTGAGATAACAGGTCGCCATCGCGTTATAGACATCAGACACATAGGGGCTAAGCTGGCGGGCTTGCTCCAATGCGCTCAGGGCGAGTTTCCACTCGCGGGCCTTCATATGGGCACGGCCCAGTTCGTACCAACCCTCCCACAACATTGGGTCCTCTTGCGTTGCCTTACGCAAGGTAGTGATCGCCGTTGGGTTCTGCTTCATCTCGATATACAGTTTGCCAAGGGCGACCAGCAACAGGGTATGCTTAGGATTGATCTTTAGTCCATCCAGGAAACGCGCCTCGGCCTCCCGGTTGTAGCCCTGATCCATAGACAACAGGCCAAGCTGGTAGTAGATTGCTGGGTCCTGTGGGGTAAGAGTCAAAGCCTTCTTGAATGCATCAGTTGCTTTCTGATAGAGCGCAAGGTCGCGATAACATAGTCCCAGCTGAAAGTAGACATCGACCGCATCTGAGCGTAGGCGAAGCGCGTCCTCGAATTGTTCCGCGGCGAACTTCATATTCTCCGTGAACAAACGCTTATCGGTCTCTCTCACCGACTGCCCATACTGACGATATGCACGCGCAAGGTTATAGAGCACGTCATAGGACGCCCCGCCCAGTCGCTGCGCCTCGCGGAACTGCTGAATAGAGGCGACATAGTTCTTCTGCGCGAGGAGTTGCAGCGCGGACCGGTACGCTGCATTGGGATCGTTTTTTGTTGTAGGAGCGGCTGTTGGGACGGGACGGGCTGTAATTGGCCCAGCGGGGCGAGGCTGAATAGGTGCTCGTCCATTCGAGGAATTCGTTGTCGTCTGTACAGGGCGCGGCTGAATAGGTGCCGGACGCGCTGTAATTGGACGCTGCACTGGTCGCGGTTGAATAGGAGCACGCCGCTGTTGGATACGCGCGGCTTGCGTTGGTGCAGCTGTTACGCCCTGCACAAGTGGTTGCCCATCGAGTTTGCAGAACTTGGCGCCTGGACGGTTGACATAGCCACATCTTGGACAAGTCAGGCCACTAGCTGTATTCACCGGCATCATCACCGTTGCGTTAGGCGAGGCAATTGCAGGAATAGAGACTGTTTGTGACGCGCCACTGTTAGGCAAGCATTGTTGTAACGCCTGACGCATCTCCTCAGCCCTTTGGAACCGGAGCGCCGGTTCCTGCTGCATCGCTCGGATAATCACCTGCTCAATCGGACATACCGTTCTACCATTGATCTGAACCGTACGCAGGCGAGGATTTTTTGCCAGGATGCTGCCTACGGCTGGCGTTTGAATAGGGTCCGGCTCATAGTTCGTCAGCAGATGATACAGCGTTGCACCCAATGAGTAGATGTCCGAGCGAGCATCGGTCTGTACCAGTCGTCCGGGATTCTGAGCTGTACGCTTCTGTCCCGGCATTGTGATTGAGCCGAGATGCTCGGGCGAGGCATATGAGATGGTGCCCAGATTCTCGGTGTTTGTGCGCTTGTTTGGATCAAAGCGTCGTGCGATACCAAAGTCGATGAGTTGTACCTCATCGTCGGGCGTAATCATGATATTGCCGGGTTTCAAGTCGCGCAGAATGATCGGTGGAACACGCGTGTGAATGTAGGTCAGCGCTTCGCATACCTGCATACCCCACTTGATAACTTTGTCCTCTGGCAAGGGCGTTTTGCTATCCTCAAGCATTTTCTCAAGGCTCTTGCCCGGTACAAACTCCATCACAAAGTAGTAGTTGCCGCGTTCCTGGAACGGCACCATCAAGCTCGCAATATGTGGATTCTTCAAGCCGCGTAGGAGCGCAACCTCTTTGTTAAAACGGTCTATCGCAACTTCTCTATCCTCTTTACTTGTACTTGGACTGATGAGCAGTTCTTTGACCGCATAGGGGTAGCGGGGAATACCAGGGCCTGCATCCTGTGTGACATAGTACACAGTACCCATACCACCCTCGCCAAGGATTTTGTCTATTCTATATTTTCCGTCAAGAACTGTTCCTATAGGAAGAGCCATATACCGTACTCCAACACTGTGTCTATTAGTGTGCGTTCACATGCACAACAACGGCGGTAATATTATCCTCACCACCATTCGTATTTGCTAGATCGATCAACTGATCGCATATCTTCTGCGGACTGCTCTCCTCGCTGAGCAAGCGCAACAGGTCTTGCTCACGCACCATTTCCCATAGTCCATCGGAGCAGAGCAGCAGCGAGTCTTTGGGCTTGAGTGTTTCGTGGAAGATGTCGACCTCGACCGTTTTGTGGCCCGCACCGAGCGAGCGATAGATCAAGTTGCGCTGTGGATGTGTGTAGATTTCGTCGGACGTGATCTGGTTTGATTCGACGAGGCGCGCTACCAGCGAGTGATCGCGTGTGAGGGGCGTAAGTTTGCCTTCGCGTAAGAGATAGGTGCGGCTATCACCTACATTAGCAACATATGCCTGATCGTTCTGTACAAGGGCAACTGTAACGGTGCTACCCAGACCGCGGGCCGCGCTCTGCTTCTCGCCATAACGGATGATTGCCGTATTTGCTTGCTGCACCGCCGTCTTTAGCTGGTCCTCAACAGCAAACGAAACAGCGCTCTCCTTAAGCTTTCGCGTCTTCTGCTTCGTGGTTTCTTCGCTGGCATGGGCCTGTTTCTTGCCTGCGTCTTTGACCTCTGCCAGATCCAGTTTGATTGTTGGTTGATCGGCAATTGGCTTAAAGAAACCATCCAGCTTCTGACTGATCGTTTCTATCGCGAGCTTACTAGCGACTTCACCAGCCTTATACCCTCCCATGCCGTCCGCAACAATAAAGAGACCCTTGTCTCCCTCTTCCGAGGACTCTATGCGTTTGTAGGCACAGTCTTCATTTTGATCGCGTTGTTTTCCCACATCACTCTTATCAGCAGCAGTTAAATGTATATGTATAGTCATAGGGTTTGTACCTTCCAAAGCAGATGTCATTGCATAATTTGTGCTCAATATAGCATACTCATGGTCATGCTGACAATTGAGGTCATGCTTGTTCTTTATATAATAAGTTTTTAGCAAAAATAATAAGCATAATAGTAGTGAAACATACTTTATATACGGCCCTGCGAGGGTTTGAGTTGCGTATAGACTCATCCTCAGGCTCGTTATAGCTTGACGCTCTGGACAAAGCGAAGCATTGCTTGTTGTTTATGTATAAGCGCCCCTTCTTTTAATACCTAACATAACGTGCTACAATATCTGTAAATATGTATGGGAGAGCAACATATAGTATGACTACTACACAAAAACTACCTCACTGGGATATGAGCGTTATTTATCCAAGTTTAGAGTCACCTCAGTTCGAGCAAGCTTTTACGAATGTCGTGCATATGATAGAGGACCTTGCAAGATTGTTCGACGAGCACGGTATCAAGGAGCAGGCGACGCTGGCGGTAGAGCAGTCAACGGTTACTACTTTTGAAACGGTTGTGGCGCGCTATAATGAGACTGCGGATGCTGTTCGTACTGTTAGCGTGTACGTTAGCTGCTTTGTCAGCACAGACTCACGTAACGATCTTGCACAGGCGAAAATGAGCGAGCTGCGTCAATCCCTCGTGCTCTTCTCACAACTGGGCACGCGCTTTATCGCATGGCTTGGTTCGCTCGATGTAGAGGCGCTGATTGGGCAATCGACGGTTGCAAGTGACCATGCCTACGCGCTTCACAGGGCCAAAACTGAGGCAACCCATCTTATGTCGCCAGCAGAGGAGATACTGGCCTCCGAACTCAATACAAGCGGGGGTTCAGCGTGGAGTAAGCTGCATGGCAATGTCACCTCGCAACTGAGCATACCTTTTGAGGTTGACGGAGAGACCCGACAATTGCCGATGAGTGAGATACGCAATCTCGCCTTCGATGCTGACCGTGATGTGCGGCGTCGTG
>CAXTCR010000268.1:0-5289 GCA_964242555.1 uncultured Ktedonobacteraceae bacterium
GTGTTAGGCACGCCGCCAGCGTTTATCCTGAGCCAGGATCAAACTCGCCATTCATTGTTTTATATGCACTTCTCCAAGGAGAAGTAGCGTTTTATGTAATGTTGGCAAGCTTAAAACTCGCTTGACAGTTTTAACTCTGTACTCTTATGTTTCCTTACCACTCTTCAGTTGTTCAAGAACTCTGTGCTTCTTTCGCACAAGTGCACCGTTCAGGTTTCTGTCGGGTGCAAGTGAGATATTATCACTATCTCCCCATTCTGTCAATAGGTTTTTTACGACTTTTATAAAAGTACTAAAATTCATAGACCAAGGCATTCCCTTTACGGATGCTCTGGTTTCTTAAACATCCTTGTATTATGACTCCTGTTGTCTCTTGTCCAGGTGCTCCTTCAATGGAGTAATATTTGTTTTATCCTCGTCATTTGGTATGCTCGTTGACTGTGTGCCTTGTGCATTTTGCTCTAGGTAGTAGCTTACGATGAGGGCAATACCAACGCCAAGCGGGATAAGTCCGGGGAGCAGCCACGGTCCTAGATGAAAGGGGGCGGTAATGGTCGGGGGCAGGTAAAAGCCAACTGGATATAGTCCCACCGTGAGGGCGAGACCTACCATCGCGATGATAAGGCCAGCGCGCAACATGCGTCGACTGCGTATCAAGCGTTGAGGATCATCGTTGCGTTGGACTGCCGGATGAATACCTTGCGTGATAAGGGCCATACGCTCTTTATGATGCAGGTAGCGCAATAAGACTATAAAGCCAAAGAAAATAGCGAGTACAGCCAGCCATCCTAATAAAACAAGAAACGCATTTGAAAACATGTACCATCCTTTCTGTCTTATCGAACGTATATATGATATGATACATAAAGTAAGAACGTCCTGTCACTAGAAGGTCAAACCTTTAGCTGCTAGTGCGTCTGTAAAAGTGAGTGAGTACCAGTTGCATCCATCGCGAAGTATCCAGATAAACCTTTCATCTAATGCGCTTGCCACAACTGCCTTGACCGAGCAGGACGATACAAAACTGGTTGCTGCTAGTAAAAGCGGCGATCAAGATGCGTTCGCCCTGCTGGTGCAGCGTCACCAGCATCGCGTGTTCAACCTTGTCTATCGCATGTTACAACAATATGATGAGGCAAACGAGGTAACACAGGAAACCTTTCTTGCCGCATGGCAGGGCTTGCCCTCGTTTCGCGGCGATGCACGCTTTTCTACATGGTTATATCGCATCGCATATAATTGCTGCTTGAAGCAGGTTGAGCAGCGTAAACGCGATCAGGCGTTGCAGACGGCAATACAGGCCGAGCAGCATTTAGAGAATGCGGATAGCGAGACGCGTGTTGCTACCGAAATCGAAGCGCACGACCGGCGTGTTCTTGTACGAGAACAACTCTCGACGTTACCCACAAAATACCGCCTTGTACTGGTACTGCGCCACCTCCAAGAAAAGACATACGAGGAAATGGCAGAAATCCTGGCTATGCCAATTGGCACCATTAAGACGCACTTATTTCGCGCTCGTAACCTCCTGAAGGAACGGCTGCAAGCGTTTGAGCTAGAACGTAATACTTCTTCAGGAGGCCACTAATGCGCTGTTCTCAAGCTGCTCAACAACTACAACTGTACGTTGATGCCCAGCTTCCCTTAAGAAAAATTCGCCCGCTGGAGGCACACATCGCACGTTGTTCAACCTGCCAACGTGAACTGGCTGTGCTCGAAGAGATCGCGACTGCTCTTGAGAGTACCACGTCTGTGGTGGAACCTGCCGACCTTACGAAGAATATTATGCAGCGTGTAGCACTTGATGTACAACAAAAGCAATCCAAGGGACTTGCCCATGAAGTGTATGTACCTCTACGTCCTTCACTAAAAGAAATACTTGTTGCCGTTGTACTGGCGACGGTGACAATGATTGGTATTCTACTCGGACAACCGGGATTAAGAGCAAGTCTGCCATTTGCTGGTGTGCTTAATCATGTCTTCAGAACAGTTGTAGTGTCAATACAACTACTAGCCAGTACAAACAGCGGTACCTTAGATGCGGCATTCTGGATTGTTGGTACCTTGCTCGGCATTTGTATCACTCTGGCTCTTGCTGGTAATGAAATGCGTGAAGAGTGGTTTAAATCCATTAGCCACAAGCTGCCAGTATGGTAGCTTCTCAATGTGAGAAATGTATGCAGATCGTCAAGCACCGGCGCCCCGGCGAAATACTCTATGGCTTTTATCTGTTAAGCCATCCCATCCCTGTACTTTTTCATACTATTGTGGTCGCAGGTTTCGCGCTTGTCGCGGCCTGGCCGCATTTTAATTGGGGAGTTATTGCGCTTGTCGTTGCCGCACATCTTGCTATGCAGCTTTCTATCGCGGTGCTCAATGACTATTGCGACCGTCGACTCGATGCGCAGGGTCAAAAGCAGAAGCCAATTCCGCTTGGTCTGGTGCAGCCACGAGAAGCACTGATAGTTGGTCTGCTCTTGATCGTCCTTATGTTCCTGCTCCTCTTGCCATTGAATCCACTTGCCCTACTCGTCTCATGTCTCTATCTTGCACTTGGGCAGGGCTACAATCTTGGCCTCAAATCAACACCACTTAGTGGTATTGTTTTCGCGTTGGCTATACCACTTATTCCGCTCTATGCCTTTCTCGGCGTCGGCCACGTCCTGCCTGTAATCCTCTGGCTTGTACCTGTCGCGGCACTCCTTGGCATTGCCCTCAATCTTGCGAACTCCCTTGAAGATATCGAGGAGGACGCTGCCAGTGGCGCTCGTACGCTTGCCGTGGTGTTGGGTCCGCGTGGAGTCTACATCGCTTGCCCGTCTCTTATTATTTTTTGTATCCTCTTAATAGGCATACTTACATTTGCCGCAATTGTTCCCGCCCGACTGCTGCTTATCGTACCAACGCTCATTGTATCAGGAGCCGCAGCATTGAGTTTGTGGCTCCTCTTTCGTCCGGAAAGCGCTATCAAGGCGGGTAAACGCTATTTTTACATCGTTGTCTCGACCTGCATTGTGCTTGCCACAGGCTGGTTGCTAGGAGTGCTGATCTAATGCCACTACGTCTAACCCTACTTGAAAATATGCTGGCCCGCCTCAATGTACTGCCCATGCCACTGGTAGATACACCGCTCTCTGCTGGTATCGCGAAGGTACTTGTCACCGCGTGCGAACTCGACCTGTTCGACACGCTTGGCAAACAACGTATGCCATTGGAAACATTGGCACAGAAGGTGCACTGCGAACCTCAAGGCTTACAGCTGCTGCTTCAACTGCTCGTCTCAGCTGGCTACCTTCGGTACACGGATGGGCAATACGCGAACACGACGATGGCAAGACGTTGGCTTACTAGCTCGTCATCCGTCAGTATCGCGCCTTATGTCATTCACAGTCCCGATATTGTCGCCATCTGGAATCATATGCCGGAGGTGGTGCGCACGAATGGGCAGGCCCTACGTATGCCCTACGCGGAAGACGCAAACAACCCTGAGACCGCGCGTTTGTTGGCGCGCCACTATGCTGGTCTTGCCTCACTTGCCACTGCACTTGGGCGAGAGATCACCCTACGCGTACAATTGCCACGCGGGTCGACAAAGCTGTTAGATGTTGGTGGCTCACACGCGGCCTATAGCGCGCTCTTCCTTCGCAAGTACCCGCGTTTACACGCGACCGTTATGGACATACAGGCAGGCATAGAGGCGGGGCAACGTACCGCTAAACTCATGAAGCTCGAACCGCGCATGGACTTTCTCGTTGCCGATATCGTCGAGGACGACTTCTCACAACAATTGACGGGTCAATTCGATGCCGCGCTCTATTTTCATATAGCGCACCTCCTGCAACCAGAACTTAATCAGGCCACGCTCACAAAGGTTGCCAAAACCCTCAAACCCGGAGGCATGCTTGTCTACGTTGATCAAGTCACCGATCAGACGCATGGCTCTAAACTCGCTTCGCTGATGGTTCAGTTCATGGCCTTAACGGTCACAACCATCGGGGGTACCTGTTATCCCTTTCCTACCGTCAAGGGCTGGTTGGAAAATGCTGGTTTGGGAAGTGTGAAAAGCTACAGATTAATCACACCGGGGGCATCGCTAATTACGGCTATAAAACACTGATGTACTTATTCTTCAGGATATGATAGAATTTTTCTAGCAACGTAAGAATACTACACAGGAAGTAGTCTAATGCCTCAACTCGAACGTTTACTCTTTCTCAATCAGAGAAACGAGCGCATAGGGCAGCGCTATATCGTTGACGCTGTCCTTGCGCTTGCTGGTGCCCTTCTGATTACTGGCGCGATTGCTGTATTCCAGCTGTCTTTTATTCGCAATATCTCGTTGCTGTATCTCTTCGTTGTGTGGTTTCTTGCTATCAATCGTGGCCTCTACTCAGCGGTATTGGCGGCGATTTTTGCTTTTCTATCCTTTGACTTTTTCCTTGTACAACCAATATTCACTTTTACGATCATTGATCCCGCTGAATGGCTCGCGCTCTTTTTCTTCCTGGCAACCGCACTTGCCACAGGTATTATTGCTACTCGTTTGCGTCAAAGTGTGCAAGATGCGAAACTGCGCGAGGACGAGGCACAGGCACTCTATCAACTGGTGAACGCCACCGCAAACGAAGGACGTTTAGACAATCAACTCAAGATTGTGGCGCATACGGTCGAAGAAATCTTCGCCCCTTCGGGCCTATGTAGCTGCTGTATCCTGCTGCCAAATAGCGAGACGAATGCCGTCGCGATGAAATGTGTCCAGACCGAGGAGGAGCCTGTCATCCCTTCATCTGAAGAGGAGACGATGCGCGATTGGGTATGGAAAAATGGTCAAACGCGCGACCTGTATGACGTGCCACTTGTGAAAAGGACTTCGTCAACGTATCTGTCGAAAGTCGTTGTGCACACAAGCGAACAGAAGGATACACCCAACCGGTATATTCGCCTTATTCCCTTGATGACTGGCACACGTGTTGTCGGCATTATGCGTCTACTTATCGAAGATGATCCCACTATTCGCAGGGATCAAAAGCTGTTCCAACCGGTCTATAGTATCTCTCCTCAAGAGACTTCATCTAGCATCGACCGCGCCATTGATGTTATTGCTGGCGCGCCACGTGAGCAAGGGTTGCTCGGAACGTCATTCTTTCAATCATTCTTAGATCAGGCAACTGCGATTATCGAAAGTGCACGCCTGCGCCAGGAGAGTCTACAGATCGAGGTTTTGCAGCGTACCGATGCCCTGCGTGCTGCTCTTCTTTCTTCTGTCTCGCATGACCTGCGCACTCCCCT
>CAXTCR010000269.1:0-5279 GCA_964242555.1 uncultured Ktedonobacteraceae bacterium
CAATAAAAAGAGGTCTAGCGTGTCCCAAGAGCAAAAGAATAGTGTACAACAAGAGGTGCAAAAGGATGAGGGAGCACTCGTGCAAACGCAGAACGAGGAGGCTCTAACTACTCCCGCGCCTGAGTCTGGCGCAAAAGCAGGTGAGGTATACGTTGATATTCCCTCAGGCTCAGGAAAGAAGCGCAAGAAGAGAAGGTTTCGCGAGCGGCTAGTATATGAGTCTGAGATTAGTCCTAAGCCAAGCTTCTGGCCAATTGCACTTGCCTTTTCTGTTGCGATGCTGCTCTTTGGGTTAATTTATAATGTGTACTTCTTGGTTATTGGGGCTATTCTTGTTGTTGTCTGTATCTCGGGTTGGGTTTTCGAACGTCGAAATGCTTGATACGGGGCATCGTGTCCGTATCTTTACGATAGGGAGTTTATTATGAGTACCGCTCACGGCGAACAAGTAAGAATACTCGAGGAACACGTTGGTGAGGTTGGTCGAGGCATCAACTGGTGGGGTATGATGTTTTTCATCGCCTCGGAAGCCTTGATCTTTGCCAACTTGATTGCCGCATATCTCTACCTGGAAATTCGCAACACGAGTCAGAAAAATTTCTGGGTGTTGCCCAGTGGTGAGCACCTTGATTGGAAATATCCGCTTTTCAATACCGCGCTCCTGCTCTTGAGTAGTGTACCGGTTATCTGGGCGCGCTCAAGCATTGCCAAAGGCAACAAGCGCAATCTTGTACTTGGCTTGACTGGCACAATCATTCTAGGTCTCATTTTCCTTGGAGGGCAGGTCTTCGAGTATATTAGCCTCTTTGGTGAAAAATTCACCCTTGGCTACAGCTCCTTTAGCTCTGCCTTCTTCACGTTGACTGGCTTCCACGGACTGCACGTTAGCATAGGTGTGCTTTTCCTGCTCATTTGTCTCATTCGTGCCATTCGCGGCGACTTTACCGACAAGAAGCACTTCCCGGTAGAAGCGGGTGAGATGTACTGGCACTTTGTCGACCTTGTCTGGGTCGTTGTGTTCAGCACTGTTTATCTGTTGCCCCTGTTGCGTGGCTAATACTGTTGTAGAAATCAATCATGCACGTTACTTCGTAACAGTGCATGATTGATTTCTACAACAAAATATATTCCTCTTACCCGTCTCTTTTCTTTCAAGCCTCTTATTAGAAGCATACTAATTGGAATGAGTGTATCTTAACATTTGTTTTTATCTATATATGATACAATTCCCCGTGAGCAATCACGTTGCGATACGAGCCATTTAGTGTAAACATCGAAAGGACTGTAGAGCGATGAAAGAGGTAACGCGTAGAAGTGGTGCTGTGGTTGCGGTTCGCCCAGAGGGATCGCGTCGCCAGAGAAGACGAGTTATAACACGTTGCTCTATATGCAACGGTAGGATATGGTGGCATCCTTTGCGCATTGTTGAACCGGATGGAGTGCCAGAGCCGCGTCTTAACTGGACATTGTGCAAGCCTTGCTATCGCGCCTTGCTTGAACAGATGCGCATTTCGCCAGTGCGTTCGCCCTTGCGCCTACGCATCGCCATTGGTATCGTTGCGTCTGAACGCTGGCCACAGGCTTATAGCACGCGGGTACGTATGTACCTTGCTGATCGTAGGCTTCTGGTCTTTATGGCAGTCGGTCTTATCATGGTTATGATTATTCACCTTGCCATTCTCGTTGCTATCGCTGGCTTACGATAAACTATACAGAAGGCCACGCCCGTACAGAAAAGTAACCCACTTGGGTTACTTTTCCGTACGGGCGTGGCCTTCTATTATTAAACCTTGCTCTACTACGTTAAAATATGAAAGAGCAAATATATACGATCAATTAAGAAATCGGATGGGCCATTTTTGATGCAACTCGTCGATGGGGATGGGCAGGGCGTAACGAATACACCCGCAAACAGCGTACCAGCAGGTTTCACCCAGGAATATCTTATACTTGCTGAAGTTGCCGACAATATGAGTAGTGGTCTCCTACTGCTAACGCAGAAGGAGGGGATCAGCTACTCTAATAAGAGTGCCTTGCGCCTGCTGAATATCGAGAAGCGGAATTTAGAGGATGGGCAGAATTTTGATGTGCGTAAGCACCTGCTCTCTATCGCCTCCGAGCCAAAACTTGCGCAGAGCGAGATAGAGCGAGTGTGGAACGCAGCCGATCAAGAGTCTTCGGCTGATATCGCGACGTTCTCAACACTGTCAGACGCGGCAGTACGCTGGCTGCGCGTGCATAGTTTTCCTGTACGCAACAATCTTGGTGCTTTGCTTGGGCGAGGGCTGCTTTTTGATGATGTGACGCTTGAATATAGTGTACAAGAAGGCCACAGCGAGACACTTGCGCTGGCTGCCCACGAACTCAAAACACCACTGGCAATTATCAAAGGCTGTGCCACAACCCTCCTTGGCAGCTCCGCACGCTGGGACCCTGCTATGCAGCGCGAGATGCTGCAGATGATCGACACACAATCTGACCGCCTGTATGATGTGCTGAACACCCTGCTGGATGTCTGGCGGCTTGATGCGGGCATTCAAAATCTGCATCTTGCGCAGGTGCACTTGCCTGAGTTGTTGCGTCACCTGCTCGAACGCTGGCAGAAGCAGGTCGCAAACCATCGCTTTCAATTGCAGGTCGCACCTGACCTTCCGGTAGTTGTATGCGACGCACAAAGAGTCGAGCAAACGCTACAACATCTCTTGAATAACGCTGTCACCTATTCTCCTACAGGCTCTTTGATTACCATCACTGCTGAAAGCAATGAGGTCGAGGTACGCATAGGCGTGACGGACAAGGGCATGGGTATCGCACCGGAACACCTCGACCGCATCTTTGACCGTTTTTATCGTGTACAGGACAGCGCTGAAAAGCCAAATGGAAGCGGTCTAGGTCTAGCTGCGGCTCGTGCGACGATTGAGGCGCATGGCGGCAAAATTTGGGCAGACTCACTTGGCGCCGGTCACGGTACGACCTTCTACTTTACATTGCCATTGTCGCCCCGCTTAAAGGCGACTACAACGACACAGGCAGCCGTCCAGAGTCTCTCACCTGTACAGGACAAGATGCCACAGGTGTTACGCACACAAGTGTTCAAGCAAGACAAGCGCGTGCGGGTGCTCCTCGCGGAGAGCGACCCACGTATGACACGTTACCTGCGCAACAATCTGGAAGAGCAACAGTATCGTGTGCAGACCGTGAGCCACGGAGTACAATTCCTGCGACAGCTTGACCTTGAGGAGCCAGATGTTATTCTGCTCTCGACGCGGCTCTCAGACATGAGTGGTATAGAGTTGCTCCAACGCTTGCGCGAGTTCTCGCAGCGTCCTGTGCTCATGCTTTGCGACAACTGCGATGAAGATGAGCGGGTACAGCTCTTCGATCTTGGCAGCGACGATCTTGTAATGAAGCCCTTTGGCATGAAAGAATTGCTTGCGCGCGTTCGTGCCTTACTGCGTCGTCAGGCAGCTATGCCGGAGGGGACACAGACACAGGCTATCTTTACAACAGGCGACCTTGTTATCGACTATGCCCAGCATATCGTCACTGTACAAGGCAGGGTTGTGCAATTAAGTCGCACAGAGTATAAGTTGTTGAGCACGCTTGCGCAAAATGTAGGCATGGTTGTCACCCATGAGCTACTACTAGAGAAGGTGTGGGGACCCGAATACAACCGCGATATCGACTTTATCTGGGTATATATTAGTCGCCTGCGCCGTAAAATTGAAGAAGACTCGCGCCACCCCAAATATGTTCTTACCATTCCGGATGTTGGCTACAAGCTTGCAAAGTTGTAGAACACCCTAGTGTATACACCTTACATTTATTCAGGAAGCTGTAAGGAATGCCTCTCTTTTGTTCAACTTAGCGCAATGTTCATCTTCTATGCTTCTGATAAGCGAGTAAGCGAGAAACAAAATACACGTATTGCACGGAGATGGTCATGTCGCAAGGGAAGAAGCCAACCGTACTACTCATAGAAGCCGATATATTTCTACGTCGCCTCATCACACTTGGTTTACAGCATCAGGATATGCATGTTGTCGAAGCACCATCTCTTGCCTCTGTGCCCCCTGTGGGGAGTATCGATGTGCTCATCATTGATATAGATACTGGCATTCATAGCGATTTGTCCTCGTTAAATACCATTGGGACAACAACCTCATTTGAAACCGTTCCCACAATTGTGCTTGCGTGGGAGCAACTGCCGGTGGTACGCACTTCTTCGGTTGTGACGCAAACGCCGATTGTATGCCTTACAAAGCCGTTTGATGCACGAGTTATGCAGGAGACGATAGGACAAATGCTTGCCATTCGTGAGGCGCAGGAGGCAGTGAAACTTGCTCAAGCAGAAGCGGCACTCCTGGCAGCTTATAAGAGGCAAACACCTCCTAGCATCTGGCCCATTATCACCGCCATTGGACTTCTTATAGCTTTTACAGGAATGATGCTACAGGTTGTGGTCACAATTGTGGGTGTACTCATCGTGATTGTTGCGCTCCTCCTATGGACGCTAGGCACGAAGCCAGCACCAAGAGCGGTTGCATTGGGCTGAAGCACGTTTCCTGTTACACATAGTGTATATATGCGATACATCGCTAGACAGCAGACGCCGTCAACGTGGTCCCTATGAAACTGCCTGTTTCGTAGGGACCACGTTGACGGCGTCCGCTTATGCTTGAGTCACCAATTGCCCCATCTATGCGTGTATCTGTATGTCTATCAAGAATATGTAACTACTTCAGCATCTCTCTACTCGGACAGTATAACAACAAAAACTGTAGAGTAGTCTCTTGCTACAAAAGAAGGGAGCACTATGAAAGCTGTAGTTTATCACGGACTGGGTGACATTCGCCTCGATAACGTGAGCGATCCAAAACTGAAGGACCCGCAGGACGCGATTGTACGTCTCACCTCTAGCGCAATTTGTGGTACCGATCTCCATATGATTCGTGGCACCTTCCCTGGTATGAAACCAGGGACCATTCTAGGGCACGAGGGCGTCGGTGTGATCGAGGCCGTTGGAAGAGATGTACGTAACCTTAAAGTGGGTGAGCGAGTCATTATTCCTTCCACCATCGCGTGTGGCTATTGTGCTTACTGTCGTCAGGGCTATTATGCACAGTGTGATGTTGCTAATCCTAATGGCCCATCGGCGGGTACGGCGTTCTTTGGTGGTCCGCTTCCTGCAGGCGGTTTTGATGGCTTACAAGCCGAATATGCACGTGTACCGTTTGCTAACGTAGGTCTCGTCAAGCTTCCAGATAACGTGACCGACG
>CAXTCR010000270.1:0-5262 GCA_964242555.1 uncultured Ktedonobacteraceae bacterium
GCGAACGCGATATGACCGCACATGCCAATGACGCCCTTGAGATCGAACTAAGTGCAGATGGCCCATGGGTTGTGGACACACGTAACGCTATTGTGGGAGGGATACAAGAGCATACATTGGAGCCACAATAAATTGACCGTGTTTTTATACTCTCTCTCTATTCTAGTCTTTGCTCTATAGCCTTAATATAGCGGTTCACCGAGCGTTGGACTGCTGCGCTAGCATCCGTGCTCACCACATGCTCGAACCATGCCGCATACAGGCGTTCGAAGGGATAGGGCGCGATGGTCTCGCCTATGCGACGGACTTCTTTTGCCGGCAACGGAATGAGATTGGGGTAGCTATACATGAAGCTGACCCAGGCTCTATCGGCAACAACAGTGATGATGTCCCCGCTCAATAACACGCCTCGCCCGTTCGCTCCCTGTTGCCAGTGCAGTACCGTGCCTCCGGCAAAGTGCCCTCCAAGACGCACCAGCGAGAGACCGTTTAGTAGAGTGTACGTCTTACCAGACCAGAAGATGATGCGTTCGTCTGGTCGCATGACCCATTGCTGGTCTGCTGCATGAAGGTACACCGGAGCCTGAAACCGCTTAGCCCATTCGATCATCGAACTATAGTAGTGCGGATGGGAGATAGCGATGGCCGCAATGCCCCCCAATTGTTGTATAGCCTGTATCGTTGCTTCATCCAAAAAACTGATGCAATCCCAAAGCACGTTGCCCTGCTCCGTCTGTACCAGCAGAGCGCGTTGTCCTATTGCGAAAGATGGCGTGGTACCAATGCCCGTCAGGTATGGCTCTTCTTGCTTGAGTGTCGTCTTATAGCCATCTTGCTGCATCTTTTCAAGTGTCGTCCATTGTTGCCCTTTGTGCCCAACGTACTGTCTTTGATCCTGGCAGATCGGACATTGAGTAGGCGGTTGCTGACTAGCCGCGAATTGACTTCCACAAGTCACGCATATCCAGTGCTCCATCATCTCCTCCTTTTGTTTGCTTGCCTCGTTACATGAATAGTACATTGACGTTCGCCCTGCTTGCCTATCCATGATATACTAGAAGGCGAAGAATATATTGTACTCGTGCGCCATCTTGCACACTAGTAAGATGTTGCGCACATTTTTCATGTCCTCTCGCCTTCTCATGCGAGAGAAGTAAGTAGTTGGGATGTTACGTTCTTTTTATGCTATGACAATGCCAGGGCTGGAAACACTGGCATTTAGCGAGATCCGTGCGAAAATGCCTGACGCAGAACAGGTCAAGTTCATGCGCGGTATCGCCCTTTTTCGTACCGCCACACCTCCAGATGAGTTGTTAGGGCTGCGAACCACCGAAGACATCTTTATCACCCTGAAGCATATCACAGGCCTTGGGCGAGGGCGCGATGCCGTTCGTGTCTTTCATAGCGCTATGTCGCATCTTGAGGATATAAACGCCACGCTCTCTGTCTGGCGTCGTGCCCATAAATCAGTACAGCCCAGAACATGGCGTGTTGTCAGTCAAATGGTTGGTACCCATGACTTCCGGCGCAACGACGCTGGGCAAGCCGTAAGTGACGGACTGCGTCGTATTATGCCGCGTGGTATGCGACTCGTCGAGGACGATGCGGATATCGAGGTTTGGATCTGGGTTGGTAGCAACGAAGCTCTTATTGGCCTACGTTTAAGTGATGCTTCCATGCGTCATCGCACCTATAAAAGTGAGCATCTACCCGCCTCACTTCGCCCCACAGTTGCCGCGTCAATGGCATGGTTATCTCGCCCTACTCCTGAAGATGTCGTGCTCGACCCTCTCTGTGGTGCCGGTACCGTTGCCATTGAACGAGCATTATTAGCACCTTTCAAGAGCATTCAGGGCGGCGACATTCGCGAAGAAGCCGTGGCGATGGCGACACGAAACGCTCGTGCTGCCCATGTCAAAGCGTCGTGGGACGATTGGGATGCACGCTCACTGCCGCTTGACGATGGTAGTGTCACACGCATCCTTTCCAACCTGCCCTTTGGCAAACAAATCGGCACACACCAGGAAAATACAACCCTGTACACCGAACTCGCGAAAGAATTCGCTCGCGTGCTCTCTAAAGACGGACTTCAGGTGACGCTCACGAGCGAGGACCGCCTCTGGGAAACAGCCCTGCACGACACTGGTTGGCGCATCACAAAAAAAGTCGTGCTCGTCGTTCTTGGCCAGCCCGCCAGCATCTTTGTTGCCGAAAAAGCATCATGAAATTGTAATCAAGACTAACGTGTTATAGTAAGTACAAGACAATTTGTACATGTGAAAGGAGACTACTCCCTTGGCTACCACGACAACCACAGATTTCTATAACGGCATGGTAATCCGTTATAGTGGTGAATTATATACCATCACTGAATTTCATCATAGAAACCCGGGAAACTGGCGTGCATTCGTGCAAGTGCGCATGAAGAACCTCAAAAATGGGCGTGTGTTGGATCAGCGTTTCCGTGCTGGCGAAGAGGTCGAAGCAGTGCGTGTCGAACATCAGACGTGGCAATTCCTGTATGTCGACGGCAACGATTACGTCTTTATGAACACCGAAACCTACGACCAGCAGCCAATTCCGAAAGAGATGCTGGGCGACGCCATCAAGTTCCTCAAAGAGCAAGACGAGATCGAGATGCTCGTGGACGAAGACAAGATCATCGCCGTCGAACTGCCGAACTTCCTCGAACTCACCGTTGAGAGTGCCGAACCCGGCGTACGTGGTGACACCGCAAACAACGTGACCAAGCCCGCAACACTGGAAACAGGCGCAGTCATCAACGTACCCCTGTTCGTCAACCCCGGCGACAAAGTGCGCATTGACACCCGTACAGGCAAATACGTCGAGCGAGTAAGGTAACTTGCTTTTCTAATAATGAGAGCGCATCGTGAAAAAATTTTTCGATGCGCTTTTTTAAGCTTGAAGCTATTTACTGCTCAGATATTTCCCTTCATTTCTTTATACACAGTGTGTACTATTTAAGTAAGAGGATGTTCTGAACTCAAAGCACCTTTACTTATCGGCACTAAAAGGCAGCACCATTTCATAAAAAAGCTAACGTGAAAATATTTTCCCCTCTTGTAATCAGTCCTTTCAACATGTAGTATGTATCATACTTTGTTCCAAAGAAGGCTTCTTATTTCTTGTAAAGAGTCGAGAAAAGTATGACGTACATTCAACATATGCTTGATGGGCTTGATTTGCCTTTACCAGAGACTCAACAGTATGATACTCCCCTCTCGCAAGCTCAGACAACCGAACGTGGTGCAGTCTTTACCAAACGTGAGGTGGTTAACTTCATGATGGATCTTGCTGGATATCACAGCGAGACAGATCTCACACAAGCATCATTGCTTGAACCATCCTTCGGTCAAGGCGATTTTCTTTTTGTAGCGGTAGAACGTCTACTTGTCTCTTTTGCTCAATACCATGGATCACTCCTTAACACGGTACCATTGCTGCGTAACGCGATACGTGCCGTGGAATTACACGAGGAAACTTTTACCACTATACGGCGCAAACTCCTGAACTTATTACAAGAACGAAGCATCGAGCCGCAAGAGGCACTTGAACTTGTTGATACTTGGTTAATCCATGGGGATTTCTTATTAACAACATTCTCACAACGCTTTACACATATTGTCGGAAACCCACCATATGTCCGCCAAGAATTACTTTCTAGTACACTCCTTGCTCGCTATCGAGTACTTTATCGAACCGTTTTTGACAGAGCTGATCTTTATATTCCCTTTATCGAGCGGAGCCTCTCACTTCTCACACCTGATGGAATTCTTTCCTTTATCTGTTCTGATCGATGGATGAAAAATCACTATGGTGGACCATTGAGAGATTTTGTTTCCCAGCGGTTCCATTTACGCTATTATATTGATATGACTGGAACAGATGCATTTCAAACAAATGTTACTGCTTATCCTGCCATTACCGTCATTACAGCACAAAAAAGCAAATACACCTCCATTGCCCGACATCCCACACTGGACTCTCAGTCTTTACAAATCCTCTCAGCTGCTTTGCAATCCTCAACTTTAGAAGATTCCCATCCCCATGTTCAAGTGCTGACAAATGTCGTGATGCGATCACGTCCCTGGATTTTGAGCACGTCTTCAGAGGAACAGTTGTTGCTGCAACGTTTAGAAGAGGAATTTCCCTTGCTGGAGGAGGAAGGGTGTAAAGTGAGAATTGGCGCAGCAACTGGGTGCGATTCTGTCTTTATTAGGCATCAAGATCTCTTGCCTATTGAAGAGGACCGCAAACTTCCTTTGTTGATGACCGACGACATACAAACGGGAAAGATCTCTTGGAAAGGCATGATGGTTGTCAATCCATTTGACAGGAATGGAAGGCTTGTTCGCCTTGAGCAGTACCCACAACTCAAAGCCTACTTCCTGGGGCACGAGGAACAGATCAAGAAACGTTATGTTGCCAAAAAAAATCCTCGTGCTTGGTATCGTACTATTGACAAAATTTATGAGCCACTCACCTATCAGCCTAAATTGCTTATTCCTGATATTAAAGGTGCTCCCCACGTGGTCTACGATGAAGGGCATTACTATCCACACCACAATCTATATTTCGTAACTTCTTCTTCCTGGGACTTGCAGGCATTGCAAGCACTTTTGCGATCATCGATTGCAAAGTTCTTTGTGTCAAGTTACTCTGTAAAAATGCGCGGAGGATACTTACGGTTTCAAGCACAAAATATCCGTCGTATCCACATCCCCCGCTGGGAGCAAATTTCTGCCTCGCAACGTGAATATCTTCGTCAAGCGGCAAAACAATCAGATAGTAATGCTTGTGATGAGATTGCATGCGAACTATATCATATTAGTGATGCCGAACGCAAAATAATCTTTGATGAGATTTACGAAGAAGTATGAAGGAGAAATATTGTGGGTCTTAACCTCTCTAACTACGAAGAGCGTACTCGTGAAGCTGTATCTTATTTCTGGCGTTCAGGAAAACAAGCACAAGAAGATCAAGAGTCGAAAGGGAAAAAGGATCAAGGGAACAGAGGCCGTGTCACTTCGGGAACGAATATGGACGGATTCGTCAGGCTCATTGAGGAAATCGTGATCGCAAATGGACTTCCAGCGCAAAGTGTGTTCATTAAGAGAGGAGCTTCTATTACCCTCCCTGGATTTTACCGAGCAACCAAGATGTGGGATCTATTAGTAGTTCATCATGCAAAGAAAAGCACACGCTTAGTCGCAGCACTTGAACTTAAATCACAAAGCAGTT
>CAXTCR010000271.1:0-5247 GCA_964242555.1 uncultured Ktedonobacteraceae bacterium
AGTCTACCCCATTTTCATGCCGCGTGGTGCTCCAATGGAGCATGTGATATTACCGGATGTTGTCATTATTCCATTATTGATGCATCCGGTAACTCACTGAGGAACGCGCACATCCCTTCGCTCGTGCGCGGGCGTTATAAATAAGGCCCCTACAAGTGCTGCGTGACTTACCGGACGCGCTAATTACTGTTATTACTAAAAGAGGTAGCTGTTGTCTTTGCTGAGGTGTGGGTAAAGACCCGATTGGAGCACTGTTAAGAAGCTTATAGGATAAGTGTACTTGATAAGCGAGGGGAAATCAAGGTTTTTTGAAAAGCAAGGAAGCAGTAAGGAAACTACAGAGGTCAGGAGACCGCAAGGGTCTCCTGTAGATATAGAGATGAGACGATTTTTGTTTATCGTTGTAGACGCATTGACTGGCTCATGCGATGTCCGAACTAAGTACCGGCGAAGGCTCCAAGGAGGCCGAGGATGAGGGCAACTGGAATGCCGATGATTCCTAGGTAGTTGGGGAACACGAAGACGAGCAAGTAGTAGGGAATGAGGACAAAGATGGGCAGGTCAGCGAGAAAGCCCGCCAGTGTTCAGTATATTGTGAGGCGGCGTTGTGACCATTTTTTGCGTTGGGCACGCCTGTAGAACAGGTCTATGAGCAGGGCACTGATAATTGGTGTGAGGGACCAAAAGCGAGCGGCTACGATAGAGAGGTAGACGAAGATGCCGAGGTCCTTGCGATAGGTGAGATGCTCAAAGCCTACGAGGTAGCTTGTGGCAGAGGGCACGAACGCTGAGAAGAGCAGGCCGAACAGGATGTAGACCAGCGCGACATAGCTGGCAACCCAGCGCCATGGAATGGCATAGATGGTGGCGACGAGCGTCCACCCGACAAGGAGTGACGAGAGTAGCGGGAAAATGTTGAGTGTGAAGGTGTCTGTGATGGTAAAGTAGCCATTGTCATTGGTGGCATCAATCAAGAGATAGCTGAAGAGGCTCAGCATAGTGGCGAACGTCACTATGGTGCCAATATAGGCGAGACGCTTGGAGCGTACATCATTTAGACTTGCGGCAAGTCGACCGGTTGCGACAAGAGTGTAGGAGTATACAGGGGCAGTGTTCAAGACTATCTCTTGAACACGAGGGTCAAGAGTGCAAGATTTTCAAGTTTCTTTGTAGTTCAAATATTCGCAAAAAAAGCGAATTGATGCTGATTGATACTGCGTTATTCCTCATGAAAGGGTTCTCTTACATTCTCCAAACAATTTTCTGCAGGAGCTTGCTTGAAGGTGGAAGAGAAAGGGAGATGTGGGCAAGGGAATACGGCTGAGACGGTACTGAATACGTTTGAGTTCGTCGAGTTTCCTTCGTCGAACTTCTGCAGATTATGGAGACATCCTTGTGAGAATACAGCAAGTAACATTGTTTTCTCGTGTTCCTCTTTCGCTTGTGACAACCATTTTCATGTGTGCTATAACTCTTCTAGCAAGCACATTCCTACAAGTACCTGTGGCAATGGCAGCAACACATGCTACATCGTCCACTAGATACACTCCCGTTCAAAGGCTAGCACAGCTTCCCTTTTCTCGGTCCCTTAAGAGAAATACTGCTTCAAGCAGGTGTAATCCTGGCACCTCTCTCCTCGATAGTACTGCTGCCATTTCTGCCACAGAGATATGGGCGGTTGGCTATTGTAGCAAGGATGGGGCTGCTGATCAGACGCTTACAGAACGCTGGAACGGTTCTACGTGGAGAGAGATTGCTAGCCCAAATCCCTCAACAGCTAGTATACTGCAAGGCGTAGCAGCGTTGAGTAGCAAGAACGTGTGGACCGTTGGTTACTTTCTGAATAAAGCGGGCACATTTCAAACTCTGATCGAGCATTGGAATGGTTCTACATGGTCACTCGTGCCTAGTCCCAACGTTACTAAACACGACAATAACTTGAATGGAGTGACTGCCATTTCCCCTAACAATGTCTGGGCAGTTGGATCAGCATTCAATTCAAGCGAAACACATACATTAGTCGAACATTGGGACGGCAGAACGTGGTCCATTGTACCTAGCCCAAATATCGCTGCTGCACGCACGATACTCGCATCGGTTTCAGGCACTTCCAGCAACGATGTGTGGTCAGTTGGCTATGCTTATACTCAGAATGGATTACTCGCCCCAATTCTGCACTGGAATGGTAGGACATGGAGCCTCGTGACTAGCCCGTCTGTACGTTCTGGTGTTGCGGAGCTGCACAGCGTGAAAGCGCTGTCTCGCAAGGACGTTTGGGCTGTGGGCAGTTATGTGAGCCAAGCAGGTGTCTCACTTCCACTAACAGAGCATTGGAATGGTGCGAAGTGGTCTACTGTTCCCAGCCCCAGTGTCCCTTCAGCAAGCACCATTATCTTGCTGGCAATTACAGCAACAAGCAGCACAGATGTGTGGGCGGTTGGCTTATCTAGTACAGGAAGTGGAAGAGCAAGTGTAGCTCAGACATTGATTGAACACTGGAACGGCTCGCGATGGCAGCTTGTTCCTAGTCCTAACGTTCCTGCGAGTCAGAACATTTTGCAGGGTGTAGTGGCTATTAATGGCAAGAATGTCTGGGCGGTTGGCTATTCAGAGAACGACAGATTTGGGTACCAGACGCTCTTTGAGCATTGGAATGGCTCACAATGGGTCATTACTCCTCAATAGACCAGAGCGTTTACTAGCCTTGAGAGAAGCTCTGTCACGATTGTTGAGGGCTAGACGTAAACAAAGTATTGACATCTTCTTTCAAGGAAAGTTAGCGTTTTGGAGGAAACGATGAAATATGAAGAAATGATCAAAACAGTGATGCACAGGGCAAATCTGGGTTCACGTTTGGAGGCACAGGATGCGGTGAGGGCTACGCTGGAGACACTCTCGGAGCATTTGACGCAGGGTGAGGCCCTCAATTTTTCTTCGGAATTGCCGGGTGAAGTGACTGTTTATATGCAACAGCCTTTTATAGGTGGGATTGGTGAGCGATTTAACTTGAATGACTTTATTCAACGTGTCAGTGAGCGAGAAGGAGTCAGTCCAGAGGTTGCGGGACAACATGCGAGTGTTGTGGCAAATGTTGTTGGTGAGGCAGTTTCGCTTGGTGCGCTGGAACACCTTATCGCGCAGTTGCCAACTGATATCGCGAAGTTGTTTATGACGCAACATGGAGGTGAGCAGGGGCAGAGTTTGGGGTAGAGGGGAATGGGGTGTGATACATCAGACCCGTGCAGGGAGAAGATTTGAACGAAGAATGGGCGTTACTGGTATCGAACCAGTGGCCTCTTCCGTGTGAAGGAAGCGCTCTCCCACTGAGCTAAACGCCCTTGCTGTTGATAGTGCAAACTATAGCATTAGAGCGAAGGAATGTCAAGCGTTGCTTTGGCTCCCAGTGGAGCAAAGCAAAGTGGCATAAGGTGGGACATGACGGGGGCAAGCCCCGTCACTACTATAGGTGAGGTCGCGACGTTTGCCTTATGCAGTAAAGACGACACCAGCCAGAACAGCGGCAGGACCGCTGTTCTGGCTGGTATTATCTGCTCCTATTCGTGTAACTTCTACGCGTACATATCCGTACTATACTCAGGAATGAACAATTGCCCTATGATGTTTTTTATAGATAGAAATTGTATTTATGAGACGACGAATTGAAAGAATTGTGAGGAGACGCGTGAGAAAGACTGTTGCAAAATGGGTCGTTAGTGCCATTATTCTGCCAGCGGTAATGATTGCTTTACGTAAGCGTATCAACGATCTGATCGACGAGAAGTTATAGTCCATTCACAACAACAAGACGCCCTTCGCACAGTGCGAAGGGCGTCTTGTTGTTGCGAATGGACAAAAGATCTCTTATACGAACAGTGGCTCCATATTTAACCGTTCGACCATCGATTGCATCTCTTCGTCGGGAGTTCCAGTACTAAAACGACTGGCGGCGTCTAGCACTTTAGGAAGTAGGTGGATGTCTCCCACAGTGTTCAAGAATATGCCGGGTTGTTTTAGGACCCAGTGGACAGCGAGATCGATGTCCTGCTGTTCTTGCAGTGGTTCGTACCATGTGGCGTTGGTATGTTCGCGTCCAAGCCACGGTTTGTAGGCAATTGATTTAATTGTTTGAAAGGCTGTGTTGCGCTGCTGGCAAGTTGCGAGGAGGGCGTGGAAGTTCTCGGCGTAGTAGGGATTTTGCATGGTGACGTAGTTGTATGGGAGCAACACGGAGTCGAAGTCGAAGCGTTCGAGGCTACGGCGATGGGTTGCAGCGATCTGTAGGCCATGCCCAGTGACGCCAATGGCACGTACTAATCCCTGCTGTTTTGCTTCTAATGCGGCTTCGATGACGCCACCTGGACTCAGGGCGATATCCCATTCGATAGGATCGGCGAGATTATGTAGTTGCCACAGGTCCACATAGTCGACGCGCAGGCGTTCGAGGGAGCGCTGTAGTTCCTCTTTTGCGTTGCGTGCTGTTCTTTCGCCAGTTTTAGTGGCTAAGAAGAAATCTGCCCTGCGTGTGCGAAGCCATGGGGCGACACGGCGCTCGGCATCTCCATAACTGGCGGCGACATCAATGTGGTTTACGCCGTATTGCAAGAGTACATCTAGTGTGCGGTCCGCCTCGTCCTGGGTAACTGAGCTAAGGGCCGCAGCCCCAAATATGGTTCGTGTGCTCATATGTCCGGTTCGACCGAAGGGCTGTGTTGCAATCGTTGCCATGTCTGCTCCAATCATCTTATGAAAAATTGTTCTCTCTGTGATTAGCACGTTAGGGGAGGAAAGGAGAGATACATAGCAAAGGGTCTACTTCTACTGGACCTTGGCATGACAACGTGGTTAATTGCCACGAGGGTGTAATAGAATGTAGACCCTACAATTCGTCTGTGATGGGTACGAGGGTGTAATGAATTATACCCCTACAAACATTTAACGTCTTATTGTGCGATCATCGGTTGTTGGAGGCCAATTCTGCTGCGGGGGAGTCTGCTGCTGGTTCCATGTAGGAGCGTTACTGGGCATTTGGAATTGGCGCGCTGATTGCTGCTGTTGGTCATAGGGATCCTGTTGAGGATTTGGCACTGTTTGCCCATATTGGCCCTGTGTAAACTGCGTATTCTGTGGTGCCCATGACTGAGACATGTTCTGCTGTCCAAAGGTCTGGCTATTGTTTTGGGCAGCAAGAGCGGCAGCCTCGCGTGCTTTACGATCATTATTAAGATGGCGCCATATGTAGAGCGCGAC
>CAXTCR010000272.1:0-5241 GCA_964242555.1 uncultured Ktedonobacteraceae bacterium
TTTGTGCCTCTACCATGTATCCCTCCTCTGCCCTAAGCTTTAAAACCAAGTTCATGCAGACGTGTCTCGACCGCGTTCATTGTCTGTTCAAGGTCCTGCTGTGTGAAGAAGCCGAGATGTCCTATACGGAAGATTTTGCCGGCCATGTGGTCCTGTCCACTTGCGATTACGAGGGCATCTTGTTCGCGCAGCTTCTTGTTGAATGCCTTGAACTCTATGCCTTCTGGCATCATTATCGCCGTGACGGTGTTCGAGGCTCGCAAAGGATCGACGGCAAGTAATGTAAGTCCCATGTCTTGGGCGCGCTGACGAACATAAGCACCGGCGTGAGTATGGCGGTCGAAAATGGCCTCGCGTCCCTCTGCCAGCATCATTTCGAGCGCAACGTCAAGAGCATAGAACAGCGAGACGGGCGAGGTTACTGGATGTTGCCAAGCCTCTAAGCTCTTAAGCGTAGATTTCCAATTGAAGTAGAAACGCGGCAACTTCGCGGTTTTCGATGCCTCAAGTGCCCGAGGGCTTGCGGCCAGCATCATAACTCCCGGGGGAGTCATCCAACCTTTCTGGGATCCTGTAAACACGACATCGATATCCCATGCGTCCATATCCAGCGGAATGGCGCTGAGTGAACTTACTGCATCAACCACGATAAGTGCGTCAGGATTAATGCGGCGAATAAGCGCGGCAAGGGTTTGCACGTCGTTGGTGACGCCTGTTGATGTCTCGTTATGCGTCATCAGCACGCCACGAAACGGTGGCAAGGCTTTCAAGCGTTCCTCGACGACATTGGGGTCGGCTGCTTGGCCCCACTCAAATGCGATACGTGTCACATTCAAGCTATAGGCTTCAGCGATTTTCGCGATACGTTCGCCGAAGTTGCCGATCGTGATGGCAACGACATGCTCGCCGGGAGAGAATAAGTTGACGACGGCGCTTTCCTGCCCGCCAGTGCCGACGGCGGGAAAGGTCATGACTGGTGAGATCGTCTGGAAGAAGTATTGCAAGCGCTGCGAGACGCGCTTCACAATCGCGGCAAATTCGGGTCCGCGATGATTCATCATCTGCTGTGCCTGTGCCTGCATGACTTCCTGAGGCAAAGGGGTTGGCCCTGGAACGCGGAGATTCTGCTTTGGAATAGGTTGACGAGCCTCTACCTCTGGCTCCTGGATTGATTTTCGTTCTCCAATGGTCATATGTTGTACTCCATAAAATGCATCATTGTACACCGACGTTGTGCGTTGTCGGAGAAATAAAGGCTTCATTGCAATGAGACGCGGCGGATAACGCCGTTGTTACCCGCCGCTCTAATAGATAGTAACTCTTGTATCAGAGTATAGCATGAGGTAGAGACATGTCAAACTCTCATTGACACCCTACAGTTGTGCGTCTTCGCTGCGCTGTACTACATCATCGATACTTCCTGCCATATAAAACATGTCCTCGCGGATGGCGTCGTGCTTGCCCTCCAGAATCTCTTTGGTGCCGCGTATGGTTTCCTGTAGGGTCACGTATTTTCCTTCACGTCCTGTAAAGGTCTCTGCGACATTCATGGGCTGTGAGAAGAAACGTTGGAGTTTACGGGCACGTGCAACCAGTATTTTGTCTTCATCAGACAATTCATCGATGCCCAGGATCGCGATAATATCTTGCAGGTCTCGGTAGCGTTGAAGCACACGTTGCGCTTCTCGCGCGACAGTATAATGAATACCGTCATGCATATTATGCTATTCTTTGCAAAGATTGTCCTGTATGATACGCTAGAAAAAGATACATCTTTTCGCATCCTCAGCGATGAGGAATGACGAGGCAGGAAAAGATGAGTGATGTTGCTACTTTTGTCTTGTGCAAAGTATATACTTCTCATGAATAGCACTTGATGAGCTGGCAGAGAATTTTGTGGAAGGACAATGCAATGCGCAAAACGAAAATCGTATGCACGATTGGGCCTGCGACAAATAGCGAGGAACGGCTTGAGGAGTTGATGAGGGCCGGTATGAACGTGGCCCGCCTCAATTTTTCGCATGGAACGCATGAAGAGCATGCGGTTGTCATCGAGCGTATACGAACTATCTCTGATCGCCTAGGATATGCCATCGCTATTCTACAGGATTTACAAGGGCCAAAGATACGCACAGGCTCACTACAGGATGGTCAACCTGTGCAACTCGTCAGTGGAGCAACCATAACGATTACCACGCGCGACGTAGCAGGTACTGCTCACCTCGTTTCGACAACATACAAGTCGTTAGCAAGCGATGTAAAAGTTGGGGATCGCATCCTGCTCAGCGATGGTTTGCTCGAATTGGGCGTGCTGGACACAAATACTACCGATGTGCATTGTCTCGTGGTACATGGCGGAGAACTTGGTGAGCACAAGGGCATCAATCTGCCGGGAGTCGCGGTCAGCGCGCCTGCTTTAACCGAGAAGGACCGCGACGATCTGCGTTTCGGCATTATGCACGATGTTGATTATGTTGCGCTCAGCTTTGTACGTAAGCCGGAGGATATACGCGAGGCGAAACAATGTATTCATGGGCTTCAGCTAGAACGCGAGGGCGAGCAAAAGAAGCACTTTACACCCACTCCACTCATTGCGAAATTGGAGAAGCCAGAGGCTATCGCGAACTTGGACGCGATTCTTGAGTTGACAGATGGGGTGATGATTGCGCGTGGCGATTTAGGGGTGGAAATGCCCCCAGAAAAAGTTCCGCTTATTCAGAAGCGTATCATTGCCAAATGTAACGAGCTGGGGCTACCTGTGATTACGGCTACGCAGATGCTCGAGTCGATGACGACAAATCCCCGACCAACACGTGCGGAAGTCAACGATGTATCGAATGCGGTTCTCGACAGGACAGATTTGGTCATGCTGAGCGGTGAGACTGCTGCGGGGGCATATCCGATTGAGGCGGTCGAGATGATGGCGCGCATTATTGAGGAGACCGAGGCAGGCAATAGAACGGCGCAACAGCCCAAAAGCCAACGTCTCTCGCAAGCTCGTGCTGTAAGCCACGCGGCCCGCGAATTGTCGGAGGAAGCGAGCGTCAAGGCTATCGTCGTTTTTACGCGCTCTGGAAACTCTGCCCATCTGATCTCGAAAGATCGGCCTCGCGTGCCTATTCTAGCATACACGCCCTCAGAGAAGGTACGGCGTCAACTCGCTCTCTGGTGGGGAGTGTGGCCTCACTGTATCGAATTGCAAACATCAACGGAGAAACTGATTGAGGCCGTTGAACACCGGCTCCTGGAAGACAAGTTCGTTTCACAAGGCGAGTATGTCGTGATTATGGGAGGCTTGCCAATTGCGAGTAGGGCACGCACAAACTTTGTAAAGTTGCATCGTGTCAAGCTGCCAGAAGAGTAGTAGGTGAAAAAGTATGCTTTGAGCTTTTATTTTCAATATCGTGATTGCTATTCTCTGGGCGAAAAGAAAAATTTGAACCAAAACATTGATTTTCAGTGGCAGGACGGCAGGACTCGAAGATTGACAAAATACCCACTTCATGCTATCCTAGGTGCGCCGTAGTTTGGGGTCGCTGTAATTTGTTGTATGCACTCCTCTCGAACGCCACGAAAATATAGACCCCAGCAAGTGGGGAAGAGGTGAGATAAAGAACGCATGACTGTCAAAATTCGCTTAAAACGCATGGGCAAGAAGAAGGCCCCTAGCTATCGCGTTGTGATCGCAGACTCACGTTTCTCGCGCGATGGTCGCATTATTGAAAATATTGGGTGGTACAATCCACGTGTCGAGCCTTCGGCCATTCATATCGACGCCGCCAAAGCACTCGGCTGGTTGAAAAATGGAGCGCAGCCCACAGAAGCGGTTGCCTCGCTTCTCAAACGCTCTGGTATTATGGACCAATTTACACAGGCAAATGCAACTGCCACGACGCCAGCAGCAACTGTGCCCGCACCAACTACGCCGACCGCACCGACATCAACCGAAGTGTAGCAGACTGGAGGATGAGATATGCGTAAGCTCGTCGAGTACATTGCCCAATCTCTGGTAGATGAACCCTCAGCAGTACAGGTGCGTGAGATACGCAATGACCGTAATGCTTTGGTGTTAGAACTCCACGTCGCTCCCGGCGATTTTGGTAAAGTGATTGGCCGGCAGGGACGTGTTGCTAAGGCGATGCGTGCGCTACTGCGTGCCGGCGGTGCACGCGAAGGGCGACATACTTCCCTAGAGATTTTATAAGAGAAGTGTGTTTCTATCAGCCATATCTCTACGTTGCTGGTAACGCTCTGTTCCTCAACTTCTTTTCACGACAGAGGTTTCTATGCCAAATATAAGTGATACAGAATGGGCTACTATCGGAAAAATAGTGGCCCCTTTTGGTATTAAGGGCGAGTTAAAGGTATTCTCGCTCTCCGATATCCCCGACCGTTTTGCGCAGCTAGAGACGGTTTTTGTTGGCCCTACCTATACCTCGCGCAAGATTACTGCCGTTCGTCCCTATAAAGGCGATATGCTTGTTGTGAGGTTCGCCGGTGTGGATGACGCAAACACTGCCGAAACGTTACGCAATTTCGACATATCCATTCCCCTGGATAAACTTGCTAAACTTCCACCAAATTCGTACTATCAGCACGACATTCTAGGACTGCGGGTCGCCACTCTAAATGGAAACGAAATTGGGACGATTGTAGAAATTATGGAGACGGGCAGTAACGATGTATATGTTGTCAAGGGAGAAAGCAAGCAACAGATTTTGCTGCCCGCCATTAAAGATGTTGTGAAACAGGTTGACCTAATTCGCCGGATGATGTATATTGAACCTATGGCAGGTCTCTTAGACGACGATGCCGTACTAGTTGATCAGAATGAAAGCGACAAGGAGGAGGAAGAGTAACGACGCTCGCGGGCGTTGGACGAAATGAACTCAGCTTTTCAGTGTTTTCCAGTGTGGAACATATCGAAACCTAGGTGCATGCTTTACCGTGTAAGAACAAAGGCTGTGAAAGAACTTCACACCACTAGTAACACGGAGAATGTGCCCCGTATTCTGTAGGGAGGTGTCTCATGCCTGACCGTTTCCCCACTCTTGCTGATGTTTGTAGTGCTATTGCTGAGGGACATATAGATGCAGCCGTAGATGGCGCAATGTATTCTGTGAATGCCTTTGAGTTGCGCCGTTACCTCAACAAGCTTCGTCCTCTTCCAACTGTAAGCCTCTCTGTCCCTCCTGCTCAAGACGCCCTCCTATGTTCTGATACAACTGATTGGTCCAGTTC
>CAXTCR010000273.1:0-5211 GCA_964242555.1 uncultured Ktedonobacteraceae bacterium
AGAAGTGCGAAAGCTGCCGCAAACACAAAGAGCAGCAAATAGCTATGGGTCGCGCTAATAATAACACCTATTATAGCGGGAGCAAGTACTTGGGGGAGAGTCCCTGCTATGTTCACCATACCCATATCTTTGCCACGATTACGGGCTGACGGTAGCACCTGAATAACCATCGCCATATCAACAGCTACGTAAATGCCATAACCAAGGCCGAAAATAGCTGCTGCTACCTGTACGAATAGCCAATTGGGAAAGAAAGCTAGCACAAGCAGACCAAGTGCCATCACACAACCCGCAACAATCACAAACGTTTTGCGTCGCTGCATTCTATCAGATAAGATGCCACTGGTAATAGAAGAAACTAATAGTAACCCTGTGACAATCAGCTGGAACGTTGATACGCCTTGGGCGGCCCGGTGCCCGAATTGTACCGCATCCTGCAGGAAGAAGAACAGGTAGCTCGTGCCACAGGCATAGCTGAGAACAAGTAAGAAACGTGTAAGCCACGCCCAGCCAAAGTCAGGGTGACGCGCTGGATTGGTCCAGAAATTCGCGAGGAATGCACCTAATCGAAAGGGTGGAACAGTATCTTTAGGGAGCGGTTCGTCGCGCATAACGGATGCAAAGAGTAAAACCAGGACGAGCAGGATACCAGCAAAGACATAGTACGCCGTTTGCGGTGTTTTGAACACCCTGCCAATTAATATGGAGCCAAGTGCGATGCCTATCGGGATAGAGAGACCAACGAAGGCTGAGACAAGGGCACGTTGCTGTGGCGGAACCTGATCGGGCAGAACTGTAAACATACCTGCCTGTGTAATATTCGCAAAAATAGTGAAGCAAATCCAGCCTATGCCTAACGCAAAGACAGTTGGCATAGAAGCAAGAATAATCAGCATAAGCGCCATGCCAATAACTCCACCTATAATCCAGGGCCGCCGCCGCCCAAAACGTGATGTTGTGCGGTCACTAAAGGCTCCCGCCAAAGGAAAGGTGAGTAGGGCTGCTAACGCACCTAGCGCGGAGATGAGCGAGAAATCAGCAATTTTGTGGGTGGCATCCAGTGCCACTATCTGCGTTGGAATGAGAATTTGTAGGATGGGAAAGACTGCCATCCAAATGGAAAGTATGGCGAGGCAGTAGAGCACGAGCACACCCATGTTCAAGGCTTTGGTGGGTGCCTGAAAAGCTACAGGAGTGACATTGTCATCTTTCGTTGAGGGGGAAACGACCTTGCTAGGAAGGGTAAAATCTGACACGTGTGTATCACCTTTCTACAAAATCTAACTACATTGTAGAGTTGAAAGAACGCCTTGCAAGATACGCTGTACGACATACGCACTATAGGACGATGGTTAAAGCGTTTCTCTTTCAAAAGTGATAGGACTATCCTGACTAAGGGATAATGGGAAAACATTCAAGGATCGTTGTCGTTGGCTCTGGTATCGGAATGAAGCGCCTCACCTCAAAACCAGCCGCAGCAAGAAGCTCATATAGCTCTTCTTTTGTTCTCTGCCGACCTTCTTGTTCTAAGGCCATCTGTAAACCCAAGAACTTCGTAAAGGAGCGCTGATCCTCAGGGTAAAAAATGTGCTCTACCACCAGTAGTCTACTACTCGCACTCATTGCCCTCCGGCAGCATTGAAGAATTTCAATACAGTGCTCGTCATTCCAGTCATGTAGCACCTCCCTCATAATATACGCATCCATCCCTGCTGGAACATGCTGGAAAAAGTTTCCCTCCATCAATGTACATCGATCTGTAAGTCCACTTTTCTTAAGACGCTCACGCACAATTCGTAGCACAGAAGGACGCTCAAGCAATGTTCCCTTCATGTTGGGATACGTATGTAGAATACCGGTGAGCAGGTCTCCTTCGCCTCCTCCCACGTCCACGATCGTCCCTATACTAGAAAAATCGTACGATTGCACAATTAAGGGGATGAGCGATGATGAAAAACTGGTGAGTGCCGCACTAAAAACTCGCTCCTCCTCTGGGTGCTGATCTAAGAACTCCCAGAGAGATGTATCAAATAGGTGGTTGAATGCCGGTTCACCGGTCTTCACCGTATAGTCAAGCGACTCCCATAAACGCCATTGCCAATCGCTTCCCCAATAGAGGGCTGCGTTGAGCAGGGAATGAGGTACATCAGAGCGAAGAAACGTAGAAAGGTCTGTGTTTTGGAAATATCCAGGTTCGACTTCCTGAAAAACGCCGGTGCTCGCCAGAGCAGATAAGAGGTGATGAAGTGTTTGAGCATGGACTTGCAAGGTCTCCGCAAGCTGAGAGACATTCTTTGGACCCTCACTCAATAGGTCCGCAATTCGATGTTTTGCAACAACATGAACCGCACGGGCAATAATCATTCCCCGTAGCATCCCCAACAGCCGGTACAACGTTGGATCAACACCTGCACGCGGAGCGTGGGCGTTTTGTGTCATTGTGTCTCCTTTTTTCTTTCCGAGTTGTTTCAAAATGAAACAGCTTGATACAAAAATAAACACCTTAACTATAAATGAGCGTAACATGTGAATAACTTCTTTGTCAAGTTTTTTATGTAAAGATGCAGCATCCTTGACAATAGAAAAGAATGTTTGTTATGCTTGCTAGTATAAAAAGTTACGCTTACTCAAGCGTTTTTCTTTTTGTAAGATAAGAAGCATCTACTTCTTTCAAGCCTCAGTATGTAGTGGGTCAAGTTCGTTGTTTCTCGTTGCTTTTAGAAGGGATCACTTACTATGAAGCGTAGCACTGACCGCATTCTCACCACCCATACAGGAAGCCTTCCGCGCCCCCAGGACCTCGTACAGTTGATTTACGCCAAAGAAGAGGGACAGCCTATTGATGGAACTCTCTTCGCGACACGCGTACAAAATGCGGTGCTGGACACGGTCAGGCACGAGATCGAGGTTGGTGTTGATATTATCTCCGACGGAGAGATGAGCAAGAGTAGTTTCGTCAACTACATCAAAAACCGTCTCAACGGCTTCGGGGGTGAGTCTACCCCTTTTGTCGCACGAGACATGCGGGATCATCCAGAACTACTGCAACGTATTGGCGGCGGCAACACTGTGCGAACACGCATACCCGCACCGGCCTGCGATGGACCTATTACATTGAAGGATGCGAATGCGGTACACCAGGATATCGCAAATTTTAAGGCTGCATTACAAGAAACGCATTCCGAAGAGGCCTTTATGACTGCGGCATCGCCGGGCGTTATTGCTCAGGTGATGGCAAACAAATACTACCCAAGTAGAGAGGCATATCTTTATGCAATAGCTGACGCAATGCGTTATGAGTACAAAGCTATTGCTGAAGCGGGCTTTATTTTACAGCTAGACTGCCCGGATTTAGCTGGTGATCGTCATCTCTTTATGCCCGAGGCAAGCATAGAAGAGTTTCGTAAGCACGTTGAGGAAAGCATTGAGGTACTTAATTACGCGCTTACAGGCATTGATCCCGAACAGGTACGTGTTCATGTATGCTGGGGAAACTATTCAGGACCACACCATCTTGATGTTGAGCTGAAGAACATTGTTGACCTCATTGTCAATGTTCGCGCCAACGCAATTTCCATCGAATCCTCCAACCCACGCCACGAACATGAATGGGAGGTTTTCGAGTCGGTACAACTCCCCGAAGAAAAAATACTGATTCCTGGCGTGATTGACTCGAAAACAAATTATATTGAGCATCCAGAGCTTGTCGCACAACGGATTCTACGCTTCGCCAAACTCGTTGGTAAGGAGCATGTGATCGCAGGTTCGGACTGTGGTTTTGGAACATTCGCCGGCTTCTCATTCGTTGTCCCCTCGATCGCGTGGGCAAAATTAGAAATCCTCGCGCAAGGTGCACGATTGGCCTCTAAAGCACTCTGGTAAGTATTTCTTCAACATGGAAAGGTGGCACTATCTATGACCTCCACGCCTAGTAAAAACGAGAACTTTTATTATGTAGATGTTGATAACAGCGTAGAAAGGCAACGTCTTGCGAGACAAGGGCGTCTCTTGCAACAAGGCTTGCACGGACATCTACCAGAGGCGCTTCACGACCCTAAAGGCAAAATTATCCTTGATCTAGCATGTGGTGATGGAGCATGGGCTTTAGATGTTGCTCGTACCTATCCCGAGGCTCAGGTCATCGGAGTCGATCTTAGTCGTACAGCGGTAGAGCTTGGTCGGGAAAAAGCTCAAGCAGAGGGCATACAGAACGTCACATTTCGTATTATGGATGTGCTCAAGCCATTTGAATTTGAAACTTCCTCTATTGATCTTGTGAATGCACGCTCGGTCTTCCAGGTGCTTCCACTTACTGCGTGGCCCACCTTTATTCAGGAATGCCTGAGGATAGTACGACCAGAGGGAATGTTTCGCCTGACAGAGGGTGAGTTTGGTCTGAGCAATGGCCCCGCCACCGAAAAGCTTGCTAGCTTACGTGAAAGTACAATGCACCACGATGGCAAAAGCTTTTCTCCAGATGGACGCCATACCGGTATTACACCTATGCTCTGGCTGTTCTTACGCAACGCTGGCTTTGAACATATCCAGCAAAAGGCGTACGCGATAGAATATTTGGGCGAAAGAGATGCGCAGGGAGACCTCTATCACAATCTCATTGCACTCTATAAATTGCTTGGACCAATCATCGCCAAAACAGGAATGGTCACGCAGGAGGAATATAACACTCTCTATAAGCAATTTATTGCCGAAATGGAGTCTAAAGATTTCTGTCAAGTTTGGTACTACCTGACAGTCTGGGGCCAAAAGCCGCTTGAAGCTTAATCCCTTTGAAAAAAGTAGATTTGAAAAGGCAGGTGTATATGCAAGAGGCACAACTGATGAAAGGGCGCGTTGTCCTTATCACAGGTGCAAGCCGCGGTATAGGAGCAGCTACTGCGAGGCTATTTGCCCGTCACGGCGCGCTGGTCGGAGTGAACTATAATCGCAATTCCGAAGAGGCGATGAGCGTTGTTCAAGCAGTAGAAGACCTCGGAGGCAAGGCAATCGCGATACAGGCCAGTGTGGATAACAGTGAGCAGATCCAATCAATGGTGACACAAGTTGAGGAGCAGCTTGGTCCTATCGACACACTTGTCTTGAATGCGGTTGCCATTAAAGCGTTTACATCCGCTCCTTTTTATAAACAAAGTTGGCAAAGTCTGCAAGACATGGTCATGGGCGAACTGGCCGGTATCTATTTCCCTGCGCAAG
>CAXTCR010000274.1:0-5206 GCA_964242555.1 uncultured Ktedonobacteraceae bacterium
TTACATAACTATGCTATCGTGTAAATATATAAGATAGGGCATTGCTGATGAGTCGTGAAATGGAGCATATTGGAGTACTGGCTGGCAAGATTGGCTTTCGCGTCGCAACAACTGATGGTGAACATCGTGCCGCTAACTACATCGAGGGAGAGATGCAGTCTTACAGCCTGCAAAACGTTCGACAAGAGCCATTTCCCTGCTCTACAGAGCCGCTCAGCAACATATTTCCCTATATCTATACTATCCTTGGCTCAAGTCTAATTGCCCCGCTATCCCCACTACTTGGCTTCACTGGACTTATTGGCGCACCTGCAACGCTTGCAACAGAGTTCCGCGCAAACAAAGGTCCCGTTACATGGCTAACTCGCAAAGGTACTAGCCACAATGTGATCGGGATCCTGCCAGCACGCAAAGAAGTTAAGAGCAGAATTGTACTACTCACCCACTACGACTCGGTCCGCGTTCGAAATTTTATGCAACCTCGCAGGGGGAAATCTCCTCGCCGCCTTACCATGCCTCTACTCGGACTTTCATATCTCACAGCAATTGGCTCAAGCGCACTTGGTTTCCTGGCGCGCCGCCGCAAAGACAAGCGCTTAACGCGTACTACCCAACGCATTTCTAGTGCTGCAGGTGCCGCAATGCTCACACTCGCAACGCCGTTGTTAATGGGACAAATGATTCGCGGCATCGATGGCGAAGGCGCGAACGATAACGCAAGCGGTGTTGCCGTATTGCTAAGCCTTGCTGAACAAATGGCAACTTCTCCGTTAGAACACACCGAAGTATGGTTTGTGGCAACGGGTGGCGAAGAAATCGGACTCGTAGGTGCACGTGCTCTTGCAGAAAAACACGGCAAAGTGCTCAAAGACGCCTACTTTTTCGCCGTCGATACCGTCGGTGCTGGACGCATTCACTACTCCGTGCAAGAGAATTTCCTGGGCCGCGCCGATGTCGCCCACGATGTCGTTGATATTCTTGTAACCGCTTCCGAAAAGGGACCACACGGCGCGATACCATATATGCTGCGCGCAGGTGGAACGGATGCGGGCATAATGCTGGCAAAACACTACAAAGCTGCTTCGATTAGCTGCTTAGTAGAGGATGGCAAGTTCCCAGAAATCAATTGGCCGACAGACACACGCACATACGTCGAACCGGAGACACCTGCAAAGGTTACAGCATTTATGAAAGATGTTCTCTATGAGATTGACCGTCGAGTGTGTTATAATAAGACGCACTAAATTTAGCATTTAAACAATGTCCTCGTAATATAGACATGCTGAGATCAGCACCAACGAGTACATGCAGTGTGCTTCTTTAATAGAAGACTGGCTTGTGTAAATGGGGAGGGTTGCGTGTACCTCGGATAGTAGAGAGAAGCCCATGACAAATAATAGGAAATGGCTCAGACCGAGCATTTTCTGGCTCTTAATCACGATCGTAGGAGTCGTGATCGTTGTTTTCCTTTTCCGTTCCCCGTCAGATGCACCAGCACAGGTGAATGTGTCTAAAATCCTCGTTGACATAAAAGCTGATAATGCCAGGAACTTGCAGGATACCCTTACTATCTCAAGCAACACGCTCACGCTCACACGCAACAATATACCTAATGCACCCAAAGAGGTTGCAACGATCAACGATAGCTTCGATATCACCCGCGTTCTGAAGGACAACGGTATTGACTACTCTAATACTCGCTTACTCGTCCTTCAATATGACGCCCCCAACCCAATCTGGAACGTGTTAGGTGTGGTCGGTGGCTTCCTGCCAGTTCTCCTTTTCGCGGGCCTCTTGATTTTTATGATGCGTCAGACACAGGGCACGAACAATCAGGCAATGTCGTTTGGCAAGAGTCGCGCACGCATGTTCACAGGGGACAAGTCAACGGTGACATTCGCCGATGTTGCGGGCGTCGAGGAGGCAAAGCAAGAGCTACAAGAGATAGTCGAGTTCCTTAAATATCCCGATAAGTTTGCTGCACTGGGCGCACGTATTCCCAAAGGACTCTTATTGGTTGGCCCTCCCGGAACCGGTAAAACATTGATTTCACGTGCCGTTGCGGGTGAGGCGGGTGTACCATTCTTTAGCATTAGTGGTTCTGAGTTTGTCGAGATGTTTGTGGGCGTCGGTGCGAGCCGGGTGCGCGACTTGTTCGATCAAGCCAAGCGCAATAGCCCCTGTATCGTATTTGTTGACGAAATTGATGCCGTCGGGCGTCAGCGCGGTGCTGGTCTCGGTGGCTCACATGACGAGCGAGAACAAACGCTCAACCAGATACTGGTCGAGATGGATGGCTTTGATACCAACACAAACGTCATCGTCATTGCCGCCACCAACCGGCCCGATGTACTCGATCCCGCGCTGCTGCGTCCAGGTCGCTTTGATCGCCAGATTGTGCTGGACCGCCCCGACATTCGTGGACGCATCTCCATCCTAAATGTGCACGCTAAAGGCAAACCATTGGATCCAAGCATTCAGCTCGATGTATTGGCAAAGCAAACACCCGGCTTCTCTGGTGCTGATCTCTCGAACCTGCTTAACGAAGCGGCCATTCTAGCTGCGCGACGTGGCAAACGCAAGATCGGTATGAGCGAACTCGAAGAGGCCATCGACCGCGTGGTCGCTGGACCAGCGCGCAAGAGCCGCATCATTAGCGAACGCGAAAAGGCGATTACGGCCTACCATGAGGTTGGACACGCGCTCGTAGCCCGCGTCCTGCCAAACACCGACCCTGTACACAAGGTATCGATTGTGGCGCGTGGTCAAGCTGGTGGCTTCACCATGCTGCTGCCGACCGAGGACCGCTATCTCTGGAGCAAACCACAGTTTGAGGATATGCTCGCCTACGCCCTTGGTGGTCATGTGGCCGAACTACTCATCTTCGGCGAGGTCACAACAGGCGCCTCGAACGATATCGAGCGCGTGACAAAAATCGCACGTTCAATGGTGACTGAATACGGCATGAGCAATCGCATCGGACCCATTGCACTCGGTCACAAAGACGAACTGGTCTTTCTCGGGCGCGATTTCGGTGAGCAACGCAACTACAGCGAACAAACCGCCCGCGAGATCGACGAAGAGGTGCGCCGCATCGTACAAGAGGCGTTCGACAAAGCCTACAACATCCTGCACCAGAATAAGACACGCCTGATTCTGATTAGTGAGCGCCTGATCAAAGAAGAGACAATCGAAGGGGTGTTGTTCGAGACCCTCTTCAATCAACCAATACCCGAAGAACAGTACATCGCTCCATCCGTCATCGCAGGTGTGCCCGAAATCAAGGTCTACGGTGGCGATAGCGAACAGCAGAGCCTGCCAAGCCCTGCCGCTGCCTCGTATGGGATACCGAAGCAGATCCAGGGACCGCTGGGCGGGGAGTAAGACACAGAAACACAACAATGCGCATGATGCGCCATGGCGCATCATGCGCATTGTTGTGTTTCGAGGACTATTAGTTGTGAGGCAGCGTTTTGGCGTTGTACAATGAGGACAGTTAGATAAGACAGGGAGACAGCAGGAGTATCCCATATACGTTGGCGAGGAGGTGTTTTTCATTGTCCAATATATTTCGTGAGGTTGAGGGCAGCGTTACAGCCCCTAAAGGATTTCGCGCCGGCATTACAGCAAGCGGCATTAAATCGGATGGTGGTATTCCAGATTTAGCTATTTTAGCATCCGACGTACCGTGTGTTGCAGCTGCGACATTTACAACAAGCAGTACGCGTGCAGCCCCGGTACTGGTATGCCAGGAACGTTTGAAAAGCGGCAAGGCACAGGGGGTGATTGTAAATAGTGGCAATGCAAACTGTGCCACAGGCGAACCCGGAATGCGCAACGCCTACGCCATGACTGAATATGCCGCCTCCCTGTTGGGCATTGGAAGCGAACTAGTCCTCTGTTCGTCGACAGGCATTATCGGGCGACAGCTACCGATTGAGAAGATCGAGGCAGGGGTCAAGAAGATTGAGTTGAGCACCGAGGGCGGCAATGCCTTTTCGCAAGCCATTCTGACGACGGACACACGCCCCAAACGTAAGGCGCTGGAATTCGAAATTGATGGCAAGACAGTCCGGCTTGGCGGTGCCACAAAGGGCGCGGGCATGATTTACCCCAATATGGCAACCATGCTGTGCTATCTAACCACCGACGCGGCGCTTGAACATGACTGGCTGCAAACCGAACTACGTGCCGCCGTGGAGGACACCTTCAACATGATCTCAATGGATGGCGACATGTCCACCAACGACACCTGTGTCCTCTTCGCGAATGGACTTGCTGGTAATACCCCAATCAACGCGCACCATCCCGAGGCAGAGACGTTCCGCAGTGCCCTACGCACACTCATGGAATATCTTGCCCGCGAAATGGCACGCGATGGCGAGGGCGCGACCAAGCTCATGACCGTACGCGTACAGGGCGCACGCGACAAGCATGATGCCGTGTTAGCCGCAAGGTCGATCACACTTTCTCCACTCTGGCAGTGTGCGCTTGCAGGTGCTGACCCCAATTGGGGCCGTATCGTGGCAGCACTGGGCGCAAGTGGTTGTGAGCTAGATCAGAACACCTTCGACATCGCGCTCGACGATGTGCAAGTCGTCGGGCATGGCATGGCAACCCAGTACGATCAGGAAGCCGCACGCACTGTTATGGCAAAAGACGAAGTCACTGTTTTGGTTGACCTCCACCTCGGTCAGGGACAGGCAACAGCGTGGGGCTGTGACTTAACACACGGCTACATCGACGAGAATACTCTGTATTCAAGATAAAACAGGTTTTATAAGCTAATTAACTACCGGTACGGGTCTGATGTATCACACACCGTCCAATAGCACAAGGGAACAATTATCATGACAACAACACAGGTGAACACAACAAACCGCGACTGGGTCACACTTGAACACCAATACTATCAGAGCGCGTTTAAGCGGCAGCCTCTAACGCTGGTGCGTGGTGAGGGCACCCGCGTGTGGGATAGCGATGGCAAGGTATATCTTGATTTCGTGGCGGGTATCGCCGTTAACGTACTTGGGCACTGTCACCCGGCCATTGTAAAAGCTGTACAGGAACAGGTGACGCAACTCGTTCACGTTTCGAACTTGTACTACAACACTCGACAGATCGAGCTAGCTGAGCTACTTGGTATTCAAAGCAAGGGCATGCGTTCGTTCTTCTCGAACAGCGGCGCGGAAGCAAACGAGGGCGC
>CAXTCR010000275.1:0-5146 GCA_964242555.1 uncultured Ktedonobacteraceae bacterium
CAACGTTGCTGGTTGGGATATGGTGAATTTGGGCGTAATGAATTAGGGTCCCTACCGACGGATAGTATTCCATATGTATATGTTGCCAACAAGCCGAGAAATGCAACTCCTAATACTGCTGGCACAACCCACATGTGGGATACAGATGACCCAAGTATGGCTAGCAGCATGTGTGAGGGTAGAAGCGTCCAGGACCAGTCGAGCGCAATGGGCGTGTTGCTCAAACCAAGCTGTGGCAGAGGAGAGAGCGCAATGAGCAGCAGGTAGAATAATTCGAAAAGCACAATTACGACAACAAACGACGGGGAGCGTCGTTGTTGTGTTTTTGTTATCCTGGTGTCTATGCGTATTTGTTCCGAAATTTTTAATGGCATAACGTCCTGTGTAGGGGTTTAATGGAATGAGACTTGTACACATCTGATCTTGTACTCGTACACATCTGATCTCTTAAAAGATGTGTTAGGGTGTAGCGACAGGGTGTAATCAATGAGACCCCTACAGTCCTATTCTTTTAAAAGATGTGTCGATATATTTCAGATAATAGTCGTTGTTGGTAAGTTCACGCAATTCGTCTGGCGAAAGATATCCTGCTACTTCAGGATCGCTGCTCAGTGCTTCTAAAAGAGCGGGACCTTGTATTGGACCAGTGCTTGCCATACTCCAGACCTGTTTGGCGTTACGCTGCACCATTTTGTATGCCTCTTGACGGGCAACGCCCTTGTCGATTAAGGCGAGCAGGATGCGCTGAGAATAGACGAGGCCACCGGTCATATTTAGGTTTGCTGCCATGCGTTCGGCGTCGACTTGTAAGCCTTGCATCACGTGAGTGAAAATGGTGAGCATGTAGTGCAGGAGGATGCAGGCGTCGGGAAGGATGATGCGCTCAGCAGAGGAATGACTAATGTCGCGCTCGTGCCACAGGGCAACGTTTTCCATTGCCGTCACGCTATAGCCACGCAGCACGCGGGCCAGACCACAGATGCGCTCACACAGTTCGGGATTGCGTTTATGTGGCATCGCCGACGAGCCTTGTTGACCGCTGCTGAATGGCTCGAAAGCCTCGCTTAACTCGGTGCGCTGCAGGTGGCGAATCTCTTGCGCCATTTTCTCCAGCGAGCTACCGAGCAGGGCGAGTGTTGTTACGAAGTGAGCGTGCCGGTCTCGTTGCACGATTTGACTGGAGATAGGGTCAACGGCTATGCCCAACTGCTCACATACGAACTCTTCGATCTGTGGCGGGATGGTTGCATGGGTGCCCACCGCGCCAGAAATCTTGCCAACTGTCACTCCTTCCAGTGCCGCAGAGAGGCGCTGCTGGTGGCGTCGCAGTTCGTCTACCCAGAGGGCGAGCTTGAGGCCGAAGGTGAGTGGCTCGGCGTGAATGCCATGCGTACGACCCGCCATGAGCGTGTACTTGTACTGAACGGCGTCTTGCGCAACTACCTCAACTACATGGGCAAGGGTTGTCGTAAGCACCCCTCCCGCCTCTTTCAGTTGCACGGCCAGTCCTGTATCGAGAACGTCTGACGAAGTGAGGCCGAGATGAATAAAGCGTCCCTCGGGTCCGAGTCCTTCCTGGATTGAACGCAGAAACGAGATAATGTCGTGATGCGTTTCCTGCTCGATTTCGCCCATGCGTTGCGCGTTGTACCCTGCGGAACGTATCTTCGCCAGAGCGTCCTGTGAGATAACGCCTTGCTGTGCCCAACCCTCGCAGACGAGCAGTTCGACTTGTAACCATGTATCCCTTTTGTGCGTGTCTGACCATAGCATGGCCATTTCGGGCAAAGAGTACCGTTCAATCATAGGGTATGAGCGTTCCTTCATAGTAGACGCCAGTGCAAGGCGTAAAAGTTCTCATGTCAGTGTATCACACGTGAGAAGGAGCGGGCATAAAATTGGGGCGTGTTGTGTTATCTATAGTACAATGCGAACAATGGCGCAAGGGCTATGTCGACGAAAAATACTTGACGTGGGAATGTAATACATGTACAATCATGTCTGCATTGCCAACGAACAGTGTGGTAGACGAAACGCGGCGGAAGAAAGAAAAGCTCCCCCGTGATGAAAGAGCCTATTACCATTGATACTGTATGGGAGAGCCAAGAATGAAAAAGGGAATTCATCCAAATTATGTAGAGTCCACGGTGCAGTGTGCTTGTGGCAACAGCTTCAAGACAGTAAGTGCCAAGCCTGTATTGAAGGTTGACGTGTGTTCTAGCTGCCATCCGTTCTTTACGGGTCAGCAGCGTATCCTCGACTCTGCTGGTCGTGTGGAGCGCTTCCGTAAACGCTTCAACCTACAAGAAGAAGAGTAGGATTTACATAACATATATTCGAGAGGTAAAGGGGCGTGCAAACAATCCTTTATCTCTTTTTTGATTGTACAGCTATATACAAAGGGTGAGTTTTCTAGTGAATGAGACGCAACGAACCATCCTATTTTTGATTGCCGATACGGGTGCGGGACACCGGAGTGCCGCCAACGCAATCAACAATGCCATTACGATAATTTCTAAACAGCAGCAGCAAGAGTGGCTTGCAAAGCAACAAACGCAGTCTCTCGAAGAGATAGGTGGCATGCAGAAGACTGCGCAGGCCACGGTTGTTTCGTCAAAGTCTCCTACCTATCGCACTGTGATTGTGGATGTCTTTGAGGAGTACAGCCGTTTTCCCCTACGCGAGGCCGTCAAACTGTACGGTCCGACGATCCGCTACAACCCAAAGCTCTATGGGGAGTTTTTCCGACAGAGTAACCGTGACTCAGCTATGATAGCTGTAAAAACTGTGGCAACACCACTTATTTTCAATGGATTGCTTCGTCTCATCACTACCGTCAAGCCCGATGTCATCGTCTCTATTCACCCCATGCTCAATCATGTCACTGTGCAAGCACTGCAAGAACTGCGCTTGCACATCCCCTTTATCACTGTTGTGACTGATCTTGTAAGCATTCATCATGCATGGTTTGCGTTTGGTGTTGACCAGTACATTGTGCCGACGGAGCAGGCGAAGCAATTGTACTTGGCACATGGACTGGACCCGGAGCATGTCAGCATGCTTGGTATGCCTATCGATCCGAAGTTCGCGGTACCGGTGGCAAGTAGAGCAGAGTTACAGAAGAAGTTTAACTTAAAGCCGGGAGTTCCAACAATTCTTCTCGTCGGTGGTGGTGATGGAGCGGGTGGTCTGCAAAAGGCGGTACGAGCTATTTCACGAGCACACCTGCCGGTACAATTGCTGGTGGTTACGGGGCGTAACCGGCGCCTGTACACGCACCTGCAGCGGACGCGTTCGAGTCTGCATGTGCCTGCAAAAATATTCGGTTTTGTGCAGAACATGCCTGAACTGATGCATGCCTCTGATGTTATTATCACTAAAGCGGGTCCGGGCACGATTAATGAGGCGCTGGCATGTGGCTTACCAGTAATTTTAAGCGGCTATGTACCGGGGCAGGAAGAGGGCAACATTGACTATGTGGTCGATAATGGGGTAGGTACTCTTGCGCTGGATGCACCGACACTGATAGACACGCTGCGTCGCCTTATTCGTCCGGGTTCACCAGAATTACGGCGTCAGAAAGCGAACGCGAAGCGGATCGCCCGGCCACGTGCTTCTTTTGATATCGCGGAATGTATTCTGGACTATTTACCAGAAGCGAGTAAACCGGGGGTATGGCAATCGCAGCACTGGCAGACACGCCGTCGTACGATGTCTGGACGCTTGAGGTCCGCGATTCGTATTCGCCGTTTGCGCCGTCGGCTACCACTCAGGTTAATGAAGAGTCCTGTTGTGCGCCGGCTCACGAACCTGCGGATTCGAGGCTTTGGGGAAGGCGATAATTCGTAAATTTTTCATTAAGGGTTTTATTCATGTCAACAAACACACCAGATACACAATCAACACCACCTGCTATTCAATTTTCGACCATGCGCTGGGCCTATACAGGAGTGCAGCGTGTCCTCTATCGTATGTGGACGCGGGTGGCGGCCCGTCTCTTTCCCGAAAACTCGCCAACGGAGCGTGTGGCGCGTGCACTACATATTCCTCTGCCCGATAAGTTGAATATGAGTTGGGTCAATGATCATCTCGCGGTCGGCGGGCGTATACGTCCCGAAGACATGCATATCCTGGGGTTGAGCGGGGTAACGCATGTTATTGATACGCGCTCAGAATATCATGACGATGAAGAGGCACTGGCGCGTGAAAACATCAAGCTGCTGTACCTGCCTACGCCCGACACATATCCTCTGACGGTTGAGCAATTGGAAGAGGGCGCAAAATGGGCTAATGAGCATATACAAGAGGGTGGGCGCGTGCTGATTCACTGCGAGCATGGAATTGGGCGCAGCGTCCTGCTTACGTGCGCAACCCTCATGTACAATGGGATGCCAGCGCGCGATGCTCTGGCACTGGTGCAGCAGAAGCGCTGGCAGGCTGCTCCCAATGAACGACAGGTAGCGCGCCTTAAGGATTTCGAGGCGGCGATGCGCTCAGGGCGTAGTGCGTGACGGTAGGGCATACTGCTCGATGGCTCGTGCGACGCCGTCTTCCGCATTGCTTGTGGTGACGGCCTTCGCGACTGCACGTACGGGATCGGGTGCTTGTCCCATCGCAACCCCCCAGCCAACGGCTTGCAGCATCTCGATATCGTTGTTGTTGTCGCCAAGCGCCATGACGTGCTTCATGTCAATTCTTAATTGCTGGGCCAGTGCAGTTACACCGCTGGCCTTTGAACAATGCGTTCGCATGATTGCCATTTCAGCATAGTGAAAGTTTCCCTGCTTGATCGCGTTCCATGAGCACTGCAGCTCAGATACCCCTGGCTCCAAGTCCACAATAATCTCTCCGGGCGCGAACGCGACGACGCGCAAAGGGTCAGGCTGTCCAGTACAGAGGGTGGCATAGGGCAAGTGTCGAATTATACGAGGGAATACGCTGAAATATTGCGTAACCCATGCATTATCGAATTCGGCAGGTCCCGTCCATATCTCTTCTACCGAATCTATAAGGTGGTGGACGACAGGCTGAATCTTGTGACGTACCATGAGCTCAATCGCTTGTTGCGCGATATCTGCCTGTAGAGGATGGGTGTGGAGAATCTGGGCTTGTGGATGTTGGAGGATGAGTGCGCCATCGTACAGGA
>CAXTCR010000276.1:0-96 GCA_964242555.1 uncultured Ktedonobacteraceae bacterium
CCCGAACGCGGGCAGAACGTGAACCTCTATCTGGGCTTTAGACTTAAATACTTCCTAATAGAGATAATACTTTATGAATGATTAGTCATGTGTTGA
>CAXTCR010000276.1:106-5135 GCA_964242555.1 uncultured Ktedonobacteraceae bacterium
CCACAGGAACGGCTGCTCGACAAACACCATTCATACCGTAACCCGAACGCGGGCAGAACGTGAACCTCTATCTGGGCTTTAGACTTAAATACTTCCCAATAGAGATAATACTTTATGAATGATTAGTCATGTGTTGAGTATAATGGGAAAAATGGAGTAAGTCAAGGGCGCAAACTGGTAGTTTGTCATGAAGCCAGTTCCACAACCTGAAGCTCAACAAGAGTTGAGACAAAGCGACCCATTTTTGTATCACCTGGCACAACCAAACGCGCAAATCCGTCGTTGTTCCCAAGAGGTTTGCCATCGACATTGTAGGCAACTACTATCTGCTCATTGCCAAAACGAGGTTGAATTTCTCTATCCGCAATCACACAACTGTAGCCATCACTCCCTATCACGACAATACCTTTGTGCAAGAAGTCGTTCTTCTTATTTGCTGTTGAAACTCCAACCTGCTGCAACAGATCGTAAAGAAGCACACCTTTATAAGTACTTCCTTGTACACTCACCTCAGTTGTTTTAAGTGCCTGTAGCGCGGCTAAATCATATTTCGCTGGATTATTTACAGTCCCAAGAACATATAAGGCTGATGACGCTTGACGCTGGCCAAGCGTTGGTAGTACACCAGGATCACGCACTACCAGTGAGGAAACATTGGAAACGTAGCGTCCTGCATATACATCACCTGAGACGATAAGACGGGTAAAGCCATCTGCCTTTGGCAATGGTTTTCCATCTTCTTCGTAAGCAAGCAAAACCTGTTTGTTGGCGAAGTGAGGATCAATCTCTCCCCACGCCACTGCTACCGTATAACCATCCGTTCCTGAAACAACTATTGACTTACGCAACAAATCGTTTTTCCGGTCTTTCAGTGTCGTCACTTGCGCTTTTTGCAGCACGTCATAGAGCAGCGCTCCTCCAAAGGTATGTGAACCAATCGGTTGTGCGTTTATGGAAACGGTAGTTTTAGAGAATCCTTGCAAATCCGAAAGCGTTAACGTTCCCGGATTTTTGAGCAATCCTGACATTTTTAGGGAGGTTGAAGGCACACTCACTTTGCCCGAGGGTGTTGCTGTAGGAGCTGTCGTAGTCGTCGTTGCTCCTCCACATGCTGTTAAAAGAATGCATAGGACGAGCAAAAGGAGAGCGTGTCGTAACGTAGAGGGCTTCATAATGTACCTCCCGCATAAAGCGTATGTAATGGTAGTAGAAATATGAGTAATCACAAGATGAGTATAAGTACAGCAGAAGGGGAATGTCAAGCCGTAACTTGACATTCCCCTTCTGCTGTACTTATACTCTGTTTATACATAATCATAGTATGAATAAAGAGAAGCATATGTCATACCACGTTGGAGAAATCGCCGTACAAGATTATATAGGAGTGCGAACGGAAGCCTCACGTATCGGCAACATCCTTACGCCTGAAATCTTTCCCCTTGCACAGAATTTTCTCACGACACAAAATATGCTTGTCGTTTCGACGGTCGATGCACAGGGAAACATGTGGGCATCGCTCCTCACTGGCGACCCCAGCTTTATTCGCATCATCGATGAAACTACCCTGGAAATTTCTGCCTTACCTCGCGTCGGCGATCCAATCGACAAAAGCCTCGCTGCAGGTGCGATGGTTGGCATGATCTCGGTCGACCCCGCTAACGTCAAGCGCATACGGGTCAATGGGCGCATTGCACAGCGTACTGAAAATGGCTTGCTTGTGCATACCGAACAGGTCTACTTCAATTGTCCAAAGTATATTCAGCGACGGGAACTTATCACTCGTCCTTCAATCGGTGTACAGGCTTCTGCCAGCACCTCTACCGGCAAGCTCTACACCCATCAACAGCAGTGGATCAAAAACTCCGACATCTTTTTTATTGCAACAATCAATCCCGAAAGTGGTGCAGATGCCTCGCATCGTGGTGGTGCGCCAGGATTTGTCCATGTCGTCGGTGACAATATGCTCCTGTTCCCCGACTATAAAGGCAACATGATGTTTCAAACACTTGGCAATCTCGCCGTTGATCCCCGTGCTGGCCTGCTCTTTCTCGATTTCGCACAAGGCTCAACCCTACAACTTACCGGCAAGGCAAGCATCATTTGGGACGAAAAGCTCATCGCTACAGTGCCTGGCGCGCAACGTCTAGTACTTTTCCAGTTAACTAGCGCTGTTGAAAGCAGTCCAAGCAACACGCTTCGTGATAAGTTTCTCCAATACTCACCCTACAATCCAGGCTAAAGTGCTCTGCGTCGATATTTCTCCCCAAAAAGGTTGACATTTCTTCCCTTCTTCTCTATAGTTCAAAGGAGATATTTTTCACATTTTGTATGAATGCCACTAAATGCCATTGCAGAGCAGCTTAGGATAGAGCTACGCTAAGGGGAATGATGTATGTCTAGCAATTATCAATCAGTACCGCCACCAAATCCAACAGGCGTTCCTTCAATGCCTACAATCCCTGCACCTGTCACATCGTATACGTCACCATACCTACCAGATGGTACACCACCGTGGCCTACAACTGTACTACAGAGGCCCTCACTGCCATCTTCAAATACACAAGCCGTTTCTAACACCAAGGTTGCGCAAAGAAAGGCAGGTGCCACCCGTAATACATTTATCACGCTTGGCATAATTGCACTTACCTTGCTCGTCGGTGTTGGATTAACATACGGCACCTTGTATTTCAATGGTCAATTGGCTAACAACACAGCTCGCACTACGCGTACTGTTTCAATCGCTAAAGCAACGGCGCAGCCAACAACTGCTGCTGGTGCTTCTACACCTTCCTCGACAAGTGGCTCTCTGCCTGCTCCAACCTCCTTTTCTTCCATGCGAAGCGATCATCAAAAGTCGATTGGCGTGTTTGTGAAGTATCCCAGCGATTGGATCGAAGAGCCATCCTCCCCTCCAACATCCAGTGGAACCGTCGTCGCCATCTTTCATCCACAACAAGCTATTGGTATCGTCGTATACGTAGGAAAATTCTCTGCCTCTGCCAGCGGAGTATCAACTACTGACGCATTAAACCAGGGACTCATCAGCACAATCTATAGTGGCAGCGGCAATACTGGTAACACAAACCTGCAAGCTGTTCAACCCACAACTCCACATCGTACCATTGGCGGAGAACAATGGAACGAACTCGATGCTACCTTCTCTGATCCTAATGGCGTACTCATGCACGTCGCAAGCATTGCTATCAAACACGCGTCGTTCTTCTATTGCTTCATTTATCAAACGCCCGACATCTACTACAATGACGTGTTACAGAAATACGTCCCACCCATGCTAGATTCCTTTAAATTCCTCTCGTAAGGCTTGTAACGTATATACTCGATAAATCGACCTTGGACGCGGTGAACCTGGTCCCTACGAAAACCCTTGGCTTCGTAGGGACCAGGTTCACCGCGTCCGCCTCGGGCAATTCACTGCCTGTCCCTAAACCCACACCTTCTACACTCAATACAACCTCCCATCCATCACACCTGCTGTGCATTTCGCTAATCTCAATCAAACCACCGTTCTTTAAATATCTCCGCCTCGCTCGACGGCAACCGCGAATTGGGCATCTTGCTAACGAACAGTAGCATAATCACAACACTACAAAAAATGCTCGAACAGGATTGGCTTGTATCACAGTAAAAGACAAATTTTTATTAATTTTGTAGAGATGGCGAAAATTGACCTTGAAAACACATACTTTTACATAAAAGCGTGGTATAATATTGGAACGTTGTAGAGTGACGCTAGCAGTAGACCATCTATTACAAGCCGCGATACACACGGATGTAAGTTTTGTTGAGGGCGTATGCCCAGGAATTGAGAAAGAGAAACATGTCAACTGACCAGACTTTGTATTGTCGCGATTGTAATCAGGAGTTCACTTTTACTGCGGGCGAACAGGAGTTTTACGCTAGCCGTGGGCTAACAAATACTCCAAGCCGCTGCCCCTCATGCCGCTCCGCACGAAAATCACAGATGGGCGGACAAGGTGGCAATAGCTACGGTGGTAGCCGCAGTGGTGGCAGCCGTGAAGCACGCCAGATGTACACCGCGACATGCGCAAGCTGTGGCAACGAGGCTCAGGTCCCCTTCCAGCCTCGCGGCGACAGACCTGTGTACTGCCGCGACTGCTATCAGGCACAGTCCTCTGATAGCAGCTACGGGAGTCGCTCAAGCGATCGCGGTGAGCGTCGTTCACGCTGGTAGTCTACTCTAGCAAAAACACACAAACAAGACGCCCCTGGCTTCGCGCAAGGGGCGTCTTGTTTGTGATTTTCTTTACTTCTTTGCCTCGTGTATCATTGACTTTTGCCCAAATTTCGTGTATAATTATATTGTAATTTCCTCAACAACATCTACAGGAGACTTCACACGTGATAGTTTTGATGTAACCAGTGCTTTACAGAGTATACACTAAGTCAGAACGTGCTGCTCATTTCCATTTAGAGATGCCTTGACCCGCGTTCGAGAGCGTATACTCCCTTACAGTACATGGTGAAAGAAAACTATCGCTTCCTATCCAATCCCAATTGCCAAGACGTTTCTTGCCGTATTCCTTTCCTTTTCGGAAGCATATTTCACCACCCGCTGTAGGGACCGTATTGGTCACGTCCTTGTCCACACTTGATACGCAAAAGACGATTCATAACGTCTTTACACGCATCCGCAAAACATACAACTATTAATCATCCGTTAAAAGATATATAAGGAGCGTTCTTTGGCAGAACAATTTAATCCCAACATAGCAGAACAGAGACCCATGAGCGGCCTCCTCGCCGAAGCACCTGCACGCGCTCTCCTCGTTGGCATCGACGTATTCGACAACACATGGCCCGCGCAAGAGTCGCTCGATGAATTGGCGCAACTCGCAATAACCGCAGGCGTTGACTGCGTTGACCGCGTCATTCAGAAAATGGACTCGCCCCATCCAGGGACCGTCCTTGGCTCAGGTAAAGTGCAAGAGGTCGCCGAACTTGCCCGCTTCCACAACTGCGACGCCGTGATCTTCGACCTTGAGTTGAC
>CAXTCR010000277.1:0-5135 GCA_964242555.1 uncultured Ktedonobacteraceae bacterium
GTACCAAACGAGTAGAGGGAATTGCCGTGAATAGACTGCCAACCGGCAATCAGGTAGATGAGGGCGGGCGTAATCGAGAAGAAGGTCCCGATCAGCATGAAGAACCAGCGTCCAATCATTTCCTGCCGCACTTCCAAGTTTGTCAGTTTCTGATTTTCCTCTTCAAACTGCTGCTGCGCGTACTTTTGACGCCCAAAGGTTTTGATCAGCAGAATACCACTGACTGAAAGGGTCTCCTGCATCATCGAGGTTAGCGAGGCGAGGCTCTTCTGAGTCTCTTTACTTGTCGAACGCCTAACGTTACCAACTTTGTAGGTGATCCAGAGAAAGATTGGCAAGACGCCGAGCGAAACAAGGGTCAGCAGAGGGCTGAGAATAAGCATCGCGATGAGCGTGCTGACAAACGTCGATATATTAGAGACGATGCTCGTCGCGGTATCGGTGACGACGCCCTGCACACCACCGACATCGTTCGAGAGGCGCGATTGAATCTCACCTGTACGCGTGGCGGTAAAGAAGCGCAGGGACATACTTTGCAGGTGCGCGTAGAGCCTGTTGCGGAAGTCACGCATGACGTTCTGTCCAACCACGTTGTTCAGATACGTCTGTCCTACGCCAATAATGCCAGCGATAATAGGGGTAATAATCATCAAACCGACGAAGAGCAGGAGCAAGTCCGTTCTCTTCGGCGTGATGGCATCGTCGAAAATGAATTTAATCAAGAGTGGGTTGACCAGTCCCAGAATAGTGGTCAGAATAATAGCGAGCAGAACTAGCACTACCTGCACTTTATAGGGGCGAAATGCCTGTGCGATGCGTCTGACTGTGCGCGCATCGGTTTTGCGTCCGCGCTTTTTCTGTTCTTCAGCATACGCCGCCATCCCCCCACCCATACCATGAAATCCCATAACATCTCCTCTATTGGAAAGGTGCATTTAACCAATGACGTGAGGTAGGGGTCCATTCATCACGTTTTAGTGACGTTTCGATTGACAACCAGGACGTGATGAATTTGGTCCCTACCTCGTTCGCTCATCTTCCTTTGCACCGTTTTCGCAAGGCCCACGTTGGAGACGATGTCTCATCTCTGGCATGCGAGTTGGACGAAGGAATAGCCAATGAATTGGCCGACTCGGACGCTGTAAACGTGGTTCCTACGAAAATGATTACAGCACCAATTATATTATTTCCTTAAGTATAGTATACCTTATTTTTGGGTGTAAAACACTAGCTAACACTGTAGCTCGTTCCCTGTCATTTTTGACAGGCTAATACGCCTTATCAAGCCGGCAAGGAGTGCGCCACGTAGGGCTATGGAGTCAGCGCGAAGGTATTCGCGGTCGATATTGTGCATGCCACCACCGATGGGTCCGAGGCTATCAAGGGTGGGAATGCCTGCGGCCATGAGTGTGTTCGCGTCCGAAACTCCGCCTTTACCTTCTCCAACAATATCGAGGCCAAGTGCATTCCCTTCGATCTGGGCCATAGCGAGCAGGTCGAGCATGGCTGGCGTTGGCCCGTAGGGTCTTCTGCCGGGCATGCGTATCAAGCGCGATGTTGTGTCTGGTACGCTGCTACCTGACACGATTTGCTGTAAGGCGTCGGCGGCCATGTCTAGACCGCGCTCATCGTATGCTCGTATAGAGATGTGGCAACGGGCCATATCAGGTACCATATTGAGTTGTTCGCTACTACTGAGACGCGTGACATTACAGGTTACGCCAAAAAAGAGGGTGCTGATGTTATTGATGGCGATGATTTTGTGGGCGAGTTCAACGACTGCCGAGCGTCCCTTTTGTGGCTCGGCACCCGAGTGGGCGGGGACGCCAGTGACCTCAAGGATGTATTTGTCGGCACCCTTGCGGGCTTTAGTGACGACGTTGGGCGAGCGCGAGGACTCTAGCACAAGACCGACATCGACCTGTTTGGCGATATCTCGCAATAATGGCGCACTTCCCGTTGAACCAATCTCCTCATCGTTATTGAAGACAACGTAGAGTTCGCCGAAGCCGTCGAAGCCTTCTTCCAGTAAGACGCGCAGGGCATAGATACACATGACGACACCTGACTTCATATCAATCACACCGGGACCGTACACGAGATCATCTTCTCTGCGAAATGGTTGTGTCTGAACAGCTCCCTGCGTATATACTGTATCGACATGTCCCACAAGCAATATGCGTGCCGCGCCTTTACCGTGGATATGGGCGACAAGATTATTGCCGAAGCCCTCGGTTGGATGTAGTGTCACCTCGAAGCCTAGCGCGATCATCCACTGCTGCAGGTGGTCCATAATCCCGTTGATACCAGCAATCTGACCGGTGCCAGAGTCAATGTTGACGAGCGTGGCGAGGCGGGATAGCATTTCATCTTGATAGGCTTGTAGAAGTGGTAAGTAGTGTTGGGCAGAAGTGGATGTGTCTGACGGGTGGAAGGCAACCATTGTAAAAATTCCTCTTTCTGTTTTTGCAACCGTACATGATAGTATATACCTAAAGGGACAAGCACGTCTGTAGTGCGACCATCTTCGTTGGGACATGTTTCACTATATGTAGGAGGCGGGGTGAGGGGGTAAAGGGTGTGACCAAATCAGACCCGTACAGGAGATATTTCTATGGCACAGCAGCCGCTACCAGATGAAGCGTATCGCTTGGGTGAAACCTATGCACTAGGTGCTCCGGTTGGGGTCTACCGCACGCGCTATTCGCAGGCGAGTAGAGTCTTTTTCTGGTCGCAGGTGGTACTGGCAGGGCTTGAGGTAGTCGTTGCAGTTGGTTTTCTTGTCGCCGCCGAGGTATTTCATGCGCGTGTTGCCAACCTGTTCTTACTGGTGTTACTGATATTTTTCGCGCTAAATATTGGCAGTACAGCGCGTTCGCTACGTTATACGAAAGGACGAGTACCATATGTGCCCTTCACGCGCAATTTGCGGGTGTATGTCTATCAAAATGGACTCATCCGGTTACGCACTACGAGACCGGAGGTGTTACGATGGAGCGAGATTCGACAGGTGCGCTATTTCGGCACAATGGATGCACCTAACGTAAGAGGTTTTCAACCATCGGTAAGAGTAACAAGGAATAATGGAAGAACTCTTGTATTTGGTGCTAACATTGAGGGTGTTACACAGCTAGGTCAAACAATCGAGCGAGCATTTGCGAAAGGAAGACAGAATGAGCAACTTCACACAGGCCGAAATTGACTATATGCAAAGCCAACGTTTAGGACGGCTGGCGACGGTGAACGAGGCTGGTGAGCCACATGTGGCACCCGTTAGCTTTCGCTATAATCCCGAATTGGATACAATCGATATTGGTGGTCACAATATGGGTAAGAGCAAGAAGTTCCGGGATGCTACAAAACAAGGAAGGGTAGCGTTTGTGATTGACGACGTACTACCGCCATGGCAACCACGAGGAGTTGAGATACGCGGACGAGCGGAGACTCATGGCGAGGGGGGTCAAGCTGTCAACGCGAACTTTGATGCTGAGATTATCCGCATACATCCTACGCGCATTGTCAGTTGGGGAATTGACAGTGATGCCTTCCATCCCAATAGTCGTTCTGTAAAGTAGTAACAATTAGCACCTCGCTTATAGAGAAATGCGGGTGACTACATTTCTCAAATTTTGCTCATATTAGGTCCGTTATTTTCAATGAAGGAGATCATTTCCGGATGAACAATGATGTGTCTTCTCGGAGAGATTTGCAAAGTCGCGAGGCAGATGTCGTGATTGTGGGTGCGGGACTGGCTGGTCTGGCTGCGGCACGACATCTTGTGGCGGCGGGGCGTTCGGTTGTAGTACTTGAAGCGCGGGACCGCGTGGGGGGGCGTACTTATACGACTTTTTTGCCCGATGGTACTTCGATAGATCAAGGGGGGCAGTGGATAGGACCGAGCCAGCAGCGCTTGGCTGCGCTGGCGGAGGAGTTAGGTGTCAAGACGTTTCCTACATATGATAGTGGGAATAACATTGAGTATCATCAAGGTCAATCCTTTGTGTATGCGGGGGCTGTCTCTATGCGTGACCCGATCATCACGATGGAGGCAGTGGAGACGATGCTCGAGCTAAACCTGTTGGCGCAGGAGGTTCCGCTCCAAGCACCGTGGACAGCGGAGAAGGCGGCGGAATGGGATAGTCAGACGGTAGCCTCCTGGAGTATGGCTAATATCCAGTCGGAAGATGTACGCACGTGGTTGACACTGATTGTGCAGGCTGTATTTTCGTGTGAACCACGCGACCTCTCTTTCTTACATTTTCTTTTTTATGTGCATTCAGGTGGAAGTCTGAATGAGCTTGCCAGCGTTGCACGAGGCGCGCAGGAACTCCGCTTTTCTGGTGGCTCACAACAGCTTGCTGTAAAGATGGCGGCGGGACTTGGAGAAAGCGTTGTACTTAACGCGCCCGTACATACGATCACGCAGGATGAGCAAGGTGTCTATGTAGAGAGTGATAACATAGTTGTCACAGCAAAACGGGCTATCGTGGCACTTCCGCCCACGCTTGCGGGACGTATCCGCTATCGACCACAGCTACCTGCTAGCCGGGATCAACTGACGCAGCGGATGCCGATGGGAACGGTCATCAAGGTGCATTGTTGTTATGATAGGGCTTTCTGGCGTGAGGCAGGTTTATCGGGTCAAGTTGCCAGCGATAGTGGTCCTGTACGCATTACGTTTGACAATTCACCTGAAAGTGGTACTCCAGGCATTCTGCTTGGCTTTATAGAGGGCGACGACGGACGTATCTGGGGTCAGCGAACGGTAGAGTACCGGCGAGAGGCTGTTCTCGAATGTATGGCCCGCTATTTTGGCGAACAGGCACAGCATCCATTCGCGTACATGGAGCAGAACTGGGCCGACGAAGAGTACTCACGCGGCTGTTATGCTGGGTATATGCCTCCTGGTGTTCTCAGCATGTATGGGCATGCGCTACGTACGCCGATAGGGAGAATTCACTGGGCGGGGACCGAAACGGCGACGGTTTGGAATGGCTATATGGATGGAGCGCTACAATCGGGCGAACGGGCCGCAAAAGAGGTCTTGGCGACACTATAAACGGACGTGACCAATACAGTCCCTACGCGCATCATTAAAGGAATGGGATAGTAATTATGGCTACACGAGAAGAACT
>CAXTCR010000278.1:0-5133 GCA_964242555.1 uncultured Ktedonobacteraceae bacterium
CTGCCATAGTTGGATCGCTTGCATTGGACCATGAGGGACCGGAAGCACTTGCAGGGCCTGCGTTTTGACCTTGCTGTGCTGCGTTCCATTCTTCAGATGCTGCCTGTGTGTCTCCACCAACCTCCGTGTGAGACTGTGCCGGGAAAGATGTTGGCACGAGACGATTCCCACAATTGAGACAAAAATTGTCACCCGGGCGCGTCTCCGCTCCACAATAAGGACACTTGTCCATAGATTCACTCCTCCAATTAACGCACGTATCAGGTGGTGAACGTGCAAGCACGAAACTTCCGTTATTATATCAGAATCAACGCTTGTTGCTCAGGAAGCATACGTATATTGAGGTATTCCAGTACGTATAACGTACATACCTCCACAATAGTACCACATGGATGAAACACCATGACATTAGGTTGCCGGTACCCATGTCACACCCGATTGTAGAGAGGTAAAGGTTTGCTCTAAAACAGGAGTTGTGCCACGAGCCGAAAGGACGATGTTTGTATTGTTACGCGCGCCCGTACAAAGCTGCACAGGGACAGCGGTTGGTCCGGGTGTTGGCGTACTATTTTTGCTTTCTGTTGCGGTGCTTGATGGGCTACATTGAAACGTGGATGTCTGCGAGTTGAGTGGCGCTTCGGACAAACTCAATGCATCATGGTTGGGCAAGACATAGGCAATGGTAAAGATACCACCAAAGGTGGGATCGTGAATAGTGCCCGACGCGCTAATCAGGCATGAGCCTTGTGGCAGTGTTGGAGGCAGGAAGACAGTAAAGCCGAGATTTGGTTCCACTTCTTTCCAATCAGTAAGCGTCTTAGGCGTGGCACCCGGCGTTACAGCAGGAGTACCAGCAGGCGTTGCCGTACCTGCACCCGTTGGCGTACTAGATTTTGACGCACCACCATCACGAAAAACAAGGATTGTTTTTCCACACCAGTGTAAACTCGCAAGGCCGACCTGCGGTACAACAGTCGCGGTTGCCCCTTTCGTTGTCGAGGTTGAATCTGAGCCACCAAAGTTAATACCTGAGCATCCAACAAAAATAAGAGCCGCAAGAACAACATATATATGAATGAGTATACTTTTCCTACAACTATAGAGTCGTGTATATAGGGCCGAAAACATGAAATACTCCTTTAATAATGCGGTCATAGGTGATTTATTGATTGATATTATTACAAACGTACAGAACGGCCAGATGTTTCGACAATAATTCGGAGTCCTATAACGTTGCTTGAAGCAAAAGGGAAACTTTGTGCTATCAATGTATCTCCCAAAAGTCACCCTTTACAGCGTTTAAATTTGGTGCTACTATTACATTCCGCAGATGAGAGCATACGGGAATTCTTTATATGTTCGCGAGCCATTTGGTATCTTACGACCAGGACATTATGTACAGCAAACTTTTTTAAGGGGATGAGCGTGTGTGAATGCAAAACAGATTTGGCAAACGGCAATTGAACGTTTGCAGGCAAAGGTAACACCAGCCGCATTTACAACATGGTTTCAGGGAACCTCGGCACACTCTTTTGGAGAGGGTGTGTTTGTTGTGCGCGTCCCAACCACCTTTGCGAAGGCACATTTAGAGAATCGCTTCATAGACTCGATACGCTCCATCCTTTCGGAGATCACTGGCGACACGGTTGATGTACAGTTTATCGTGGCGAAGGAGACCGTGGACCCCTCCACGCAGGAACCCGATACAATGTCGCGAGGCAGACGACCCTATCGTCCAGGAAAAGGGCGTCCTCCCGCCGCACAGCGAGAGAAACGCATCGCCGATGTCGCCGCTGCCGCCGCCATGAATTCTCTCGGCATCACAACCTCCTATGCCAGTGCACGACGCGGCGTTCAAGAGGATGCACCTGTCTTCGATGGAACGGAACAAGCTCCTCTTCAAACACCATCTGCACACGATGACAATGCTTCTGATGGAGCCGAGCCGAGCGTCTACATAGGCAGGGCGAACACACAGCCGCTTATAACGCTGCCCCAACCCGAGGGTTTGCTGAATCCGCGTTATACCTTCGACGCATTCATCGTTGGCAAATCGAACCAGTTGGCCCATGCAACCTCCAAGGCCGTCTCGGAGAATCCGGGACATGTGTATAATCCACTCTTCCTGTACGGCGGTGTTGGTCTGGGAAAAACGCATATTTTGCACGCAGTCGGGCATTCGGGCGAGGCCGCTGGTTTGAACGTGTTGTATGTGACCTCGGAGAGGTTTACCAATGAAATCATCAACGCGATCCGCTATCAGAAGACGGAGGAGTTTCGCGCCAAATATCGCCAGATCGATATTCTCCTGGTCGACGATATCCAGTTTATCGCAGGCAAAGAGTCGACGGAAGAAGAGTTTTTCCATACCTTCAATTTCCTGCATAACGCCAATAAGCAGATTGTCGTCACCAGCGATCGCCCACCGAAGGCCATTCGTAGCCTGCAGGACCGCCTGCGCTCGCGTTTCGAGTGGGGTCTGCTCGTTGATGTGCAACCACCCGAATACGAACATCGCATGGCTATTCTCCGTTCAAAGTGTGAGTCGCTCCACTTTGTGGTCCCATCATCGGTAACTGAATATATCGCACGGCACGAGTACAGTAGTGTGCGCGAACTAGAGGGCACGCTCAACCGCGTGATTGCTTACGCGATGCTGCATACCGTGCCTCTCTCGGTTAGCATCGCGGCGAAAGCGCTTGAACACCTGTATACCGAGCAGAAATCGCCTACGCGTAACGCGAATCTCTCGATGTCGGATGTGCTGAACGGCGTGTGTCGCTACTACAATGTCGAGCGCGAACGCATAATCAGCACCGCACGCGATCGTGAGATCGCGTGGCCCCGACAGGTCGCGATGTACATGATGCGCGAGGAGACCAGCGCAACCTTCCTGCAAATCGGCACCGAACTCGGTGGACGCGACCACTCCACTATCAAGCACGGCTGGGAAAAAGTGCAGGCTGAGATCGCCAAAAACGAGCGCATCCGCCACGAGATTGCCGAGGTATTAGAGGCAATACAGAAACCGTAGGTATAGTGTGTCTAAGAAGCAGGCAGGGAGACCCTGGCCTTCATCATTCCCTGAATGCGGTCGGGGTTTCCCCTACACGTCCGTGGTTTATGAAGCGTGGTGCTCCTGCGGAGTATGGATTATTACATCACCACCATGATTACCTTAATTACCGTCATTACTTATGCGTTCTAAGGAGAATGCATCTTTCAATCGACCAGAGCATCGTTGTTTCTCATTTTGATTACCTCATTACCATCATTACTATGACTACTAGTTCGCCCATCTTCGTAGGAACCGTTTTCGCAGGACCCACGTTGGAGACAATGGATCATCTTCACATGATAGGGGGACGAAGGGATCGCCAATGAATTGGTCGACTCGGACGCCGTGAACGTGGTCCCTACGAACGCGGTCACAGCAACCTTGTCAATGTAATACATGTATCCGTATTATTTTAGTAAACAGGATTATCACGTCCTTTGCCCTATTGACAACTGTTGGAGGATAATGCACACGTTTCAACATTCCTTTGACATTGTATAGTGGCAAGCAGGACGTGATACATCGGTCCCTACGACTCTAACCAGCTTGCTTTGAACCTTTCGTATCTCTTCCAAGGAGTTCATTCTTTGCTTTATAGTGTTGAAAAAGGTTCACATCTCGTTGGTCGGAGTACTAGTACATTTTTCTTCCATTACCAGCAGGACCGCTTTTCGAGATTACCATCATTACTGGAAGAAGTTCAGTTTGGTCTAGTGTGGACGATGACGAATGATACATACTATCGAGGTTGTGTGAGCTAGAGTTTGATTGCGATAAGAGGCTCTATTTGAGTGGTTAGAATTGAGGCTGTACAACGGTAGACGATGAGGTTACTGCACTGAGTATACCCGATGAGGAAGGGGAAATCAAGGTTTTTTGGAGGGTGTAGGGATTGGCAAATATAGGATGTTTTGGTTTGTGATAAGAGGGTAGACGTAGACGGTTGTAGTATAATAGCCAAGAAAGTACGAATGTTATACACCTATTGAGGAGCTTTTCTTTCATGTCCATGCAACAACAGCAAGACGCTGACTACGACTTGTTGGCTGTCTTTAACGATGAAACAACGGCGGAGGCGGCGAGCGCGAAATTGCGCAATGCTGGCTTCACCGATGAAGAGATATTCCGTGTCACACCCGGGACTGGTGGGCAATTCCGCGAACACGGTCCCAATGCCAATCGCAGCACTGTGTTTCTCCAGACGCAGCGCAGCAAACCAAGCCTGACGTTGATCCTGTTCCTGGCTATTGCGCTGGGCATCCTGTTTGGCGGGGGCGTTTTTCTGATCACGTTATTGCTGCTTTTTGTCGTGCATCTTCTGTTCTTTACGCTACCAATAGATGGTCTGTTCGCGGGGATTGCTGGAATCATCGGCATTGCGGTGGGAGCTGTAGCTGGCTTTCGACGCAGTACACGTGTGCGTGGCAACATCGGACAGGATATGTCGAAGGTGAATGCAGCCCCTCGCGTTGTACCTGCTCCCGCCAGTTCGCGCAATGCAGTAGCCGTGCGCTTACCAGATAGTGAGAATATTAGCCGCAAGTCACGTGCACGCGCGATTCTCATTCAAAATGGCGGAAAGATCGATCGGAGCGCGGGGCGAACGGAATAAATTTGTATAGTAGTAGAGAAAACGGGCGGTCCTTCGAGATGAAGGACCGCCCGTTTTCTCTATACGCCCTCGCGCCGCATTACTTTGACAATCTTCAATTTGAACCTTTTTCAGAGGAAGGAAACGGGATGATGGGGGCGAGGACGTAATAGAATGAGGCCCAAACATCTGTTTGGGCAAAGGGCTACATGTGTCCGTATTATTTTAGTAAACAGCATCATTGGTCCGTACCGGTGGTCATTCACAACGTCGGAAGGCCGAGGAGGACGTAATAAATCGGTCCCTACCGGTGGCCTTTAGGCGTTGTGGATGGCCGAGGAGGACGTGATACATCAGTCCCTACCGGTGGCCTTTGGGCGTTGTGGATGGCCGAGGAGGACATGATACATTAGTCTGTACCACAGGTTGGTATCGTTATAAGTACAATTGGTCTAATGCCCATTTTGCGGGATTGTTAAGGATG
>CAXTCR010000279.1:0-5122 GCA_964242555.1 uncultured Ktedonobacteraceae bacterium
GCGGCTCGGGGACGCCCCTCCCAGACCACGAGAGCGCAGTGGCAACGGGTTTAGGTCTGGGAGGGGCGTCCCCTTGCGGGCGCCCTGGCTCACCCACAGACCTCCCTTCAGCCTCAAGTAACGCCTATGGGGTAGGACACTCGCTGCCTTCAGCATACCCTGAATGAGGCTCGGGGATGTCACTACCATATACGAAGAGTTGTTCAGCTTGCTACACGTTTATAGTACCTAAATGGGCTATGTCTTAACCTATTTTTACCTATTTATAGGGTTACATTTGTCCTACATTTGAATAAGAAAACATATGGGGAATACACGTTTAAACATGTAGCTACGAAAGTTTATAGAAATTTAATTATTTTTGTTGACATATAACTATTTTTATTGATAATATCAGCAGGATGTGAGAAAAGAGTAGGAAGAAATGTGTTTGAAAGAGTTTCGAGCACATAGAAAGTTGATATAGCAGCGATGAAATGGCTTTCCTGGTTTCAAACTGGGCGAGGGGATGGGCGTACTCAACAAGCCGTTCTGGACAGACCGGAGGAGGAGAGATTTCTTTGGTCCGACACGTTGATGGACACGCGTGATGCGCCATATTTCTTACCTAATGATGCGCGCGAGATCAACAGGCTCGACTTCCAGCATTTCATGGTGCGCTATGCCATACAGAGGAATTATGTTGCGCCGGTCCGGGACCCGAAGGGTATTCTTGATGTTGGCTGTGGTACGGGACGCTGGGCGCACGAGATGGCGGTCACATTTCCACGCACAAAAGTATTTGGCCTCGATATTGACCCGCGTGCTGCCAGCTATAGTAATACCTTACCAGCGAACTACAGGTTTGTCACCGGCAATGTACTTAAGGAACTTCCTTTTCCTGATATGACCTTTGATTTTGTGCACCAGCGCTTTCTTCACATGGCCTTACCCATCAATGGCTGGAATCATGCGGTGCAAGAACTTGTGCGTGTCACGCGTTCGGGTGGTTGGGTTGAGCTAACAGAGTCGGACCTGGTGATGCACCGACCGGGTCCCGCGATTCAGCAACTGACGGAGTGGAGCTTTGAGGTAGCGCGTTTGCGTGGCATCGACCCCCGGGCAAGCATGAATATTGGTAGTTTTCTCTATGCCGCGAGGCTTGTAAACATCCAGACCTATCGTATAGACCTGCCGATTGGCAGTTGGGGAGGGCGATTGGGCAAGATGGTCGCTTCGAACCTTGTTTCATATAATCAAGCAGTTAAACCTAAAATTACGCAATACTTCAAGATATCGCCAGTGGAGTTTGATAGAATATCGATGGCAATGCGCAGAGAGTGGGAGTCCAACCACAGCTATTTCTCGTTGTATTTTGCCTGTGGACAAAAGATGTAGAAGCTTCGCATAACGGCAAAATCGTCGTGCTTGTCTATGCACTGTAAAAGCAGTATACTAAACTTCTATAATACTGTAGAAACTATCTGGGATGGAGACCGTCGTGCCAACACGCGATATAGTTGTCGTAGGCGCCTCAGCGGGCGGTGTCGAAGCACTTATAGAGCTTGTTAGTGAACTGCCAGTTGGATTGGCCGCCTCAGTTTTTGTTGTCCTGCACATCTCGCCACAAAGCCCAAGCATGATGCCTACAATATTGAGTCGTTCTGGCAAACTTCCAGCGACTCAACCACGGGACGGCACACATTTTGAGTGCAAAACGTTTTGAGGCACGTCAAAAGCAAGCGGAAAAGCGCATTGAATTGTTGATGGTTGCACTGCAGAAGAGCGAAACACCAATTCCAGTGGAAGCGGAAGAAGACGTGCAACAAGCACATGGAATAGATTGAGTCAATGAGCAATACTACTGAAGATATACCATCAAGTGAAAATAACGAACCAAGTCCTAGCGACCTTGTGGTTGTTGGCGCGTCTGCCGGAGGAGTGCAAGCGATCTCAACACTTGTGAGCACTCTGCCCTCAGATTTTCCAGCGCCAATTGTGCTGGCGCAACATCTTGATCCAACGCGCCCTAGCAACCTCGATCATATTTTGCAGCGCCGCACTACTCTTCCTGTTATACTCGTCACCTCGAATGCTAAGCTTGAGGCCGGGAAGATTTATGTTGTGCCTTCCAATCGACATATCTACGTAAAAGATCATCATGTCGAGGTGCAAGGCGATCACGCCAAGCGCCCGCGGCCATCAATAGATGCGTTGTTCTCCACTGCAGCTACAGCCTATGGAGACCGCTTGATTGTAGTCATTCTGACAGGCTCTGGTTCAGATGGTGCCGCGGGTGCTATTGAAGTGAAGAATGCGGGCGGTACCATTATCGTACAGGACCCACATACTGCACGTTATCCGTCAATGCCAATGGCTCTGCCGCCCACCATTGTCGACTTTGAAACGACCATCGAGAATATGGGTCCACTGCTCAATAATATTCTCTCAGGAGCGAATGTCGAGCAGTTAGAACAGCATACCGATGACACTTTACGCGAAATCCTTGAGTTGGTAAGCCATCAGGCGAGCATTGACTTTCGACAGTATAAAACATCCACGATTCTGCGGCGCATTAGTCGACGTATGGCTGTAAACCGTATGAGTACCATGCGCGACTATGTGGAACACCTGCGCAGCTTTCCAGACGAGGTGGGTGAGTTAGTCAAAGCCTTTCTTATCAATGTGACGCAGTTCTTCCGTGACCCCGAAGCGTTCGCCTATCTCAAAAGTGATATTTTACCGAAATTGATTGCTAAAGCGCGTGAACGCGACAAAGTCCTCCGTTTCTGGACGGCAGGATGTGCAACCGGTGAAGAGCCATATTCGCTTGCTATGTTGATTAGCGATATGTTGGGAGTAGAACTATCCGCATGGAGTATCAAAATCTTTGCGACTGATCTGGACGAGGATGCCATCAACTTTGCCCGTCGCGGTGTCTACTCAGAAAATCTGCTGAAGAGCATTCCAGATTACTATCAAGAGCGCTTCTTTGAACATGTCGATCAAGGGTATCGCATCTCAAAAATACTGCGACAAATGGTTATCTTTGGACAGCAGGACTTGAGCCGCAGTGCTGCATTTCCGCGCATAGACCTCGTACTGTGTCGCAATGTCTTGATCTATTTCTCGCCCGAGCTACAGGACTATGTGCTGAGTCAATTCGCTTTTTCGCTCTCACCCGAAGGCTACCTGTTTCTCGGCAAAGCTGAAACGGTGCGACCTCTTCAATCGTATTTTGAACTTGTAAACAAAAGATGTAAGGTATATCGCTGCACTGGTACGGTCTTCCCCTCGGCGCGTAGACAAGCATTGCCAGAAACCGCTTTACCTCATAAGGAGGGGCGTACCACAAGCCATTCAAATAAAGGTATGCATACATCGCACGACTCATTGCAGGATGTGGTACCGGTAGGATCGGGGTATGGACAGCTACGACGTTCTAACGAACTGCTTCTCCGCTTCCTTCCTATTGGCGTCGTCGTCATTGACCGCAGCTACCATATGCTGATCGCCAATAGTACTGCTCGCCGCTTGTTAGGCTTGCGTGACCTCAATAGCGACCAGGATTTCTTGCATGCCGTGCATGGCATTCCCTATACCATGATTCGCTCTGCTATCGATGCTGTATTTCGCGAACGGAGTGCCGTTACCATTACTGAGGTAGAACTAGAGGCAGCCTCAGGGGGTAATGGCCGTTTTGTCACCCTTTCAATAGCTTTAATGCAACTAGAGCTAAACGCACTCGAACTTGCCGCTATTAGTGTGAGTGACGTGACCGAGCAGGTACTGATTCGGCGTCAACTTGAGGCGGCTCAAGCAGAGCAGACGCAGTTGATGAATGAGTTGAGTACGACAAACAAGCGCCTGAGCTATGTCAACAAAGAGGTGATGGACGCCAACGAAGAACTACAAGTAGCCAACGAAGAATTGATGCTGACGCACGAGGAACTTCAGGCCAGTATCGAAGAGTTCGAGACCACCAACGAAGAGCTACAAGCCACCAACGAAGAATTAGAAACCAATAACGAAGAATTGCAAGCTACCAATGAAGAGCTAGAAACAACCAACGAGGAGTTGCGAGCACGCACATCCGAGCTACAGGAGGTTGCGAGCACGCTTGATAGTGAGCGCGTACGCCTCGCTGAGATCGTTGAACTCGCTCCATTCTATATCTTGGTTTTGCGTGGTCCAAATCTCGTTGTAGAGGCACACAGCCCCAATTATACACTCATGCTAGGGGAGCACGTTGCCCAGAACCGGCCACTGGGAGATGTGCTGGAGCTCTTCTGGGATACACAGTTCGGGATGAAGCTCATGCAACAGGCACGCGAAGTCTACTTGCAGGATGAAATGCGTACTGTATCCCATACTCCCTCCCTTGCAATACAAGGGGATGCGGCAGAACGCTACTTCGTTTATACCATCGTGCCGTCACACGATATCAATGGACGCGTGAATGGCGTGATCATCTACATGCGGGAGATAACGGAAGAACGGGTCCAAGCGCATCGCAAACAAGAGCAGCTAGACGCTAGCAAAGACGATTTTCTCTAGGTAGATGAAAAAAGCTCGCGACGGTATACTATCCCGAGCTTTTTTTCATCTACTGGACGTTCTTTTTCCTCTGCCACTCATCATAGTCGACGAATGAGCCACCATCTACCACAAATAACGTGGGCAACATTATCGCGTCGGATTTCTCGTGCTCCTTCACCTTTAGCCGATAAATAGCCAGATCGTAGTCATGCGTCCCTGTATAACCAATCCGTCTTGCTACACCACACACCTTTTCCGGTTTGTCTACCTGTGCAATGGGAACACGTCCCATCAGATGTTTCGCAGTGATGCGCTCGATAGCGCAAACCGGGATGTACGTCTCCTGCCTTCCTTTGATTTCTTGCATACATTCTCCCTCTCGAATAACAGGGAGTCCAAAGAATTCTTTGGACTCCTTCCACAAGCACATTATGCAACATAGGTAGAAGAATTACAAGGGATGTGTGTAAGAAATTCTCAGCGCGTCCTTTAGAAAATCCACGAGTATATTGTTCGTTTGCTCTACAGCATTTGGAGCCACTTGTTTGCGCTCTTCCAATATCTCTATGCAGCGTTGGTAGACGCGATAGAGATAGCTCCTATC
>CAXTCR010000280.1:0-5053 GCA_964242555.1 uncultured Ktedonobacteraceae bacterium
AGGAAAGTATACTTGAGACAAAAGGGTAAATCAAGGAAACGGTGTATAACATTCCGCTTATGATGTTGCGAGAAAGAAACATAAACCGTAGCCAAATGAGCAAAGAGAAGGAGTGTATATGGGTAACATGATTGAGTTTACACATGGCGAACAGAAGGTGACGGGGTATTTGGCGGTACCGGAAAAAGGAAATGGGCCGGGGGTGCTTGTGCTGCATGCGTGGTGGGGATTGAACGATGTGTTCAAGGACGTATGCGATAGGTTGGCACAGGCGGGGTTTATATCTTTTGCGCCTGATCTATTTCATGGACAGGTCGCCACGACGATTGATGAGGCGGAGCAATTGAGTACCTCCCTTGAGAAGGATGGGTATCGGGCCTATCAGGAGATCACGACGTGTGTCACATACCTGCTTGCGCAATCACAGACACGAGGGAAGGGGATCGGCGTGATTGGTTTCTCGCTGGGAAGTTCCTTTGCATTAGCATTAGAGGACTCGATTGCGGCAATTGTCACATTCTATGGAATTACCTATCCAGAGCGGGTGACGACACAAGCACCTATTCTGGGACACTTCGCGGAACACGACGAGTATGAGCCGGTCGATGCTGTCCAGCAGTCTGAGCAATACCTTCGTTCGCTCGGTAAGGATGTTTCCTTTACGATTTATCCAGGAACCCGGCATTGGTTCTTTGAGGAGAACCGTCCCGAGTACGATGCAGGTGCCGCGCAACAAGCGTGGGAAGCGACGGTGGAGTTTTTACATGAGCATTTATAATTGGTGCATCCGGTAAATTAATAGAGGGCGTACATCCCTTCGCTCGTGCGTGGACGTGGTGAACCGGTCCCTACAGATCGAACAATTTACCAAATGCACTAATAACCTTATCTCTACTTGCCCTCTTGTCGCATTGCTCCAATACGTCCAGCGGCTGTCGACTTGCGTCCGACGGCACTGGCTGGCGTTCCCGCCTTGCCAAGCCCAAACTCTGGCATGTTGACGTAGACGGCTTCGTATTCTCCGGCTGCAATCTTGTAGGTCTCATGCCAGATACCTACGTCGCCATTTACGCCTACGCGCTTGTTAAACGCGACCCAAGCAGGAAAATGTTCGGCATCCCTACTGCCTGCATAGGTGACAAGCCCTTCGAACGAACGCCAGTATTGGATAACGATGACTTTAGGGAAGGTGAAATAGGTGTCGAAGTGCAGTAAGCCCATCTCTTTGTGTATGCTTAACTCACGGAGCATCTTTGGCATCGCTTGTATTATTGGAAGCCACTGCAATATTTTCCAGGGCTTGTTGATGCGCATTCCAATCAGAAAGACGACGAAATCTCCATCCATGTCGGCGGTCATTCTCTTATTGATGATTTGTGTCATATCACTCTCCTTACAATGAAAATGTAGAACGGTATTTGTAAAACGAACATTGTACGGTAAACTCTAAAAAATTATGGAGTTCGCAGGTTTTCGACTGCTTGCTCTATAATGTGACGATTGAGTGTGTCCAGGGCCTCACCTTCCTCGCTAAGGAGTGTAAGGCGTAACATTGCCATACCATGCATCGCAGTCCAGAGTCCATATGCAATCTCCTCTTGTCCGTAGTGGTCGCGTACCGTGAACTCACCGGTGTCAATACACTCCTGAACAATTTGTTTCAGCAGGCCATATGCTGAATTGCTCCCAATTTCTACCAAAGATAGGCGTATACTGGGCACTGCATTGAACATGAGCATGTACTGTTCTTTGTGTTGTGTAGCAAACTCCAGGTAGGCCAATCCAGATGCAATCAAACGCTGGGTGGGTGTATGGTCGGTTGCTGTTCTATAGCGAATACGCTCAGTAAGGCGTTGGAAGCCATCTTCACAGAGACTGTGAATGATCTCGTCTTTGCTGCGAAAATACTCGTAGAGTCCGGAGGGGCTGTACTCGATGTGTTGAGCGATTTCGCGCATCGAGAGTCCCTCTGTTCCGCGTTCCACGATGATCTGCTGGGCCGCATCTAAGATAGCTTGTTTTGTTCTTGCATGACGCTTTTCGCGTGCAGTACCTTCCGCCATAGTCCTTGTTCCCGAATGATATACCATATCCGAACACTGTACGTTTTTAGTATAATTGTAAAAAATGGAATTGTCAAGGGGATCTTCGCGGTCTCCTTGCATGTAGTATATCATTATGTTTTGTTAGTGCAAGACATCGTTGAAGGCTACGATTGTATGTAGTGGGCAGACGCCGTAGAATTGGCGGGCGGTGATTTCTTGTTGCAGGCGTTGGAGCAGATCGTCGAGTTCTGGTTCGGTTATATAGGAAGCGCTGAGAATGAAAGGGCGGAGCCTATGGAGAATAGTTGTGGTCTGCTCGACAAAGAGAGCGTGGGCAGGTGTACCGAAGGAGATGTCGAGGTAGCGGGTGTTGTCGTGCTTAAGGATGCAGCGCTGGGAACGGAGCCAGTAGCGCATGCGGGAGGTGATGCCGAGTTGGGGCGTGAAGGCCGGGGAGAAGGCTAAACCTTTCGCGATAATGGCACTGAGGATCAGGGAGGACATGTAGTCGCAGCCACTGCTACTGGTCAGGGGAAGTTCGATCTCAGTTGAGAGGATCAGGCTACGACGTTTGCACAGGCGCGAGACGGATTGAATAAGCTGCGGAAATTGGGTGACGGAGACGGTGCCCGCCAGGAAGCGCAGGTGGATGAGGTCAAATGAGCGATGTTCGAATACCGCTTCTAGCGTGTGCATGTCCTGTTGTAAAAAGGTCGCGTTGGGTAGCACATATGTCGATGCTCTTGCATAGGTGATGAGGTCGGGATTGTTATCGATGCCAACCACGTGCATGTGTGGATAATTCCGTGCCACTTCATGTACCCATGCCCCGATGCCACAACCAATGTCAAGTACTCGTTTCACCTTAGACACGTCAAGTTTCGACGGTAATGCGCCACCTGTACTTATGCTCAAGTATTGATGCAGCGACAAGAGACGTGCGATTTCGGTATCGCTTTGTAACGGACGGGTTACAGGTGTTGTTGCGGGCACTAGTTGAATTTTCATGATTTCCCCTTTTCACTCATCGGCATGTACTGATACTGCTGAAATGTTCCGATAGGGATTATAGCATTAAAACCAATACAAATCAATAAGAGTTGGTTTTATGCATATATTTTACATAATACAATTGGTTTGGTTAGATTACTTTTATGGAAAAAGATACAGAGCACCTCTCAATTCCTGGGCATGTTTCCTCAAAAAAGGCCGCAGACATGTTGGGCGTATCAGATGAGAGAGTTTATCAATTTATCAGAGATAAACGCTTGCCCGCTAGACGTGTATCTGGCATGTGGATGATTCCAATTGAAGCAGTAGAGCAATTTAGACGTGCTCCTACTGGTCGTGCACGAACACAACCTCCATATTGGCGAACATATAGTAGTGGCATTAAGCTGCTTTGTACTGAAATAGACGTTCACATACGTCCTGGGCAAGAAAAAGTATTGTCGAGGAAACTTCGAGCAATGTTGAGGGACGATAAGCATTTGTTCACGGGAAGTATTCAGAGATATGTACTTAAAGATAAAGTTGATGAGATGTTAGTAAGCATCTGGCTTGTGTGGAAGGATAGCGAGTTGCCTGATGAGGCGGTGCATCTAGCGGAGTTGGAGGCGTTTAAGCAGGAGTTTTCGGATGTGCTGGATTGGGAGACGGCGGTGATTAGGGAGAAAGAGGGGATGGTGTATACATGATTGATACAATCATATAATAACATGTGTCGGGGACCAGGACGCCCGCAAGGGGAACGTCCCTACCATATAGTGAACCGTATATGGTAGGGACGTTCCCTTGCGGGCGCCCGTGCCTTTTCTCAGACTTAGTGCGTATTGTGCGTTTCTCAGAGGGGGTTGAAAATGTTAGTGCTTCATCGTCCTCAATCACACCCAAATCAATGCTAATTTCATCACTCAAACTAGCGGACTCTATCACTGTATTAACTTTCTATTTAGAGGAAACGTTTAACCTTAATTTTCAAGACGTTATTATTATCCATGAGTAACATTTAAAATCGCTTTTATATCAGTTAATAGTAAATTATACCATAGAAAAGCATAAAAATCTATAGTTGCATTATACTTCTACACTCAAAAAACTGATACATTTCAATCAAATTTACTATGTTATGTTTTCACGGAAAATTCACAACTACTCTAAAAATAGACGAGAATAATAGATACATATATGTGTTAGTTGCAATAACGTTTGTGGAGTTTGTTATTAGGATAGCATATGAGAGGTGAGAGGATAGTTATATATGCAGAATGCTGTATTTATGATAAGCTGTACTAGTCTAGTTGTACAATCATTAATAATGATCTATTGGAGGTTTTCATGGACTACCAAATCGCGCTCGCACCAGACCTTGATATTAGTGCTGAGGAGTTTGCCACTGTGTGGAATGAGGTGCAAGAAGCACAGAAGATTGGTTCAATGACTCTTGAGCGCTCCAGGGGTCAAAGCTTTCTTGATCCAGCGACAATGACGGTTATTGTTAGCACTGCTAGAGGGATTGGCCTCGTGACGAAAGCAAAGAAAATACATATGTTGAGCTAGGGAACTTTTCCCACCACGGCATCGTCTCTTTCTCGGAAGGTAGGCAATCATTAGTTATTGTCTACAAGGGTGTGTTTGCGAGGAGCGTTTTTTTCCTTGCATGAGCCATGTATTTGAGAAAGGATGGCGATTATGCTGTTGCAGCACGAGAGGTGTGTATTTTTTGGAGTGCGAAACCTGTATTTTCGTTGTGCTACGTTACTAACGGTTGTGTTGTTCGCATGTCTTGTTGTGCTTCTATCTCTGCCTTCACAGGTGGAGGCTGCATCAGCGTATACGGTGACGGGGAAGCCGACGGTGACGGTGGAGTTTATTAATGCGGTTCTGGCGCATTATAATTCGCCGGCGGCGGGCAAGGGGCAGATGCTGTATGATTATGGTGTGCGGTATGGGATTGATCCGGTGTTCGCGCTGGGCTTTTTCTATCAGGAGAGCAGGCTTGGTAGAGT
>CAXTCR010000281.1:0-5006 GCA_964242555.1 uncultured Ktedonobacteraceae bacterium
CAGTGCTCGTAAACGTTGTTCTACCGCTTGTGAAAGCGTGCTTTTGCCAGCACCGGAAAGTCCAGTGAACCAGAGTGTAAAACCTTTATGTGTCATAAGTATCCTCACGCACGGAGAAGCACACACATATGCCTTATTGCGTAATATAAAGGCATACGCGTGTGCTTCTCCATACTTTAAAACGCCTTCCCTTGCATGTCAGCAGGGACAGGGATATCGAATTGTTTCAATAAAGTGGGTGCCATATCCATAAGCTGCAAGTCGCTTAGCTCACGTCCACCCTCCTGCATCTCAGGATCGTGCCGGATCACAATGCCATATTGCGCATGATTGCAATCATCCGGCCCAGTGTCGTTCTCAAAAGAATAGACCGAAGCGTGACCAATTGTGCCAATCGAACGCCAGTATAGGTCGCCGAAATACACAATCAGGTCCGGTGCTACTCCATTGACCTCTTGATATATCTCTTCCGGCTTATAAACTGTTGTGCCAATATTCTCCCCCTCGGGATCGGTCAACGCCTCAAACTTGGCCTTGAGTTCGTTCCGCAGCGCCTCTACCTCGTCGGACTTCACTATGCCCTGTGGCTCGCGTCCCTCGACATTCAAAAAGATGCGTGCATAATACCCGCCATCGCCCCATACCCTCGTCTTGCTCCAATCAATATCGCATTTGTCAATCGCGGTCAACGTCGTCGGGCGCGACTTCAATGTCAGGTAGCCCTCGCGTAGTAGCCACTCGTTGACACAGATACCACCAACCATCTTCTTTGCACCGTGATCGGACACGATAAAAACGGTTGTGTTTTCATTCACAAGCTCAAGTATCTGCCCAATCTCGCTGTCAATATAGCGATAGTAGTCGCGAATGCTGTCGTTATACTTGGGGTTAACCTCGTACTTAGGATGTGTCGGATCATGATATTTCCACAAACCATGCTGTATACGGTCCGTTCCCATCTCGACAAACATAAAGAAGTCCCAATCCTTCTCGGCAATCCACTTCTTGACCAGCTTAAAGCGGCGCTCGGTCATAGTGTAAATCTGACGGAGCAGATAGTCCTTGTCCTCTGTGCGAAAATTTGGCACATCGACAAGGTATTCGCCAACCGTTGCCTCAATCTCCTTCATCACCTCAACCGGATAGGTATAGGGCCGGTCAGGATTTCTCGTCGAGGGCGAGAGAAAACAACCCACCTGTATGCCATTTACCTGTTTGGGGGGATAGGTCTGCGGCACTCCAACCGTAATCACGCGCTTTCCTGCCCGCGATAAAATATCCCACACACGGTCCGTCTTTACAGAGTTAGCATTCGCCATGATGTTTTTGCTGTACGAATGATCTGCACGATTGCGAAAACCATAAAAACCCAGTGTGCCCGGGTCTTTACTGCTCATCATCGAACTCCACGCCGGCACCGTGATCGCGGGTGTACAGCTTTCGAGCTTCCCCCAAGCTCCCTGCTCCATGACACGCCTGAAGTTCGGCAACTGGTCACGCCACTGCTCAAAAACGAGTTCTGGCGCAGCACAATCTAGCCCGATCACGAGCACCTTCTTGCCTTGACTCATCTATAGAAACCTTTCGCCCTGTGCTTATATATATGAATACCATTATCTATACTATGATAGCTGGAACCGATATATCACATGTGTGTTGTCATACTGTTGTGTTCCTCTGTAATAGTATAACACCAGTCGCTCGGAATAGTTTTATGCTCTTCTAGTGTTACACAGGGAGACTGTGTTTTTTATAGAGGCGCAGTCAAGTTGTAATGCACATAACGAAAGAGAAGAAAATAATGACGAGTGGTAGTAAGGTACGCGTGGCGGTTATTGGTGTTGGTAACTGCGCCAGCTCGCTCGTACAGGGAGTCCACTATTATAAGAACGCGCAGCAAGAAGATTTTGTGCCAGGGCTAATGCATGTCAATCTTGGTGGCTATGCCATCAACGATATCGAATTTTCCGCGGCTTTCGACATAGATGTCAATAAGGTTGGCAAAGACTTGAGTGAAGCGATTTATACTCCGCCAAACAATACCTACCGTTTTGCGGACGTTCCCACGCTGAACACAAAAGTCTATCGTGGCATGACCCACGATGGTCTCGGCAAGTACCTCTCACAAGTTATCAAGAAGGCACCCGGACAGACCGATGATATTGTGCGCATCCTGAAAGATACAGGCACCGATGTTGTTGTAAACTATCTCCCTGTTGGCTCAGAAACCGCAACGAAGTGGTACGTTGAACAAATCCTTCGGGCAGGTGTTGGTTTTGTCAACTGTATTCCCGTCTTTATCGCACGCGAAAACTACTGGCAGCAGCGCTTCATTGATGCCGGCCAACCTATGATTGGCGACGACATCAAGAGTCAGGTCGGCGCGACCATTGTACATCGTGTGCTGGCACGTCTCTTCCGCGAGCGTGGCGTCAAGCTTGAGCGCACCATGCAGTTGAATGTTGGGGGCAATACCGATTTCTACAACATGCTCGAGCGCGAACGCCTTGAGTCAAAAAAGATCAGCAAGACCAACGCTGTCACGAGCCAGCTCGACTATGATTTAGGCACCGAAAATGTCCACATTGGTCCATCCGATTACGTCGAATGGCTATCGGACCGCAAGTGGGCCTACATTCGCCTCGAAGGTCGCACCTTTGGCGATGTTCCCCTGAACGTTGAGCTTAAGCTAGAGGTGTGGGACTCGCCTAACTCTGCTGGCGTCGTCATCGATGCGGTTCGCCTGGTGAAGATCGCACGTGATCGCGGCATAAGTGGCACTCTGGAAGGTCCAAGTGCTTACTTGATGAAATCTCCACCAGTGCAGTATCCCGATGATATTGCACACGAGATGACTGAATCATTCATCAATAATGACCAGCCGGTCAGCATAAATGGTCACAAACAGGAAGTTGCAACCGGACAAGCCTAAACCCATGTAGGGCCATACTTCATTATGCGCTAAACGATCAACGTTAGACCGTGCATAATGAAGTATGACCACTACTCCATTGACAAGCTTACTATGACCATTTTCGTGGGGACCACGTTCACAACGTCCGAGTCGGCCAATTCATTGGCTATCCCTAACATGCGGGTTGGACGAAGGGATAGCCAATGAATTGACTTTGGAAGTCGTGAACGTGATCCCCACGAAAATGGTCATAGTAAGCTTGCCAGTGTACTACAAAGGTTTTCTATCGTCTTAGAGTTGTTGCGCTTGCGGCGCATTATTGACCGCATCCGCAACAGCACGCAACAACTCCTCGCGCACAATGGTTACATTTGGCGGCGCGCTAATGCCTATCTTCACGCGTTCGCCTTCTACTGCCAACACCGATATATTGATTACACCGTCTAGCACTATACTTTCGCCGACTTTTCGTCGTAATACAAGCATGTTAGCCCCCTTTATCAGAAGCGTGTCATAAGCGTCCTTGCCGCTGCACTTGTAAGGTCAATTTTCATGATTTTTACAGAAGGGAATGTAGCAGCGTTTCTGGAATAAGAGTATTCGAGTATAGACGCAGTGCCTACGCAGAATGGGTATAGTTATTCTTGACTTCCCTCTACAAAATGCGTCTCATTCTCCAGCATACGTTCTGCCAGTACCTGCGTGTTCACTTGATAGAAGCCCGCCCGCACTTGTGCGCGCAGTGTTTCAACACGCGAAACACGTTGCTCGTGTATGGTTCGCACTCTTCTCTTCATTGCCTGCCCTCTATCCGATGGGTGCTCAGCTTGAGCCTCTTCCGTCGGAGCGTTCTTCCTTGATCGCGCTACATACTTCGGAGTGACTTCTCGAAGATGCGCACCCATGTTGCCTTTCACAATAACTCCTTTCAAATACCGTTGTAATCACCCTTGCAATCATATTCATTAGTATCGGCACAACATCGTTATTTCATAAATGTATTGTTGCTAGTTCAAATAGTGATAGGGTATATGACTTATGATGCAACTTTCCTCGTACGTGGCTTACTCGCCCCTTTACTGCCGCTCGACACCTGCACCCGCAGTTTCTTTGGCTTCTCTTCCACATCTGAGCTTGTGAGCAGTGTACGCAGGCGCAGAAGTGCCTGTGCGTGCAGCTGACACACCCGCGACTCTGACACATCCATCACCCTACTGATCTCCTTCATCGTCAATTCTTCAACATAGTAGAGCGAGAGCAACAACTGCTCACGTTCCGGGAGATGTTCGAGCGCCTGACCCAGCAACTGGGACATTTCCTTTTGCTCTGTAAGTTCAGAAGGACCAGGATTTGCAGAGTCCTCTAACAAGTCTCTTAAGGTTAACAGCTCATCATCTTGTCCAAATATCGAAAGTGGAGCGTCGAGCGATAAGAGCGATAGACCGGCCTCTACTACCATATGCCGGTAGCGCTCGACCGTCACTCCCAGCTCTTTAGCGGCTTCATCCTCTTGCGCATAGCGCCCCAAACGCTGCTCCAGAGTCGCTAGCGTCGTCTCGACCTGCTTCACACGCGAAACTGCTGAACGCGGCAGCCAGTTCAACGTCCGCAACTGGTCAATAACTGCTCCTCGAATACGCGAGGTCGCGAAGGCTTCAAAGCGTACGCCACGCAGTGGGTCATAGCGATCGATCGCGTTCATCAGTCCAATCGTGCCATAACTCACGAGGTCTTCTGCTTCTAGCATACTCGTCGGCGGAATACCTAGCCTGCTCACAACAAATCGTACGAGCGGCATATAGTGCAAAATTAATTCCTCGCGCGCTGCTGTACTTTTTGTCCCAACAAAATCTTCCCATGTATCTTCAATCTCTATGCGTGATAGTGTCATGTATGTATCCTTCTCTCTAACCTTATATCTCCTCATTCCCATGTTCCCCTCGTCCCATATTTCCAGTGTAGAGAGATTTTGCACGTCTCGATAGGGACTTTTGTCCTCACAAATGAAAAAGACTCAATCGCCAACTCCTTGCTTCGGCAAGGAGTTGGCGATTGAGTCTTTTTCCTGTAATGCCTTAGATCAAATGCACAC
>CAXTCR010000282.1:0-4972 GCA_964242555.1 uncultured Ktedonobacteraceae bacterium
ATTGTCAGAGCTGGTAAGAGGAAGTACGTACGCATTAGAGGCTAGTTATCATACGCTATGCGATACAATACAGGGTGCAAGAAGCTTGCACCCTATTTTTCCTGCTTTAATAAGGAGTATCTCATATGCCACAGGCAACTATTGGAGTTATTGGAGGAAGTGGTCTCTATCATATGGAGGGCATGACCGATGTTGAAGAGGTGAACGTACAGACACCATTTGGTGACCCAAGCGATGCTATCGCGATAGGGAAGGTTAATGGTGTTTCTATGGCTTTCCTGCCTCGTCACGGACGTGGACATCGCATTAGCCCAACTGAAATACCTGTTCGTGCGAATATCTATGCTTTGAAAAGCCTCGGTGTGGAATACGTTATCTCGGTCAGTGCTGTTGGCAGTTTACGCGAAGCCCTTGCACCACGCGATTTAGTCATCCCCAACCAGCTCTTTGATCGCACGAAGAGCCGCGTTAACAGTTTCTTTGAGGGAGGACTCGTTGTTCACTGTACCTTCGCGGAGCCATTTTGTCCTACGCTTAGCAAGTTCCTCTACGATGCTGCAAGCAAGCTTGGTGATGTAAAAGTGCACGAGGGTGGGGGCTTAGTTGTCATGGAGGGACCGCTTTTTTCGACCAAAGCAGAGTCGAACCTCTATCGTCAGTGGGGCATGGACATCATTGGTATGACAGCTCTACCAGAGGCGAAGCTGGCACGCGAGGCGGAGATGTGTTATGCCACCATTGCCTGTGTTACCGATTATGACTGCTGGCATGAGTCTGAAGAGTCTGTAACTGTTGAGATGGTGGTGAGCAATCTTGGCGCCAATATTGCTAATGCACAACGCATCTTGCAAAGCGTAGCCCATGCAATTCCTGCTGACCGTTCTCAGTCAACATGCGGCTGTGCAAGCGCGCTTGCTACGTCGATCATTACCGATCGAGCCTCTATTCTTGCTGAGGTAAAAGAGAAATATCGTCTTCTAATTGGGAAGTATCTGAGTTGACAAGTTCTCCAAAAGAGAGTAGTATAGTCTCGTCCCGCTGAAGTAATACCAAGGCGGGACGGACCGATTTTCTTCCGGCCCTGGCGGTCGGCGTAATTGGGTCCTGCGCGGCAGATGTCTGTGAACCCCGCTAGGTCCGAGAGGAAGCAACGGTAAGTGGACCTCTCTGGGTGCCGCAGGGTCGCCTGATTACGCTGACCGCCAGGGCCGGGCGAAAGTCGGTTTTCTGTGTCTTTTATCCTTTATTTAAGGCTTATAAAGTTCCTCTTAATTTTAAATTTCCAGGTGCGGCCCGTCACGAGGACACGCAGGCGGGAGTTAATAAACAATGGCCTCACAATCGCTTTACCGCAAATGGCGCTCACAGACCTTCTCTGATCTTGTTGGTCAGCAGTCTATCGTAGACACACTCAAGAACCAATTGGATAGTGGCAAACTCAGTCACGCCTACCTGTTCACTGGCCCGCGAGGAACCGGCAAGACGAGTACCGCTCGTCTGCTTGCGAAGACGCTCAACTGCACCAATCGCAAGAATGGCGAACCATGCAATGTGTGTGAGCAGTGCCGAGAGATCACCAATGGCAATTCGTTCAATGTGATCGAAATTGACGCCGCCTCCAATCGCGGTATCGACAGTATCCGTGAGTTGCGCGAAAAGGTCATGGTGCGGCCTACTGAGGGTAAATATAAGATATATATTCTCGACGAAGCTCACATGCTTACAACTGAGGCTTTTAATGCGCTTCTTAAGACCTTGGAGGAGCCGCCCGAACATGCTATCTTTGTAATGGCAACGACCGATGTGCACAAGATGCTTCCCACAGTTCTTTCTCGTTGTCAACGCTTCGACTTCAAACGCATCACCACGCGCCAAATCGTCGACCATCTCACCTTCGTCGCAGAGCAGGAACACGTCAAACTTGAGCGCAGTGCCTCCGAACTGATCGCTCGTGCCGCTGCTGGAGGAATGCGCGATGCTCTAAGTCTACTCGATCAGGCTATTGCCTACTCTGGGGAAGAGATTAGCCTCGCCAAAGTGCAAACCATGCTTGGTATCGCAGACCCACGTGCCATTCAGACGTTTGTTACGCACATCGCGCAGCTAGATAGTGGTGCCGGCCTACATCTCATTCACGAGCTTGCAGAAGCGGGTGCTGATCTGCGCCAGATCAATGGTCAGGTCGCTGAGTACATGCGCGCCATGATGCTTAATAAAGCAGGCGCAAATATCGCGGAAATTCTTGATAGTACCGAGGATGAGGTGCGCGAGATTACACAAACCGCGCAATTCTTTAGCCTCGAAGAACTCACTGAACATGCACGAGTCTTTGCCCAGAACGAACTGATGCAGAAGAATCAAGCTACACCGCAACTTGGTCTGGAACTCGCGCTGCTCACCTGTATTGAGCACCATCGTACTGCCCAGACTGGGGGAACTCCAGTAGACCCGCCAGCACGAGTACAAGCTCCTGCGAGGCCCCAACAGGTATTGCCGTCTCAGAAGCAACCGCGCATTGCGCAACCGCCTACCCGTCCTGAGTCCATTGTGCATAATGAGGAAGAAGTAGGGCTGCCTACCAGCGTAAAACAACCAGAGCCAGTAAGCATACAAACATCTGATGACTCACTTCCAGATTGGGATGATGTTGCTGCCTATGATGAGGGCGAGGAGGAAGAACCAGTTGTACTGCCAACTCGTCCAACGCTCTCGCTTGTTCCTCCGCAGGTGGAGCAGGAGAAGACGATAGTGGAGCAACCAGCTGCACAGCAGCATGGGGATGACTTACCACTGCTCACTGTCGCCGGAATAAAAGAGAAGTGGGAACTGATCAAGAGGCGCATAAAAACGAAAAAAGATGGTTCGATGATAGCGGCAGTTCTGAACGATTACAGCATCGTGGATGTAGAGGGGACGCGTGATTTGCCCATCGTTGTGCTGAAAGCTTCAGCCAAATTCCATTACGAGACTTTGCAAAAAGAAGAGCGCCGCAAAGCTATCGAGTGGGGGCTAAAGATTGAGCTTGGGCAGGAGTGTCAAATTCGCTTGCTTCCACCAGGGCAACTTCCCGGTGCGTCTGTTCCGCCTCCGCCGCCAATAGCACGTAACAGTGGAGACCGGGTTGCTAACTCAGGTATACTCACACCTGCTCAACCATCCGCATATCGTGAACGGCCAGTCGCGCCCGAGGCGGCAAGCCCATCTACGTCGCCGAAACCAGTTCGTGAGCAAACGACCAGATCAGAGTCTACAAACGTTGCGCCTGTACAAGAAGTCCCTTCTGCTCCACCACTTGCCAGAACGCACAAGGTGAGAGAGAATACTACTAGTGATGCACCTGTCAGTGATAGAATGGCTACACCCAATAGTATGGTTGAGGACGCACCAGTCGAGACGCGTCTTGAGGTGCTCGAAAAGAAGGCGAAAGCTGATCCCGTAGTGCAGGAAGTCGTGCGAATGTTTAAAGCACAGGTAAAGGAAGTTACACCCAAACAACAGTAGAAGGAGTTTTTTCTTATGAACATGCGTGAAATTCAGAAAATGCAGCAAAAACTTGTTAAGATGCAAGAGGAGCTAGAGGCGTCTAAATTTGTTGGTACGGCAGGTGGTGGAGCTGTCACAATTACAATGACCGGCAAATTTGAGATCACCGATGTGAAGATTGACCCCGAAGCATTTAGCCCCGACGAAATTGCAGAACTTGAGGCAATGGTACGCGCCGCCGCCAAGGACGCGTTTGATAAGGCCAACGATGCACAGCAAAAGATGGCCACTAACGTCACCGGTGGCGTGAAGATTCCAGGACTTTTCTAATTTATGAGCGACATAGCACCACCAGTGGCGGCACTGGTCGAAGAATTCTCAAAACTACCGGGCATTGGCGTAAAAACGGCGCAACGCCTGACCTTCTTTGTGTTGCGTAGTCCAAACGATCAAGCACGGCGTTTAGCCGAGGCGATTATGCGCGTAAAAGAGAGCATTATCTATTGTTCGCGCTGTTTCAATATCACTGAAACCGATCCCTGCGCCATTTGCTCCAATCCTGCACGCGATCAAAGCATCATTTGTGTGGTTGAGGAACCGCTTGATCTCATTGCGCTCGACAAGACAGGAGTCTATAAAGGTCTCTATCATGTGCTACATGGTAGGATTTCACCAATGGATGGTATTGGTGTGAAAGACCTGCGCATCAACGAGCTTGTCCGGCGTGTGGAGCACAACAGCATACGTGAAATCATTCTCGCTATGAACCCTGGTACGCTGGGTGACATGACCGCCGACTACGTTAAAGTTGAACTCGCAACGCTGGGCAGACGTGATCTACGCATCACGGCATTAGCGCGCGGTCTTTCAAATAATAGCGATCTTGAGTACGCTGATGAAGGCACGCTTAGCCGTGCCCTTGAAGGGCGTCGTGATTTACAGTAAAAATACATGCATAGGGAGACCGTAAGGTCTCTCTGCGCATGACCCAAAGCTTGTAAAGCTTGACACTCAACAGGCTTTATGGTACGATTGTTCTACTTTCGTAGGTAGGAAAGAGAGCACCTACCGCCTATTTCCGTATTTTTATCCTTTGCAAAGAATAGCTACGTAGAAGAGCATTATCACGCGCGACATGTTGGTACGCACGGGCAATTACATCACTATTCCTATCTCCTTTGCTCGGTGTCGCCATACAGCTCACGCACTTGTTTTGAAAAACGCTGTCCCCCTATGGGAAAAGTGTATTGTAAAAGGAGGATGCAGGATATTTCTTGAGCATAACGCATCAGCGGGTGCTCTTATCCTGTAAAATGCATGGCACCAACTAAAAAAGAAAAAGCTACAGTAGACCGCAACGGGACAGCCTCTGCTTCTCCCGCTATGACCGAGCGAGAAAAAGCTATTGATCTCGCGCTCTCACAAATTGAGCGTCGCTTTGGAAAAGGCGCGATCATGAAGCTAGGCGAGGCTGCAAAGGTTCACGTCG